>JAEYPM010000043.1 GCA_023410675.1 Bacillota bacterium | reverse complement strand
AGACTTTCTGTTTTTTAGAAAGTTATAGTAGGCATTAGGGGATAAGTTGAATTTTCTTAGAAGCCATCTTACACCAAATTCGGGATGATTTTTCTGGATAAACTGATAGATTTCTAGTCGATTTCTTTGTCGAAGAAGGCTGCCGCCTTTTTTAGGAAGAGGTTCTCCTTTTTAAGTTCTTCAAGTTCTTTACGTAAGGAAAGATTTTCTTTATAAATATCTTTCTCAACCTCTTTTTCAGGATTAGTCGCACATTCTTCACGGTAAGCTTTAAGCCATTTATTAAGAGTTCCTGAACCCAATTGGTATTCTTTGTTAAGGCTATTAATCGTACGTCCTTCTTCTAGGTGTAAGCGTATTATCTTATCTTTTAAAGTCTTTTCATATATTTTCTTTTGCATGTGTTTTAACTCCTTAGTCTTTGAAATAATTATACAATCTATTTCTACTATGGTGTTACAACTTTATTATATCAGTTCATATCGCATAGTTTTGAAAGACCATACCCATATTTCTCTTATTCGTAGGAATATCATTGATTACTTTCCCATCCACCTTAATCTCTCCACCTTCAATGGAATTAAATCCAATAATCATACGAAGGAGTGTGGTCTTTCCACAACCAGAGGGTCCAAGTAATGTAAAAAATTCTCCTGGTTTAATATCTAATGATAGTCCATTGATTACTGTGTCTTTCCCAAAACACTTTACAACATTGTTTATATTAATTGCTACGCTCATTATTTGCCCTCTCCTTTTATAAAGTACTTAAATACTTAGGGCCACTTTTGTTTGTCATTCGATTTTTCTTCTCGATATGGCATTCTTAAAGCGGCCCTGTTTCAAAATCTATTTTTTATTTAATGGGGGATCAATCCATGGATGATTCTAGGTGCTCACTAAATTTGCTTGTAATGTCTAATTTATTTGCAGAAACCCATCCTTCATCATAGTTATTAAATAATTTAATATTAGCCTGTGGTGTCATATAATCTGCTAGTGTTGCATCTTTTCTAAGAGGACGAACTGTGAGTTCAGATCCTACATTATTTTGAACTTTTTCAGATAACATGAAGTCTACAAATTTCTTTGCATTTTCTGGATGCATGCAATTCTTCAAAATCTGCACAGATTCACCTGGGAAAATAGTTCCTTCTTCTGGGAATACTACTTCAACATTAGCACCTTCTTTTACATATTTAGCCGCTGGGTCTTCCCAAGTAAGTCCTACAACATATTCTCCTTCTGCTACACCTTTATATACTTGGCTAGAGCTATTACTCATTTTGCCATCAAGATTCTTAATAAATTGATCTACATAGTTCCATGCACTATCTGACATTGGATCATTGTTATCACCCATCGCATATAGCATAGCCACTAAAGACTGAAATGCTGAGCTAGAGTTCACAGGATCACCAAAAGCAATCTTGCCTTTTAACTCTGGATTTAATAAATCCTCAAAACCATTGATTTCCATGTCACCCTTTAAATCTTTATTAACAATTAGAACTGGAGGATCTGAAAAAGCTGGTGAGAAATAGCCAGTTGTATTCTGGAATCCAGTTATCATATTTTCATCTTCTTTTGAAACATATTGCATGAACAAGTCCTCAGATGAAGCAAGCATCGTGCGGTCTGCTACCCAGAAAATATCGCCTAGTGGGTTTTCTTTTTCTGATTCTGCACGTTTAAGGAGTTCTCCTGTACCTGCTGTAACTAATTCCACTTTTATTCCTGTTTCTCTTTCAAATTCAGCAATCACCGCTTTATTTAATTCTTCGCTTCTTGCTGTATATACTATTAATACATTTTCTTCTTCCGTGTTATTTTCCTGAGCCTGTGTTTGAACTTGTGATTGTTCGTTAGGTGTTTCTGTTTTTGAACCTGAACATCCAGCCATGGATAATGCCATTACTCCTGCTAACATAACTGTCAACCATCGTTTATTAAATCTCATAGAGCTCGTCCTCCTTAAGTTGAATTTTTTAAGCCTCGCCTCTATGTATTAATATTATCTCTAAAAGAAGGTTATATAAATCCTACAATCGAACAAAAAGGTGGAAAATAAAAAAGGAAAATGTATTACAAAATAAAGTAGCATAAAAATATCCCCAACAAAAAATTGTTAGAGATATAAAAACTAAGTATTTTTTATCTGTCTTCTTAACAGACAGTAATATCATCTCATATTCTTCCTCCTTCGCTTCACTTTTAAAATGATCAGACAATATCTGTTGGGCAAACGAGCTAATGTCGTAACGTCTAACAATTACTTCTCACAAAAGTATTCCTTGCTCCCCTATTAAACCCAAGCTTCCACTAACTTTATCTCCTTCTTTATTCATTATGTTTTAGTAGGAAATTTGGACTAACTGCCTTAAAAGAAATTGCTTTTTCATAATTTCTCAACACGACGCCTTCTCGAAGCGTATCTTTCAAAGCAGATTTTCCTGTTGCATACTCTAAAAGTTCATTTACAGAGTCGGGGAGCGTATAGTTTTCACAAACAAGAGGGCACCACTTGATCCCATACTCCTTCAAAATATTTTCTCCTTCTATACATAGAACGTTTCCAGTGGGATATATCAAATTAAATGCATATAAGTCAGGCTCAGTCACTCCATACTTATTTCCTTGAACATTAGGGGCAACACATTCTCCTTGGATTGCCACAAAATCATGATCTCCAATTAGAGACATTAGAACCATTTTGATGCTGTATTTCTTAGCCACAAACCAATAGCTAGAATCTGTTTCGTCCCATAGGCGAAGATTTCTTGAACAAACGCCGAAGTCAAAGCTATCTCTTTGCCAAAAATACTTCTTTCTCATTCTCTTTAGGAAAAACGTACCACTTTGTCCATCTATTTTCTCACGAACAATATACTTTATATCTTTATTGCTCATAATGTGAGGAATATTCTGTATTCTTATCTCGTCAGTCTTAGAGATGAACGAAGGAAATTCCTCAGTCTGTTTGTTAGATAGAAGAAGTTTTCTAATCCACTCAAACTTAAAGAGAAATTGATATATCGGTCTTTGGTATTTTTCGTCAAGTTCTTTTGTAGTTGTCGGATCTGTGTCTATAGTCTGTTCATATTGCTTTATTCCAATAATAGATGTTACATCCTGGTCGACTTCGTATTCTCTATCTTGTGGAAGTATAGATAGTGGGAAACATATTCCCTGTGATAGAACCCCTGACATCTTCATAGTCTTAATACGAAATTCGTTCTTACTAAGGAATTCAAATTCTGGCTTATTAGGTAATACAGAGTCAATCTCAACAAAAACAGTTTTATCTCCTTTTTGATATTCCCCTTTCTTAACAATTACTTGCCAACCATCAATGATTGCTAACTCAATTCTGTCTTTATTCTCAATAGGAATTAAATCTGATATAGTTTTAATACTTGCTAGTTTTCTCATTATTGACATCCCCCTTTTCTAACTTTCTTCTTGTTCTGAATCGCAATATACGCAAAATCCTTTTTCTATATTTTGTTCATATGAGCAGAATGAACATTCACATACATCAAATAAATATCTTGTTTACCTAATATCTCTCCAAAGTAAACTACTATCACTACCGCATCTATTACTTCTTGTTCAGTAGCTAATCCAGCAATTAAATGTTCAGTTTCATGAAGAATGATATAAATCAGCATCACAAATATCATATCATTTGTCTTATTATATTGTAAAAGGATTTCTTTATATTCTTATAATTTAAATTTAAAGAGCAAAAAGATATGGTGCCCTATAACCACCATATCTTTTTGCTCTTTAATAAACCTCTGTTCACTTATTTAACTAAAATACTCTTTAATAGGTAGTTAGTAGCTACAAAAAGAAATCCATTAAGTTCTTTCTGAAATAACTTGATGCGTGATTTCTCCAGCAACAAATTGAAGTTCTGGAAATAGCACAATCTTCAATATTCTGTAATGTTGTAACTGTAGACAAATTATATCATCTCCAACTCAATTATATAGTTTAGAATATGAATAACTGCCACAATTTGTACCATCTTTTGCTTGTGAATTAGATTGTTATTGTTCTATGATTTACCCTTTTGATTGCTTCCTTAACTTAAGTTGTTCAGCCGTATTCTCTTCATTCTTATCAGAACAAAGAAAACGTGTAGTTTGTATCTCCTGTTCATATAATAACTGTGCAAGTTCATCCAATTTGATAGATCCAAAAGAATCATATTCATCTTTAGTAATTTCATAATATCTATTATACCAAGCAATCCATGGAACAACGCATGCTAATACATATTTATCTATGCTCAGCACATAACCTACACTGTAGTACTTTTCAGAGCGAACCTTTTCCATCTCAAGTTTCACAAAATCACCTCACATCATCAAAGCTTTAACATTGTTTTAAACTCTGCAGTAACATCATTTTTAGATTAATAAAATAATCTATATGCTCTATACCCTATGTAAAAAAATACTTCCCTCGCTAAAAAAGGAACTTTACTTTTCATCGTCTTATACGCTGATGTTGTCGTAGGTGAAGAATATGCCTCTAGGCCATAATCTTTTGCCATGAGCATGGCCCTTTTCATATGTAAAGGATCACTAACAATAATGACTGTTGACATATTGTATTCATCCACAATTTTAGCTGCATAGAAAATATTTTCCTCAGTTATCGTTGATTGTTCTTCAATATAAATATCTTCCTCAGGTATTAAGTACTCTATTGCATACTTTTTGGCAATACTTGAGTCTGAGTAATCATTCCCCTTACCTATTCCTCCAGTAAAAATCAATTGATCAACATATCCATGCTTATATAGCCAGATGGCATGATTGATTCTTTCCTCAAAAACTGGTGAAGGCTTATCGCCCCATACCCCTGCACCTAAAACAATCACGGCATCTGCTTTTGTTGATTCATTTATATGACTATAAGAAACAATACTAATGGTTACCCATAAAACATAGAGCAAAGTAATTAAAGCAATAAATACTAGAACCTTCTTTATTTTCATAGTTCCTCCAATCAACCAATCTGTATATTTAAAGCAGTTGTAGCGTCATATTTACATCCTATAACTTAAATTTCTCCAGCCTTAATTTTCGTTACAACCTCTAATTCTAACAATGCATCTGCCTTTATCATATAGGTATCTACCAACTTTTTTAGCTTTTCATAGGCTTCGTTTGCTTTTTGCTCGTCTTTCATATAAAGCTTATAATATGCATACAATAAACGTTGTCTAGAAGGATACATTTCTGTAACTTTGACATACTTCTGGAGCTGCTTATCATATAGCTCTTCAATTACTTCATTATTTTGCTCATGTACGATCTCATAAAATAGGCATTCACACCTTGCTTCATATTTAATAATTTCTATGACACCTGGTGCATCCAGAAGGCATTTTTGCAACTGATAGGCCTTCTCATAATCCCCTTCTGCAAAATACATTGAGGCTTGATAATTAAGGGCATTGGCAATAGATGCATTGGTAATATCCATTTTGGAAAAATCTATAGCTTTAATTTCTTCTATCAATTCCTTCGGTAAATCTGCATAAGAATCAGCCACAGTTAACAAAGCATTTATTTCAAGGATCATGTTGATACATTTCTTTGTATTGATGTCCTTACCAATTTCAAGCAGATTATAGCCATCATTTTGCACGCCATTCGCTTTGCAAGGAATCAAGTTTGCCAGACCAATAGCAATACCCAACACGCCAAATTCTTCAAATAGTGCATAAGTAATATAATTCTTTGGCAATAAAAAAAGATATAGAAAAACACAAACTACGCCTAATCCAATATTCATAAGCCCACCAGACAAATGGTACCACTTGTAGGGACATTCTTCTATAGCTACCTTAGGTGGACGCAAGAGGCATTGGCCATCAGTACCTTGAATTTTCATTCTTTTTAAGCGAATTTTCCCTTCTTTGTCTTTAATCCACGCTAGTGAACCTACTCGAAAACTGGTAAACTCATATCCAGTAGCTAATCCTGCGATTAAATGTCCTCCTTCATGAAGAATGATGTGAAGAAGCATTGCAACCATGGAATATACCATGAAACCAACTAAAATCAGAAATGAATATTTGCTATCCTTTTCAAAACTAATCTGTGCAGCACGTACACCAATAAATATGTATGCACCTAGTACAATTAAAAGATTTAAAACTTCTATGACCTTTTTTATTATTTTCATAATAACTCCTTGCTCTTATATTTATATATCAATTAAACAATACAAATATCTTTACTGTATGCCTATTTTATAGCATCATTATGTACCTATCATATCATTGATCTTATTCTATTGTAAAATAAGTCCTTTATTTTCTTATAACTAATGATAAAAAAAATATACCTTCAACTGTTTCTCATAGAAACATATTAAAGGTATAAATACATACTAATTTTCTGTGTTCACATCGACACACATACTATTAAGCTTCAACATCTTTTTTGCCAACTCAGGTTTATCAGTAATCACACCATCCACACCAATGGAATAAAGCTGCTCTAGTTTTTCTGCATCGTTGGGCGTCCAAACATTCACACCAATTCCGCGGCTGTGCATCTCATCCACGACCTCAGGATGTTCTAGCAAGGTGTTATACTCAGGATGTAAAAAGTCAATTTTGAAATCTAAACCATCCACATATTTTGTCAGATTAGACTGCAATTTAATCTGCTCCTCTACGGTTGTCCAATTAGCCCCAGGGAACATAGCTCCTGAAGACTGAGCCAACTCGTAAATAATAGCTTCAGCAGTGTTTCCAGTAATTCCAAGGTTCAAAATAACATTTGCCTCGTTCTTAGGGATAGGTTTGATATCTTCAACCTTGAGGGTCGTTAAAACCTTATCAGCAGGGATATAGTTAGCAATATCTATATCGTATTTCGCCAGCGTTCCAACAATATTGGGCAGAGTCAATGCCCCTACCTTTAGCTCAGGTAAATAATTTTTTAAATCCCTAAGCAAGGTATGATCAAATCCAGATACGATGACCTTATCCATCACACCAGACGCTTTGATGGTATCTGCCACCTTGATAATGTAGCTCTCATCACGCTCTACTGGAGCCTTAAGCTCAATGTTGATAATCTTAAAATCCTTGCACTGCTCCAAAACCTCAGCCAATGTGGCAATCTTCACACCAGTAAACGCCTTGCTATACCAAGAACCAAAATCGTAGGTCTTTAGTTCAGAGAGAGTCTTTTCACGAATGAGTCCCTTACCATTACTAATTCCATCAATAGAGTAGTTGTGGCTGATCACAAGTTCTTTATCAAGGGTCAGCTGAACGTCAGTCTCTATTCCGTCTACTCCCAATTCAGCTGCCTTTTGGAAGGCAGGCATGGTATTTTCAGGAGCATCAGAAGAGGCTCCACGATGTGCAATCACATAGGGTTTAGCCCCCTCATAGGCATCCAATTGGCCAAAATAAGATGCTATACGCATCCTTCCATTCTCCTTGATGTTTTCAAAATAAAAATCGTAGTCATGGCTATGAAAGCTTTGGTTGCCAAACACATCTGGGTTACTATAATCTTGGCTTGTAGTACAAACCACAGTGCCCCGCTTAAGATTCACAGTAGCATCTGCAATACCAAAGACAGGTGTGGCAGTCCAAGTTGTCATATCCACAAGTAAGCTCCCACGATTTTCTGTTACTGTGGCTGGGGTTTCATCTCTTCTCCAGTTGATGGGGTTGATGGCGATGGCACCCTCTTCCACGACCAAATTCTTCCCAGTAGGGTTAGGGCCCTCTGTATTCCAAGAGATAATGACGCCTGTGTCCCTTTCACCCTGTGCAAACTTTAGATGGGGATTCTCATTAAGCCACTCCTGGGTAACGGATATGCCCACCACATAGGTTGCAATCATTTGCTTTTGATATTCTGGGTGCTTTTTCATATAAGTATCCAGTACATATTTCAGCAAAGTAGAGCCTTGAGAGTGTCCAACTAAAATAAAGGGTTTTCCATTGTTGAAATGTGCGAAATAATAATCTAGTGCAGCAAAGACATCTGCACCAGGGCCGTTGCTTCGGCAAAACTTCTCTAAGTCACTGTTTCCAATCTCTTTGGCTTTTGTCAGGTTCACCTGGCGGTAATAAGGTGCATAGATATTGCAGTAGCTCTCAAAAGCTGCACCTGTTTTTTGAAACGCCTTACCAGCAATCCACTTGGCTTTATCATTCATTTTCGCCACATCAGGCTGGTTAGCATCATCTATCACTGTAGGATAGAGGTAGAATACGTCAACCGCATAATCCGTATCATTGCCTTGATACATCCAGTTGGACGCATCAAAATAGTCAGTAGTCGTTGTAGCAAATGCCGCTTTTGGAACAAGTGACATAATAATACTGGAACACAGAAGAATACTAAGCAATCGTTTTTTCATGTCATTCTCTCCTCTACTTTGCTTTTGGTTAGTTTTCCCACCAGAGGCAAATTCCAACCGTCACTTTTGTTTGTTATATGATAGCCTATGCTTAATTTAAATCTAGTGTGATGGTGGATGTTAATACAAAACAATAAAATCAAGGCACTCTACACATTTTGGTATGCCTCCTATCTACTCGATCGGAAGCATATCAAAATCTTTAGTATAGTGCCTGATAAGTTTCGCTTTATTTAAAAATAAAAATTAAATTAGTTTATTTCTTATAGCCACATTTAGGGCACACACCCTTTTCGTTTAACGCAATGCCGCATAACGAGCAACGGTCAATATCCTTTTGTGGTTCATATTCTTCTGTGGCACCATTTACGCCACTTGTAAACGTAATCTTAACGATATTTAATTTATCTTTTAGCAAATCGTAAACAATTTTAATCATACCTTCAACAGTCATTGTTTCCTTAGTAACAACTAAACGACATTCTGGATATGCTATTGCAAGTTCTGTCTTGAAAGCCGGACCTTTTTGCTTATTGGTTGGTGTCCCATCCTTAATACCTTGTGCTTCGTACACTCCGAGAATAGCAGGAAGTAATGGGTCGTCTTCCCTTAAAACCAGTGCGTGGTCAAAGTTTTGTAATACTTCCCAAGCGGTTTTTTTGATCTCATTACATGGAAAGACCATATTAACTCCAGAGTTGACAGTATCTTCAACTTCAAGTGTAAGGATTCCTGTATGGCCATGTAAATACTGTGCTTCACCTTTAAATCCATAAAATCTGTGTGCATATTGTAAATCTAATGTAGTGAAACTCCTCATAAATATTCTCCTTTTTTTTATATTTACGGGTGTATTTTTCCCCCGTATGTGCACAAGTTGAATACTTCTTTATTAACATTAAATACTTAATAATATTATATCTTAATAAGTATATTATATCAATAATGAAGCTCTAGAGATATCTTTGATAACGCATCACTACAATACATATTTTTTTCACTAAGCCTTCACTACTGGTATCCATATTTCACAATAATAATGATCTGAGTTCTCACTAGGAGGGGCATAATATGTTTCTATACTATAATTTCCTGTAAGCTTATATTCTTTACAATTTGGTAACCACTCACTCCATATTTTTGTGTTTACATCCTGAAGTGCTTTTGGCAACGGGCCTCTGCATGGAAATACTACCCATGTTCCATCAGAAATTACTCTTGTTTCATAGCCACTAGGAACTTCATTCCATGGTATATAGTTATCAGCAATCACCTTAGCATCCGCCTTAGAAAGTTCTTCTGCTGCAATACTTAGCCTACGGCTCCTGATATACTCTCCTACTGTAAAACCACACAGTATACTGAAAATCCTCTGAAAATGAAAAGCTGAAAGGCATGCCTTTTCAGCAATTTCAGAAATACTTAGTTCCTCTGTAAGATTATTCTCAATATACTGAATTGCATTTTGAATACCCTCTATCCATCCAATCACATGATACACGCCTCTCCTGCTGTGGTTTGATTATAGCATTCATCTATAGAGCGCTACCCGCCTTTTTATGCTATCTATTGCAGGAATGGTCCACATAGTCTTTTAAAAGATATCTTGGTTTACCTTGAGTTTTATTTCCAAATTCTATTGCATGTTTAGGACATTTTGCAATACATGCCATACAATGGGTACAATTTTCTCCCCATTTAGGTCTTTTATCGACCATTTCAATATTATTTAAAGGACAAGCCTTTTCACAAATCTTGCATCCTATACAAGCATCTGTAGTATAAAAATCCTTTGCAACGAGCTTATATTTTGTCCATAGTGGTGCAAAAGGAGCAATAATCAAAGTTTCAAAAAGCCAGACATGACGACTTTTAAGTTTGTTTTCATTTTTAATATCTTCTATAACTTGTTTTACTTTTTGGGTGGCGGTTTCAATTTTTGTGTGAATGACTGTTTCGTTATCCATAGCATATCTATTATTGGCAACATAGTTTCTTGGCATAACAAATTCTGTGCATCCTAGACATTTTAATTTCTTTTTTAGTGAAAATAATTTTGCTTGGACCTTTGCACTACCACAATAACCACCACTTGTAAAAATAAAATACACATTATTATTTCCATTAAATTCCACTGACTTTAAATAATCAATCAAAAACAAAGGCATTTCACAAACATAGATAGGAGCACAAATAACATAAGTCTTGTCTGAATACAGAGGCGATTTATCATTATTCCTAATTCTATCAAACAAATTGATGGATTCATCTTCTAAACCATCAGCAATCAATTTTGCTATATATTCTGTATTTCCTGTACCTGAAAAATATAATACCATTGCTTAATCCTCCAGCTTTTTACACACACTTTCTTTATTTATATCTGTATTATTTCATTGAGCGAAAAACAACATAAATATCATTTTATGTATTCATTATACGCTAGTTAACATAAATAAACAATGTCTTAAAATTGTCATGTCCTATAAAACTTTTATGATCATAAAAAAAGTGTATCTTTCAGCATGAATTACTTAATAATAACCTGCAATTTGTTACTAGAATCTTTAATGTCTTGCATGAGTTTATACATACCTTCTATGTAGCCGTTATGTTCTTCCAATGTTGCCACAAGCTCCTGTGTTGATGTAGCCTGCACATTGGAAACACTTGTAATACTTTCTATCTCTTGATTAATATGTGAAAACAACTCAGCAATATTTCCAATCCTACTAATTTCGTCTGCAATGTATCTGTCAATGTCCTTAAAAGATTTTTGAATCATATCAAAGCTCTGATTCACAGTATGTACAACTACCTCTCCATCCTGAGTCGCTATACGTCCTTTATCCACTTCCTCAAGAACATTTTTCGTCTTATCTTTTATTTGATGTATTATTTTAATAATCTGTTTTACAGTAAATGCACTTTGGTCAGCCAATTTCCTAACCTCTTGTGCTACTACTGTAAAACCTTTTCCTGATTCTCCAGCTCTAGCCGCTTCAATTGCTGCATTTAAGGCAAGTAAATTTGTTTGTTCTGCAATTTCAGTAATTGCAGATAGAAAATTATTTATATCATCAATATTTTCATTGAGCTCTTGAACAGTCTCTAAAGATTTTGTAACTGCTTGATTAATAATACCCATTTGCTTGTCCATGGTATTTATCTTTTCTGATCCTTCTTTTACTTCGTCACTTGCATGCCCAGAAACACTTGCCAGCTGGTTTGAGAAGTCTGTCAGCTCAGCCACTTTCTTATCTGCATCTTTTATCATTTGATTAATCTGAGTAACACTTTTATTTTGATCAACAATACCCATAGTAATGTCTTGAGTAGCTTGAGTGATTGAGTTATTAATTTCATGAATGATCCCAAGATTTTCATTCCCTTGGGATATATCAGTGTTTAATACTGATGTGTTTGTCTTAATGACATCTATATTATTTTGAAGCTCCTCTAATAGTATCCTTGTTTGAGATTCATTTTGAATCCCTCTTTGTATAAGCTTTTCACCCTCTTTTGTTAAAAAGAATAGTATGCTTGTTACCAGAAGCAAGTTGACCATAGAAAACGAGGCACTCTGTATATCTGAATTTGATATAATCAATTGTGTTATAATCATACTGACATTGGTAATGCTTCCCATAATCAAAAAAATCCGTTTGTTTAAATATAGTGCACTAATACTGATTGGTATCATAACTAGTATGAAAGCAAACTTACCTGTCATTGAAGGAATAACGAGCATCAAAGCTGATATAACCATTACATAGCTGGCCGCAACATCCTTTTTACTATACATTAAAAACAAGCTCAGAAAGGTTGCAATCATCATGATCCAAAGTGGCACAATATTGTTTGAATTACGGGTAATAATATGTGCGATTATCATAACAGCTCCAAATACAAAAAGTACCCTATTCAAAATCCTATTAATCTTCCTTACATGTTGAAATAATATCTTTTCCTGCATGCTATCCCCTCCATTATCAAACTTATGAGACTATATGACTCTTGTTTTCATAAATGGCAAATAAAAAAATATAGTATAATTATATCACAAATAAAATACATTTCACATCATATATATTATTCAAATTATATTATACTTTTAACCTACAGGATCATTATCCAAAGCTTTTTGCATAAAAAAACTGAGCAAAAAATCGCTCAGTTGTCACAAATTTACAGTTGAATATCCTTAATCTTTTCCTCATATTGATTGGATAATGTCTTAAAGGTTTCTTCATGGCCACCAGCATCTGGATGGTAAACCTTACTTAGTGCCTTATATCTTTTTTTGAAATCTTCTTCAGAGTTGCAGCCCTCAAAAAAGTCTATAGTATTGCTTTTACTTGTGGCAAAACCATCTTTATTAAAGATGCGCATTAAATCTTTCATAATCTCTTTTGATAATTTATTTACTTGTTCAATCTGTGGTATAAATTGCGTTTCAAATACTTTTGAACTAATATTGGTTTTGAAGTTAGACGTTTGCTTTAATATTTCATTGAGAAGCGTTGCATACTCACTAAATTTATAAGCAAGAGCTGAATTTTGTTTCATACGCATTGCAATGTCCACCTGTTGCTGTAAAGCTTCATATTCATTAACCAGTTCATTTAATGTGTTCATATATTGCTGGCAACGCTCTGTATTTTTCCCATCCTCAAAAGAATTATTTGACCAGCCTTCTTGAACATCCATGAGCTGCATTTCAGTATAAGCTTTGTAATCACCAGTTGAAAGGTCTAACAGCTTGCCCCACTCGCTCCATTCTTCACCAAGTGAAAGAAGAACAGTAACAGCAGCAAATAATGCTACTACAAAATAGAGCACTGCAAATACCGTTTCTGCTGTTGGAAATAGCTTCAAATATCTAAATATACCAATGCCAAAGGTTTTCATGATTGTACTATGAACAAAGTATATAGAGTAACCAGTTATCCCTATACTAACTAATAGGGATAAAGGCAAAGCAAATGAAAAAAGCTTTGTGATTACAAAATTAAATCCTTTTAATAGATGCCAAAACACACAGCCAAAAGTCAAAGATTTTGAACTTGATTGGCTAAGTAGGTCTTCATAGTCACTTTTGCAAATATCATAAAATTTAGAATAAGACTCGTGACCCATTTCAAATATAAAGCCTAAGATCCCATATATAATCGTACGAAGCATTGTAAATAATGATGTGGCAATAGATGCAATCATAGAAAAAACCCAAATCATAATAATAGTAATAATACCACCCAAAATGATTACTACTATAATAAGTGCGATTCCATTTAAAATTGAACTTGGATTCTTAAATATTAGACTGAGTAGATATAATACAAATAACGTAATCCCAACGCTAATGAATACCAATGTTTTCTCAAGTGCCTTGAGTATTAATTTTGCAACTATCGAAACTAATAGAAATGGAAAAGCTAAGAGGGCTAATAAATTAATTTTAAATACTTTTAAAACAGATGTCATTATGTAGCTCCTTTTTACTCATATTTAGCGAATTCATATGTTATAGAGCTTACATATAAATTGCCCGGCTGAACATAAAAACTTATGCGATCTCCAGAATCCTTATCAATATAAACCAATGTTGTGCTTTCAAATTCTGCTCCTACAAATGCTGAACCTTCACAGTAGTCTGGTGTCCCTAGCAGGCCATCTTGAGCATGTGCTATATCATATAGACTTGTTCCTAATGTAATCCCTTTTGGGAAGATTACATTATTGGTGGAAAAAGAAACACCTACAAATGTTGCTTCGCTAACAGGAGCATTAACACTTGATTGGTTTTGCACTATTATTGATACCCCATCTTTAGACGCAGAAGGAATTTGATAAGTTTCTTTTGGGGATAACCTCTGGTTCGTTTTAGTATTAGTAAATCCCATCTCTTCTCTTATATTCTGTAAATCTATTATTTCCCCTTTATACTGCACTTTTCTAGAGTAGATATCACTCCTAAGGATTTCATCTGTTGGCTGATTGTTTTGTAGTGCATGTATAAGATCTGACGAATTTACAGCATATAGTGGCACCTCAGCTAACTGATCCTTGCCTACTGTTACCGATTTAACTCTTGCCTTAACATCAAACATTACAACGCCTTTATCTAGTGCATTTAGTTTAACAACATTATATGTACCTGGAACCACATTCAAAGACTGACGATAACCATTAGCTTTAGTCAGTCTAACTCTATATTTCTTATTTGATGATACACTTTTTAAGGATATAGAAATATGCATGTCCTCTCTTACACCCTCGGGCAACTGCTCATATCCTTCTGGTAGTGCCTCCAAGTACAATTCACAAACCCCTCCAAAGGATTTTTCATTAGGTTTTTTTGAGCATCCGCTCATTGCTAATGCAAGCGTCATTAAAATTAGTCCTATAGCAAATATGAATCTTTTTATGACCATTCCCCTCCCCATGTATTAATATAAATGTAATTTTTTTGCTTACTTACTATTTTATTTAACTATTACATTAAATTTCAAATTATCTCCAAGTTTTATATATTACATCAACAAAAATAGAATAGCACTAATAAAGTCTGTTTACAAGTGTTTGACATCTCCCATTAATAAAATATAAGTGATTTTTGAGTCATGTACGGTATAAATAGTAAATCCTAGAAAAAAGCTTTTAGTATCTAAATGTTATTGACAACCACAGAAAAAAGACTTAAACTTTAATAGTTGCATATTCAACTGTTTATATTTCAACCATAAAGGAGTAATCAATGGATTTTAATACAATAAATTTACTTTTAAAATACGCAAAAAGATATAGCCACACTAAAATACGAGAAGTTGGCGTATCTGATACAGAGCATAAAATCTGCACATTTCTCTATTTCCACAGTGATGCTTATCAGGATATGATTGCAAATTTCCTTATGCTGGATAAGACCACAGTAGCGAAAGCTATTTTGTCCCTTGAAAAAAGAGGGCTTATTGAGCGTATCCAAAATCCTGATAACAGGCGTAAAAATATCTTGAATATTACTAGTGCAGGTAAGGAAACGATTGCAGATGTCGTGGATGTATATGATGAGTGGTTCCAAAACATAGAATCATGTTTGTCAGATGATGAAAAAAAGCAGTTTCATAACTACTGCATACGTTTACTTGAAAAAGCAAAAGAGATTAATCAAAAGTGTATAGAAATGGAGGAAAAAAAAAGATGACTTCAAATAAACAAACAGAATTAATGAGTAATACCCCAGTTAGAAAAGCCATATTAAAAATGTCAATACCTGTTGTCCTCGGCATGATGGTACAGGTACTCTATAATCTCGTTGATACATTCTTTGTCGGCAAGCTCGGCGACCCCAATCAGCTTGCTGCTGCGAATATAACAACACCAATTTTTATGCTGATGATGGCAATCGCTACAATCGTTAGCACAGGTTCTGCTTCCTATATCTCACGCTGCCTTGGTAAAAAAGATAATCAATCCGCAAACAAAACGCTATCAACAGGCATAGCCATTACCACTGGACTAGGTATCCTAGTGATGGCAGTAGGTCTTATATTTTTAAAGCCTTTTATCACTATGCTCGGTGCTACAGAAGCGGTGTATCCATATGCATATAGTTATGCATATATTATGTTTATTGGAACAATCCCAGTCATGCTTAACTACGCTGGTGGTCAGCTTCTTCGTAGCGAGGGTGCAATCATGCCATCCATGACTGGAATGCTGATAGGAACTGTGGTTAATGTCATCCTTGACCCTTTATTCATCTTCGGTTTTGATATGGGTATCGGAGGTGCTGCAGTTGCCACAGTTTTAGGCAACACTGCTGCACTTTGCTATTACATGTATTATTATCTATCCAATAAATCTCTAGTAAAATTCAAATTAAAATTCATTTCTGGCGACAAGAAAATATGGGGACAAACCTTTGGCATTGGTATTCCTGCCGCACTCAGTCAGTTCTTAATGAGTGGTGCAATGATCGTCTGCAACAACCTTGCAAAGCCATACGGAGAAAATGCGGTGGCTGGCATGGGCGTCGCTGCAAAACTAATGTATATTGGAACATTTATTTTCATGGGCTTTGCAGCAGGCTGCCAACCACTTGTGGGCTATAATTATGGCTCAAAGAATTTCCCTCGTGTAAAGGGCATAATAAGAGAAGGTATGCTTATGACAGCAGCCATAGGCATCGTGCTGACCATCCTATTTGGAATATTTGCATCTAACCTAATTAACATCTTTACGCCTCTGCCAGGGGTCATAACTGAAGGTGTGACTGTCTTGACAATCTATATGTGGTCATTCTTAGTGCTTGGTCCACAAATGCTTGCTTCCACTACTATACAGGCATTCGGAAAGGCTAAAGCCTCACTGATATTGTCAATTGCCCGTCAAGGTCTATTCTATATCCCACTTTTGTTTTTACTTAGTAATCGCTTTTCATTCAAGGGGTTACTTTGGGCACAACCAATTTCAGATACAATAACCCTCTCACTTGCAGGGATATTGCTTCTGTTGATTCTCAAAAAAAGTGAACTAGTCACCCCAGATGCATAATTTTATGCATAAAAATCCTGTAAAGCATCTTCATATGGCTTTACAGGATTTTTGATTCTTGCTCAAATCTAAAGTTGGGATAGAATGACCTACTATAGCTTTAATATTCTTCCTGTTCTAATAAAATGCCCTTTTGTCTTCTGTAACCATAACTTTCCACTTGTTTCAAACATAACGTTAAATGTACTTTCATATTTTTTTATATGGTCGTCATCATATGTTCGTATACCTTTGGTTTCTGCAATATTCTCATCAAATAAGATACTGCAAGAACTCGTTGGATCTCAAAAATCAAGACAAAATAAGTTATGCTTAATTAGTGCCCTCTGTTTTATATACTGGCCTAATATATTTAAAAAATCGCTCGCTATCATAATAGAAATAAAATACTCTGCCAGGAGCCAAATCCAAACGATAGCCACTGTTTTCATAATCAAATGATTTCATGGCTAATTCAATTTTTGCTTCTACACTCTGGCTTTCTGTTTCACGATCAAATGGACCATGTTCAAAAACAATATACTCGCCTTTTGGAACCTCTATTAAGGTCAGAGTCCTTAAACGCTCGGGCAAATGCTTCATGAGAGGAAAATCCATACTTCACAGCAATATTCAAAATACTGTTATCCGTGTCACAGATATCTTTTAGAGCAAAAGCAAGTTTCCTGTATGCACTTGTGCCACTTTGACATTACCCCTTTCACTCTTTCGACCATCTACCTATATCATATAGAATAACAGAAAAAAGTACTTGATTTCATTTGCGATTATATCATTAAATTACCCCCCTATAATTGATTTTGGATCATCAGATCTAACTCAATTATAGGGGGGTTTTTAGTTCTCTTTCAAATCCTATTCTTTAATAAAATTTATGTAAAATTTTTCTAAGTCTTCTGGTAATAGTGGCTTACTATAATAGTATCCTTGAACTACATCACACTTTAGTCTTTTAAGTATATTTAGTTGCTCCTCAGTCTCAACACCTTCAGCGATAATTATTTTGCCAAATGTATGGGCGTATTCTATAATGAGTTTTATCAGTTCTGACATTTCAGGTTTATTAATTCTATTTATAAAGTATTTATCAATTTTTAGTTTATCAAAGGGTATTTCGCCTATACTTTTTAGCGAGTTGTACCCTGTTCCAAAATCATCAATAGAAATGGGATGTCCACTTTCTTTTAGTAAAAGCATTTTATCTATTAATGTTGTATCATCATAGGCTATAACCCTTTCTGTTATTTCAATTTCAATATCAGATGAATTAACATTTTTGCTCGCAATGATATCTTTAGTCCATGAAATATAGTTATCATCACTTAGATCATGTACAGATGTGTTAATAGCCCACTTAATATGCATGCCTTTACTGTCCCAAATTTTCATCTGTGTTGTCATATTGTCAAAAACAAACTTTGAAATTTTAGTGATAAAACCAATCTCTTCCGCTATAGGAATAAAGGTATTGGGCATAACAATTTCATTACCATTTCTTTTCCATCTCACTAATGCTTCAACACCTGAAATCTTATTGTTTATGATGTCAATTTTAGGCTGATACATGACATACAATTCACCACGCTCAATAGATTCAAATAACTCTCCAGTAATATTCTGTATCTCTCTTCTTTTGCTTGCTAAATTGTCATCATAATAATAAATACCTGATTCCTTGGCTTCACCTTGTTCATAAGCTATACGAGCTTTGTTGTATATTCCAATTGGTGAATTCTCCTCACCTTGATATACATAAAAGCCTACTTTTAATGCTACTCTGATTTTATACCCGTTCATGGAAATAGGAGAAGCAAAATAATCATCCAAAATCGTTTTAGCTTTATCTTCATAACCGCCATCACAAGTCTCACATACAAGTAAAATGAGTTCATCTTTTTCATAGGAATAAATAGCTTCTCTCTGACAACAATGTATTAACTTGTTCGCCAAGTTATCAACTATATCAAATACAAGTTTATTATCAACATATTTTTCTATTTCTTGCAAGTTGGTTAACTTAATTGATATGAGTTTAAAATTCTCTTTTAAGTTGACTCTGTCTTCAATATCATGTAAGAGCTTCTGTAGATTAGGAAGGTTATAAAAAGGGCTTTTTAGATTTCTTTCTTGTCTCTCTCTATTTAACTTATTTATTCTGTCAATCATATATCCTGATATAAAACCAATCAATGAAAAAATAAATAACCGAGAGATCCAATTTATTGGATCCTGCATAATACCATTAGACACATCAAGAGGCATGAAAGGCCCTACCAATAAACCACAAAGCATGCCTACCGTTAAACCAACAAAAGCTCCTCCAAATATGGAAGATAAAATGATTGGAATATACATTAAGTGTACAAATACCTTTTTCGTTCCGCCTGTACCATAGACAAAATATATGACCGCGACAATTAGAATACTTATCAATAGAATTATAATTAAACTCGATCGGCTATTTTTATCCCCTCTTTTGATTTTTATACGCATAAACTATTTCTCCTCTCATTGTTGAAACTTGCGAATCTTAGAATAACTAATATCGCCTTACTATGTTTTATGTTTCGTCAACAAGATTAGGTAGACTGCCCCGAATTCCCCTTCACAATAATTTCAATCGGTTTTTCTACTTTTCTCTGCATCAAGTATTTTTTATAGTATACTCATTGTCCTAACTTGGCTTACAGCCTTATTTGTTAAGTAATACTCTCTCCTAAAAAAGATTGCCACTATTCATGGATCTATTTTTTATGAATTATATATTTTTATTGTACCATATGTGCAAATTCACTACAATACGCATATATTTATTATGTTTTTCGACATTTTGCACTATTTTTCTTCATCATCTATATTTAAGTTATTTTATCTACTCATCCAAAAGAAACTTATCTATATTTTTGAATAAATCCCTGATATTAGGATAAAAAATAAGGCTTCCAGCAATCGGTTATTCTAACCGAAACTCTGAAAACCTTTGATTTGAACCCATACTTGTCTATTTATATCAATTAGCGAGACTAATATACTTTAATATCCCTAATTCAATGGCCTTTTCTCGATCTTCTATTATAACTTTCTCAGCTTGCTTCTCATTAGCATCATCACTGTTAGAAATACCAACTACTGTGTCTCTTCCATCTTTTTTTGCCTTATATAAGGCTTTATCTGCAAGCTGTACTGCATGTTCCCATGAAAGACTATTTGTGTCATTTTTGAAAAATGGATAGGTGCAATAGCCAATAGAACATGTTATATTAATCGTTTGGTCTTGTGTAATAAAAGGCGTTTGCTTGATGCAGGTTCTAATCTTGTTAGCAAAAATATGTGCTTCTTCCTGGGTTATATCTTTTGCCATTACAAGAAATTCTTCTCCACCCCAACGAACTACAAGATCAGATGTATTAAATAAATGAATGAGTCTTGATGCAAACTCTTTTAAAACTTCATCTCCAGCAAAATGCCCATATTTATCATTCACATTCTTGAAAAAGTCAATATCAATCATGAAAAATACCAACTTATCTATAATCATGCTGTCTCTTGACGTCTTTTTTCTTAGCTCTGCTATTTCATCATCTATCTGAGAAATTAGGTAGTGCCTGTTATATAATCCTGTTAGTGAATCTTTAATTGAAATCTCACTTAGCTTGTCATTTAACATTTTAAGCTTTTGGTTAACTTTACGGGCTTTAAGAGATTGAACAATTAATACAATCATAATAAAAAACATAATGCCTGATGCAATTAAAATATACCTCTGTTTAGCCCTTTGATTCTCCATTTTAATGGATCTTATTTCATTTTCAGAAGACAATTTTAGAATTTCTTGCTCTTTTTTATTTGTTTCATAAATGATTTCAAGTTCATCAATATCTCTTTGTCTTTCATCTAAGAAAAATGTCTCAGTTCTTTTTTGGAGGGTCTTATATATTTCTAAAGCCTTCTCATAATCTCCACCATACTGATAGACATCTGCAAGTATTTCTCTAAATAGATCTACATCTTCAACATAGTCTTCTAATATAGCTAAGTACTCTTGTATTTGTGATGTACCTTTATCATAGTCACCCATATAAGCTGATGCAGCAGCTTCAATAACCAGTGAAGAATACTTACCATACATATCATCACTTTGCTCTGCATATTCAGCACTTAACTTGCCGTACTCTTTTGCTTTCTCGTACTGCTCATATTTTAAATATGTCAGTGCTATAACAGAATAACCTGCATATTGATGCCATGGTGAATCATAATCGTCAAGTAAACCTTTCAATTCATGTATTTCCATTTCATAATCAAAGGTTTGGTCAAGTTCAATCCAGCACTGCATAATATTCGTCATAATGAGTATTTGTGCCCCAATATCTTTTTGATTTCTAGCTATTTCTAATCCTTTTTCAGCATATGTTAAAGCCTTATTGTAGTCTTTTCGCGTGGTATACAAAACCATGAGATTATTAATTGTGTTAATTTCCAGTCCATATTCTTGAATAGCTTCATAGTAGTCCATCACCTCTAATAAGTGATTGGCAGCGTTATATAATTCACCATCTATGACTTGGATGATTGCCATTTTTTCTGAAATCATCATGGCAAAATAACGCACATTAGGATCACCTTGATTCTTAATACCTTCATAACGCTCTAATGCACTCTTAGCAGTAGATCTTGCTGTATCCAACTCTCCGATATCTTTATAGTATAATACATATAGCAAATCAGATGCCATTTCACGACTCGGGGAGTGGGTCGTCTGAGCTAATGCATCAAACTTATCAATCCATGTCTTTGCAGTTTCCATATCTGCAATCCACCAATACGCATAGCCTAATACTAAATACCCATCAAGGAGCATGTCATCCGTTAAATTGTCCGTTTCTAAGGCTTGTTGTGCTTTATCTATTGCACTCATTGGATCTGCTAAGACATCTGACAAATTAATACCCAAAAATCTTCTTGGTAATGTCTCATTATTGAACTCATTTTGCATTTGTGAATATGTTGCATAAGTCGGGCTTGCCATTAATATAAAACATAATAAATATGTGATTAATAGCTTTATCTTCATAGACATTACCACCTCTCTATGTAGGTTATCGACATATATATCTAAATTATTACATTCTATGTATGCAAATGTCAATATACCATAATGCTATTAATCATTTTTTATTTTAATTAGTAACAAATAACAAATTATTAACTAATAATATTACGAAAAGTCAATCTACTTTTCATCTCACAATAAAGAGTCATTTAATTTTTCCTTGTGACGACCTGCCCGTTGCTTTACATCTTTACGTATTTCTTCTAAGCAAGCTTCATCAACAGTCCCCTCTTCACGGAATGTTGCCACAGCACGTGCCATTGCCTTAAAATTCAGCTCTGTTCCCCTACTGTCAGCAAGATAATCAACAGTCCTATCAGGATTAATTCCAAAGCGTCCAGCAGTCTGCACCGCATCAATATTCGCTCCTAGGAAGATAAACTCCCAACCATATTTCTTTTTTTGTCTTTCAATCTGATCTTTGACCTTTTCGGCATTGTATTCCCTGCTGGCATTCTCTTCACCGTCTGTAATAATCACAAACATCACTTTTTTGGTACTATAATCCTTAGCCGTGTGTTTCTGTACATTGATTATTTTGTGAATTGTGCTACCAATTGCATCAAGAAGTGCAGTCGAACCACCAACTTGATATTCTTTCTCCGTAATTCCATGAACTGCTCTAATGTCCAGACGATCATGGAGCATTTCATAGGTGTTATTAAAAAGCACCGTTGTGATACGGCATTCCCCCTCTACTGATTGTTGTTTTGTGAGCATTGAATTGTACCCGCCAATAGTATCTGCTTCTAGCCCACTCATTGAGCCACTTTTGTCCAATATAAATACTAATTCAGTTAATCCTTTTTTCATTGAGAAATTCCCCCTTAAGATTTTTATGTCTTAAGGATAACAATATCATAAGATGTATGGGTCGCTTTTCAAGCGACATTTGGGTTGTTGTTCATGCAATACTTAGGACCCCCATTTTCGTTGTGTGCACAAAAGAAGCAAAAATCACAAACAAGATCACAAATAGGCTCATTGCAAATATACACTCTCAGCCTCCTAGTAGTGGTTGATCATATTCAAATAATACTTCATTTATTTCAAATATGTTGTATTTTTTATTTATAAGGAAATATTCCACGATAACATCAAACTTGACAGCATGGGAGAGTGCGTAGCCTGCTCGCTCCAAAAAGGTATCTGTTTCCTCAAGTGACAATTCAAGTGCCACTGCAAGAGCAATAGCCGTTCTCTTGCTTGGCATATAATCTTTGTTACTTCTAATTTTGGAAAACAACTTTCGGTCAAGGTTTGCACGCTTATAAACTTCCACATCCGTCATTCCCTTTGCATCGATTAGACGAAAGAGCATCTGTGAAAATGACTCATCAAGATTGCCTATCAGATCATCAAGCAAAACAGGAGCACTTACAGCTGGAGCTGGCATCTGCTTGGAAAGCGTTTCAATGTATTCACTAACCTGTTCTTCTGCTTCATATAGTGCTTGGTGCTGTCTATCACGCTGTATACATCTTTTTAATTGATGTGTGTCAACGTAATGCTCATCTATATAGCTTTCAACGTTGCCGAGTAGTTCTTTACTTACAGCAAATGAGGATTTATCAAACACCACTAGTGTCACATCAATGTCACGGTCAAGAAGAAAATCTTGAATTGCTTTTGTAGCTACTTGAAGGGCTTCATTTTTTGGATACCCATAAATGCCACTTGAAATCATTGGAAATGCTATACTTTTGCACTGATTATCAACAGCTCTTATAAGGGAATTTGTATAAGCATTGAAAAGATGCTTTTCATTTTGATTCTTGTTCCACTCCCGATAGATGGGGCCTGCCGCATGGATGACAAACTTAGCGGGTAGGTTGAATCCTGACGGACAATAGTAAATGGCATTGCTTATCCCCCTAACTGATTTTTCTTTCAATGAATTACTCCCAAAGGTAAGCAGTCATTGTCAATGATCCGAGTTCACAAGATTTATTATAAACGCTAATTTTATCGTCTTCATTGGATGCTCCAAGTACATATAAAAGAGGATAAAAATGGTCAGGAGTTGGTACTGCTAGCCTTGCTATATTACCCAGTTCATGGAACCTTAAAATATTTTCATGATTCTTATTAAGAATGTTCTCGTAAATATGTTCGTCAAATTCATATGCCCAATCAAATCCCTTGTTTGCTTGATGCCAATCGACTAATCTTAAGTTATGGACAATATTACCTGTACCAAATATCAAAACGCCTTGCTCTCTTAATGCACTTAACTGTTTACCTATTTTATAATGTGTCTCTGGTGGAGCATCAGCATCTATACTGATTTGAAATACAGGAATATCTCTATCTGGATACATATGGACTAATACTGACCAAGTTCCATGGTCAATGCCCCACGAATTATCATATTTCGTTTCTCTTGAAATTAGATTTTTGCAAGCTTCTGCTATATTTGGTGAACCAGGTGTGTTGTATGAAATTTTATACAATTCGTCTGGAAAACCATACATGTCATATATCGTTTTGAGATTTTCCTCGTTCATAATTTTAGTTCCTTTGGTATACCAATGAGCAGAAACCGATAATATTACCTCGGGTTTTGGTATCCTTTTTGCTATACTGCTCCATGTTCTTGAATAACTGTTGTCTTCAATAGCATTCATCGGTGATCCATGTCCAACAAATAAAACTGGCATTTTTAGCATAGTCGTTCTTATTCCTTTCTTCAATTAGTGGATTAGCTTGACTAAAAATTAATTATCTTTGGCTCCTCGGTAAATGAATAGAAGGTAGCTGTGGCATCTTCAAAGTAGAGAACCTCTGTATTGTCATCTTCCGCTGAATACATGGACTTAAGGATTGGATAATTGTCAAGCATATGCCTTTTTGCCTCTATCCTATCATCTCTAATAAGCTTGCCTGCTACTCTAAGCCACTTTCCATTAGCAAAAGCACAAATCTCTACTTTAGGATTTTCCTGGATCTGCTTGGATACTTTTTTTACCTTACCTGTCTGAATATAGAGCTTGCCTTCAAAAATATCTACTGTACCAAATGGTCTAACTCTTGGTTGATTGCCTTCTACTGTTGCTAAATAATATGTTTCACAATTCTTCAAAAACTCATAAACTTCCTGCATCTTATTTTCCTCCTGTTTATTATAATAAGTGTGAATTGCTTTTTTTATATTGATGAATTCTATATTTACTATATTAAAGTTACAATTTTTTTGCAATAAGTCACATTTATATCACTAAATGCTTCTCTATTTATTCGTTTCAGTGTTCCAATAGTTTATTTATTGCAACTGTCAAGGCATATGCTGATGCTTTGATAATATCAATATTGACGCCTGCTCCCCAGTATAGTTTCCCATTTTTGCGAATTCCTATATAAGCAGAAGCTAATGCTGATTAATCCTTCCCCATATAATATTCTTCATATACTTCCAAATCATATTCTATGGAAAAATGTTTCTTTAAAGCATTGCTGATTGCATCTAGACTACCAATACCATGACCTTTTATGTTTGCTTTATGATCACGTGTAGGCTTCCAAATTTCTAAAACACCTGCCTACGTTGTGCTTCGGACGTTGAATTGTACAAGTGTACAATTGCTTTCGGAACGCCATCAAGTGCTTCAAAAGTCCTGCGAATAATATGCTCTCTTGCTTGCGTTATGACTTGAATAGTAACATCTTCTGGAATCATATTATTTTCAATTAACGTTCTTTCAAATTTAATATCTGTATCTGAAGCAGCTGAAAATGCCACTTCGATTTCCTTAAATCCAATCTCTAATAGCATTTGATACATTTCAAGTTTTTCTTGTAACGTCATGGGAATAGGTAAAGCCTGATTTCCATCTCTTAAATCGACACTACACCATATTGGTGCCTTTTCAATTGCCACTTTTTTTACCCACTCATATGAGATTTCAGGGGGCAAAAAGAATTTCTTCTCATACTTTTGATGATTAAACATAATACCAGCCTCCTTATTAAAAAATAAAAATAAAAAAAGCCTCTCATCTCTGGCAATCTGCCAGGAGACGAAAGACTACATCTTACGTGGTACCACTCCGATTCATAACATTTTAGTTATGCACTTAACTAGATACGGGCACAATGCCTTATATCTGCCCCATATAACGGTGGTTTCTCCGTTCTTAGCTACTCTTTAGATTGTACAAGCAATCTTCCTTGAAGCCTATTATGACTCTATCCTTTGCTATCAGTAAAGGACGCTTGATAAGCATACCATCAGAAGCTAATAAACTGAATTGTTCATCCTCTGACATAGTGCCCAGTTTCTCTTTAAGACTAAGACTCCTGTACGCAAGTCCGCTTGTATTAAAGAATTTCTTAAGAGGCAATCCACTTTTCTTGTGCCACATACGTAATTCTTGTTCTGACGGATTATCATCCTTAATATTTCTTGTTTCATATGCAATGCCGTTATCATCAAGCCACCTCTTAGCCTTCTGGCATGTCGTACATTTTGGATACCAAAGAAATACCATGATATTTCACTCCTTTATAATCTCTCATCATTTTCCTAACTCTATTTTAATGAATATATGAATTTATATATTATTTTCTTATTAAAGATTTATAAAACCATTACTAAGGTGCCTGCTGTAATCAGGATACAGCCAATTAATGATTTTGATGTAAATTCCTCATGTAAGAAAATAAATGCAAGAATAAGTGTTATTACAATGCTCATTTTATCAATCGGGACAACCTTAGACGCTTGTCCTGTCTGCAAAGCTCTATAATAGCATATCCATGATGCACCTGTTGCCAGTCCAGACAAAATCAAGAATATCCAGCTCTTCTTGCTTATTTCAAATAGTCCACTCTGAGCATTCGTCATAAAAACTATTCCCCACGCCATAACCACAACGACAACTGTTCTTATTGCTGTTGCAAGATTTGAGTTTACACCTTCTATACCAATTTTCGCGAGTATTGAGGTAAGTGCTGCAAAAATTGCAGACAGTATTGCAAATAATATCCACATACACTATTTTCTCCATTCTTATGATCTTATTTATGCTAAACCAATCCCCTTAACTAATAGCTATCATCTATCACTTGTCGATCATACCATGATACACATCTTATTATTTATTGCTCATTCATTAGACCATCAATTTTTTCTAAAGTAATGCCAATGCTGTCATTGATTTCAATACAGTTTGACCTTCCATTATAATGGGTAGGGGTTTTATTAATAACGATCATGTGCTTATCATGCCTATTAAAATATTCTGGAATGGCCGCTACTGGATATACAGTAAGGGAAGTGCCTAAAACCATCAGCAAATCTGCCTCATCAATTAAAGGATATATCAAAGTCATTTTATCAACACTTTCTTCATATAACACAATATCCGGTTTGATCAATGAGCCGCAGTCACACATATACCCATTTTCTTTAGCTAAAATATCACCTTGAGCATACTTTTTATGGCATCTCTGGCATGTAGCTGTTTTTATGCTACCATGTATTTCAATCACTTTGGTGGAACCAGCTAAGGTGTGTAATTCATCAATATTTTGCGTTACAATGGTTATATCTTTCTTTTTACCCCATTTTGCAAGTAAATCATGACCAATATTAGGGTTGGCATTCGCATAATTCATATATACAGAAATATATTTCCAAAATACTTTGGGGTTCATTCTAAAAAAGCTTAAAGATAGAATGGTCTCTGGCGATAAGCCCTCAAAATCTTTGGCGTATAATCCTGTATTAGACCTAAAATCAGGTATTCCTGATTCGGTGGACATTCCTGCACCTGTCAGCACAAATATTTTATTTGAATATTTAATAAGTGTGGAACATTGCTTAAATATATCCTCCATAATATGAAGCACCTTCTTAATTCTTAATTATTGATATCAAAATATATCTAAATTATACCACATAAAAATTATAGCATGTAATTATAAACTTATTAAATAACAATATTGGATATATTTACGTTCCTAATCCTGCTGAAATACTTCTATTGTTTCATCACACCAATGTATAACAGCTTCACTTGACATTATACCCTTCCTAAGAATTGCTTTGATAAAACAGCCTCGCTCCTTCGATATTTCCTCAATGCCCTGTTCTAGGTCCTTTTGCATATGAAGATATTTCTCAATATCCTTTTCATGGAGTTTTTTATAATTCTCTAGCATCTGAATTACATTTTCTCTCGGCTGACTGCTTGAGAATAGTAATTTTAGCATAAATTCAGAACGTATTGGTTGTTGCATGGTTTCTTCTAAAAGCCATGTCTCAAATTCTTGTTTCCCCTTTTCAGTGATTCCATACCTAACTTTCTTTTCACTTTTTTCACGAAAAATAATTTCAATCATTCCTTCTTCTAACATCCTTTTCAAGGTTGGGTAGATATGGCCAAAATTTTCATTCCAAAATCCAGAGAGGACCTTGTCGCTATATTTTTTTATGTCATAACCAGTACTTGGCGAAAGATTCAAAATACCCAAAATGGCATACATGGATTTATTTTTTAACACTATTTCTCTCTCTCCTCTCTTTCCAAGTATCAACATATTTTTCAAACTTTAATGCTGTATTTTCAAGATCTGCACATTTCCTCATTTCCAAAGAAATTTGCATGCAATTTTCTTTTATTTTATTCTCACTTATAAGTGATTCTGTTCTAGCCCTCAGTAGTTCTGGAGACAATTCCTTTATGTTTTCTGTCATTCCTAGTTCCATATTAACAAGACGCTTCGCCACCATATGCTGGTCATTGACCAGAGGTAATGCAAGCATGGGAATGCCAAAGTATAAAGCTTCATTTACACTGTTAAAACCCCCATGAGTGATAAACACATCCGCTCGCTTTAAAACCTCTAGCTGTGGAAGAAAATTCTTTACTAAGAAATTTGACGGCATTTCTCCTAATTGTGACACTGCACACTTCCTTCCAATGGACATGCATACATAATAATCCGTATTACGAAATGCCGAGATACATATCTTATAAAAGTCTACAAAATCTGTATTAAGACTGCCAAGGGATATATATATTAGTTTTCTGTCTCCTATCACAGAAAAATCCACATCATGTGATTCTTGTAATCGGTCAATTGATGGACCTGCAAATAAGTAGTCAGGTTCGTGTACACCCTCATCTCCGTTGAAATTATGCGTAGTGTATACGATATTTAAATCTCCTTTGCTTGTAAAAACCTGTTCTAATGAAGGCTCTTCAATTTTATAACTTTCACAAATGCGTTTTAGTATCTGATAACAATGATCCAATTGAGGATGGAATCCTGGCACAAGCATCTGCTTTGGCACTGGTGCTTGACTCATGGCAAAAGATGAGTGGGAACACACAACTGGAATTTTAGTAATCTGTTTTAAAAAACAGGATCCTCCGAAAATAGAATCACAAATAATCACATCATACAGATCTTCTTTTACAATATTGAGTGCCTCTGGCAATACAACTTCATCATACAAAAGAATATATTCCATCAGCATAAAAAAAGGATGCTTGTCTGTAGGGCAGTATGCTTTCAAAAACAGATCCAACTTGTCACTAAATCCAATCCATCTTGCCCCCATATTTGTTACCTGCTGTGAAAATGGCTCTGAGCAAAAATAGCTGACTTTATTTCCTCTCTCTGTAAGTTTTTTTACCAATCCTAACGTAGGGTTAATATGACCATGTAAATTTGCATTGATAAACAATATATTCATTCTTTTTCGTCCTCCTATCTATATCACTCTGATATATAATATATATATCAGAGTGATATAGATGTCAATATATTTTTATGTTGTCTAGCCTGCTTAAACACTGCTTAATTCCAAATGACAAAACAGATAAAAGGTACTGCTTTCACAATACCCTTTAATTTCATACACTATTTAATTCCTTGTACTTCCATATGCCAAATTTATGACTACTTTTAAGTAATCTTACCTTTGTATCTATTAGAATTTGCCAATCCTGCCAATCAAATATTGTTGTATCACTCATTTAGTATTGGCAAGCGTATTAGTCTTTAGTAATATATCGCTTTCAATGATTTGTGTAACTTTTTTTGGTTCTTCGAATATAGGGCTATGTGCTGAGTATTCAAAAAGATAAAATCCTTTGACGGGTGCCTCTAACTGGACTAGATATTCTTCTGACATTTTATAATTTACAGTATAATCGTATACCCCAGAAAAAAAGTATGTGGGCACATCCAATGTGGTTACTTTTTCCCTCAAATCATCTTTCATACTAAGATGTACATTTTTATTTAGTAATATTTTACCACGCCATAGATTTATTTTTTCAGTAAATGTATATTCTTTATTTTTTAATGAAGCAAAAAATATTCCTGTCACAACCGACTTCATGTCATGGGTAGATCCTATGCCTGAACGATGCATAACATCATCCCTTATCTTCTTGTATCCATTTGACTGCTGGGGATTTTCTTTAAGTACTTTTAAAGTTTTATCATCATTTGCTTTTGTATAATAATCCAGCATATATTGATATGCCAGTTTCTCAGACTCCTCTTGATAGGTTACCTGTCCAATTCCTATGTAAGCATGATAGAATTGAGGGACCTTTTGAACAGCCTGAATACTGAAATAACTTCCCCATGAATGTGCCATAAGATAAATTTTGTCCTGCTTAAAACGCTCTCGCAAATAGTTTGTTACAGCAATTGTATCTTCAATATATTGTTCAATGGTGATTGTACTTTTGTCAATATCCGTACTATAGGATAATCCGGCACCTCTCTGATCCCAATAGACCACTGTAAAATTGTCTTCTAAACCTGTAGGATACTTTTCAATAAGGAAATACTCTGGCATACCAGGACCACCATGAACAAATAACAACACTGGATTTGAAATATCCTTACTCCTAATAATCATACCCATTCTCGTGCCGTTGATTTCTACAAAGCACTTTTCTGCTAGGCTATTATTAATTTCTTGTCCATTTTCATCAGTAAATTGATTGATCTTGCCTGGACTCATTATTATCATTAATCCTCCCAAGTAGAAAATGATAGCTATTACAGCAACACCAAGCATCATGCAAAAAACGGTTTTAATTTTCTTGGTTATTCCAAATAATATCTTCAATCTTATCTTCCCAACTTCTATCATAAGAAATTCCTTTCATCGTTGCAATAGCAGCCAACCCGTGAACAGTTGCCCATGATGATATAACTTTATCTTTAATTTGATCATCAGACAATCCTGTTTTACTAAATAGTCTGAAGTGCAATTCTTTTAAGATTTCAAACGGAGGAAAGTTGCTATGTTCATCATCATCCATGTTCAAGTTTACGCTTATGCATGACTGGGAAAATAGGAATTCAAAATATTGTGGGTTTTTAATAAAAAACATAATATAGCTTTTACCCATTATAATTAAGGTATATGGATTATCCCAATCTTCATCTTTGATTGAATCATTTATTTCCTTTGTAAATTCTGCTGTTACATAATTTTTCATTGCCTCAAGCAACTCTTCTTTGCTTTTAAAGTGGCTATATGGAGCTGCATTACTAACTCCGCACACAGCTGCTACTCTTCGTAAAGAAAAATATTTCTCACCTTCTGTAATAAACAGCTCTATTCCTGCTTCGATAAGACACTTTTTTAGATTCCCATGATGATATTTTTTTTCAACCATTTTTCTCCCTCAATCTTAACGTTGTAAAGATTGTAACACGCAATCTTTACGTTGTAAAGATATAATCATAAAATTTAAGTCAATTCTTCATATTGTTATTCATTTTAATAATTCAACTAATTCATAAACCCTATTTCTAGTAAGTTCTGCACCCTTTAGGTATTCTACCATTGGCTGTATGCTACCACCTTCATATTCAGAACCTGCTTTGTTTACTTCATTTTCTTTCTTTTCAATCCATTTCCTTTGTGCAGAAGTCAATTTATCCATTGCCTCTTTATCAAGGGTATCCTTTAAATATCTCCAAACTCTATTAATTTCATCATCCCATAATACATACATCTCTCTTGCTAAGAAGTTCATTTCTGATTGCGTCGAAGCTTCATTTTGTAATTGATTGCTCAATTTCTCATATTGTTTTTCAATTTCTTCAACTTCTGCTATACTATCTGATTCTAAGCTATCTTTCTGTACTTCATCTTTCTGCACTTCATCTTTCTCATAACTAGAAAATCCGCTTTCTGTTGCTACATTGTACAACCCATAAAATCCTAGATGTTCCTGTGTCACATCACTTAAGTCCATATGTCCAACCCAACTTCTAAAACCTTCAGGCAACTCTCTTAATGGTGCTTGTGGTGTGTAGATATAGATTTCTTTTGCATCATTTAATCCATAGGGTTCACTATAAATATATCTTATTCCATCAATTATTTCTTCACTTCCTACTTGTTCCTCAAGATTTATGTATTCTATTGCCATGGAAAAAGTATAATCATTGATTCTCTTTGGCACTTTGAATTTGCCTTTAAATGTAGATGAATAATTGACGCCTTTTGGATAGCCTTCTCCAGTATCTCCCATATCAGAATCAGAATAGTATCCATTAAACGTTCCATCTTTATTAATATTTAATAGGGTTTGCCAAGCACCAGCTCCACTAGAAAATACAAATTGATACTTTGATAAATTAGAAAACAGAAGTGTTGTTTGTTCACTGCTATTCTCTGCTCCACTTGGATTTACTTTCGTTACATATGTTTCCTTGGGTATGCTTGCATCTGAATGATCATTCTCCTTGTTTTTGCTATCTATTACTTGATTGTTCTCTATCTCTATATCATTTGATGTATTCTGCTCACGCTGACACGCCGCAAATAATACTGCGGTACTACTTACGGCTACTAATAACAACACCTTACTTTTATGTATATATTTCTTTAACATTTTTGGACAAAATTTTATGTATTTTTTTCTCATATTCTTACTCCTTAATACTAATCTATGGAATCTTTCTTTTTTCCTCTTAATCATGGATAACAGAAGCCTGGGCATCCCCTGAGACGGTTCTATTGCTTCCTTTCGAAGCTTTAAAGCTAAAGCCCTAAGATTTGAAGCACAAGAACCATCCCTTGCTCGCATTGGCTCTTAACTATATAAAATATCATTAATGTTCTTTGCAGTAGCATTGGTGTTAATCAGTGTCTGGAGTTTAGTGAAAGCTTTTGCTGGATTACCCACTAGTATATATCCAACAAACAATTCGTTATGAAATACTAATTTAGAATAACTAAATTCCTCTTTGTCAATCCTTTGGTCTATTTCATAACCTGCTACAGAATTCTCTGATTGGATAATCCCTATATCACCTAAGCATACTACTCTTGTTCCCATTGTAGTAAGTATATAAGGGGTGTCTGTTGTTTTGTAGTGTGCATTTCCTCCTGCAGCATTTGTTCCCGCAACCTGCCCCTGTTTTAGAGCTACTGTCCATTGACCAAACCATCTACCACTCAAGCTTGCTACATCTCCTGCCGCATATATATCCTCAATGCTAGTCTCCATATTCTCATTAACATCTATAAAGCGATTCATGCTTATACCACTATCTTGGAATATTTTAGTGTTCGGTGCAACACCAACAGCTACTATAACAACATCTGCTTCAAGGAATGTTCCATCATCCATGTGTACTTGTGTAATGCGTCCATTATGATCCCCTTCAAACCCTGCCACGGATTTCCCGCAGTACACTGTGATACCCAAACTTTGCACCTTGTCTCTAAATATTTCTGAACCACCTTCATCTAGCTGTTTTGGAAGAAGCCTTGGCATACCTTCTATCAGCGACACATCAATGCCCATTTCAGAAATTTTATGTGCTGTCTCAAGCCCAAGTAACCCCCCGCCGATAACAACGACCTTTTTTGCATCCACAATATTTTTATTGATTCCAGTAAGATCTTCCAATGTCCATATAGTATGAACACCTAAGAGTTCCTTGCCCTTAAAAGGTGGAATAATTGGTGTGCTGCCCGTAGCCAGTACTAAACTATCATAACTATACTGTTTGTCAGTTGTGTTTATTTTCTTGCCCTTTGTATCTATTTCTATAACTTTTGAGGATAGTTCAAGCTGAATTCTGTTATTATCAAACCATTCCTCATGACTGATATCAAGCTCGTTATAATCTACGATCTTACCAATGTACTCACATAAGCGGAGCCTATAATAGGGTAGCCTATGCTCCTCACCAAATATCGTTATTTTAGCCTCTGGATCCTGTGCCCTAGCTGCCTTTGCTGCGGAAAGCCCTGCGATCCCACTTCCAATAATCAGAATTCGTCTTAAACTGACTGAATGTTCATTACTCATAGCCTATATCCTCCATAAATTAAGTAGTTTCATCTTCCATTTTTTACATTATTATATCACATTATAGAATTCTGTGCAGGGACTTTACTCAAGCATAGAGCAGTCATAAGAACGATTCTATTTAAATTTATCTCTTGCCTGATCTTCATCTTCAGAAAACCTATGAAATATTCGTGTACCTGGTTTTCCTATATTCTAGTTCAAAGTGAATTACAAAAACAAGGCTTATCCCCTAGTAAAATGGTGTCACCCAAATCATCCCTTCCTACCTTACTATAGAATGTACTAACTTTCCATTTGCAAATTCTGATTGTATTAAATCTACTTTATTTATATCAATTTTTATTTTCTTCACAAAATCGTCTAGTTCATTAGTATTAAACGCGTCTTTCAATTTTACTTTTCTTCCTAAAGTTATATGTGGTTTATATTCTCTATCTTCTAACTTAAAGCCATGATCAATTAAACTTTGGTGCAATATATTTTATATATTAAACAGAGTATCATTATCTTCTATTCCTAACCAAAAGATATTGCCTTCACGTCTTTTAAAATATCCTATTTTATTTAGACGAAGTGTAAATGCCTCAAATTCAAGCTCATCAATTATTTTTCTAATCAAATCCAATTGACTTTGCTGTATCTCTCCCAAGAATTCTACTGTAAGATGCATATGTTCTTCATTTACAAACTTTCCTTGAATGACACCTAATTTAAACTTACTAATTATCTCATTAATTTGAGCTATTGTCTCATTACTAAAATTTAGTGCTATAAATAACCTGATATTCATCCACTTCTTCTCTACTTAGATATTTTTCTATATTTCTATTTTCTTATATCCATACACCTATCTTCTCCTAATTATTCAATCACTCCTTATAACTATATTATATGGATAATCTTCCAATTCCAATAGGTTATAGGCATAAAAAATAACACGCTGACAAACTCTCGTTTATCAACGTGCTATTTGGAATCTCATAGAACATACAGTATGCATTTGTTGTAATTGACAACATCCATCAATACACAAATCTGACTGTAAATCATCTAAGTCTAATTCCAGATCCGTAAGGATAGCTCCTAACTTATGAAGCCTGATTCAATCTAATTTTCAAACATATCTCACCAATTGTTGTGCAAATGCAACAACTTGTTTCTATTTCATATTTCTGTTCATCATCAACCGTGCATTGTACAGGTGGCAATATATCGCATCTCATGTTGTTATGTGAAAGTGCAATAAGAACATTACCACTGATAATATTTGCAATCTCTGATATAGCAGAGGTCACAAAAACATCTACCTCTTCAAACTGCATACCGCTCATAATACTTACCATGTTCAGAGAGGTGGAGACTGGAAATCGATAAATGATATCTCCTTGAAGGTCACCAACAACGCCGATAGCGATATCGACCTCATTATCACATTTAAAATTCTCTGTCTGATTATCAGAAACATCTGAGATATTAAGCATCAAATTTAGCACATTTTGTGTTGCATCGACAAAGGTTCTATATAGTTTATCTACCATTTCAGCTCATCCCCTTCTCTTTAGCGTAATCTGCAATTCGTTGATCTTCTGCGGCTACATGGTTGATCAGCCATGCTAACAGTCTACCTCCAAACTGCTGCATCAGAAGCTCGCTATTATTGGACTGCTCATATTGCTTAGTAAACTCTAATACATAATCAACCATACCGATATGTAACTTCTTATGATCTTCATATCCAGGATAATGAATGCTTTGTTGGTATTCTTCTTCATCTCGGAAATGCTCTACAACGTATCCTTTCATAAACTCTAGTGTTTCATTTACCTTTAGGACTTTCTCTTCCCAAGGATCGCTTGAGCGCAATACTTGGTAAAAAGATTCGACACGCCTAAATAGTTCTTTATGCTGTTCATCAATTCTCGGAACACCAAGTTCATAATTGTCTTTCCATAACATAATACCACCATTCCTTTCTTATATATAAATTGGCTCAATATTCAAAGTAAAAATTAAAGCATCATCCCAAAATGAATTCCTCACCTCCAGTATTGATGATGCTATAGTCAGAGCCTTTTATCCTGGGAATTGTTAATTTCTTTTCTTCATGAGTGAATTATTCTATTACCTTCTGCCTCATCTTTTCTATAAGCTCTAATACTCCAGCTTCAACCTTGATAAGGTCTTCTTCCTTTGGTGCTCCTTCGAACTCCACAGATTCAACGAAATCCCAATTCATTTTATTTCTTTCAACTATTTCGCTAATCTCCTTCTCTGCACCGCCAGACCATCCAAATGACCCAAATCTAAATGCTGCTTTCCCTATAATCTTTTTTCTGCCAAGCTCATTTAAAGCTGCTGCAACTGGTGGAAATAACTTATATTCATAAGTAGGTGCTGCAATAATAATCCCTGCTGATTTAAAAACCGTTGCAACCATCTCACTTTCGCTCTCTTGTGGCATGTGTAGCTTATTGTATTTGACTCCTTCTCTTTGAAGGATACCTTCAACGTAATCAAGTGCTTTTGCAGTCATTCCATACATGGATCCCCACAGTATAGTGACCTCATTCTTACCAGATCCTTCAGCATATTGCGAATATCTAACATAGTCATCTATGATTTTTTGAGTATTTTCCCTATACACTGGCCCGTGACCAGGTGCTATCGTCTTTATTTCTAGCGTTTTTGCTTTCTCAATTGCCTTTTTCAAGCTAGAGGTAAAAGTTACCATTACATTGGAATAATACCTTATTCCTTCAGCTTCAAAGAAGTCTACCTCTTCAGATGTCAGCTCATCATCAAAATAATGATCTTCCATCCTACCAAATGATCCAAACATGTCACATGTAAAGAGGGTTTTTGTATCTTTTTCATAGGTGTACATAGTATCTGGCCAGTGAACGTTTGGTGCTGGGTGAAAACTCAATACTTTGCCTTTTCCAAGATCCAAAGTATCTCCTTCCTTCACAATTCTTATTTTGTCTTCATCATAAAAGGAAGCTACCATCTTTGCTGCTTTATCCGTACATATTACTGTAAAATCATCCTTGATTTTCCTAAAGTTTGAAATCCAGCCAGAATGGTCTGGTTCCATATGATTTACAATCAAATAATCAATATTTTGAGGATCAACACCTATTTCTTCTAAGTTTCTATAAAGTGTTTCAGGGACCCCATCCCAATTAACTACACCATCAATTATTGCAGTCTTTTCTCCTTGAACTATATAGGAGTTAAGGGTCACTCCATTTGCAATCTCCCAAATTCCCTCAAATAGTATATCCTCAACATTCATAGTCAGCATATATATTCCATCTGTAATTTTCAACTTCTTCATACTTCATCCTCCTTATATCTGGTGACAGCTTAGCAATTTCCTTTCTAATCAATAAATATTAAGTTAAAGGAAATCCCTAAAATTCTCACAGTCTGTCATTATGTTATTCTTTTTATTCTTTTGAGTTCTCTTAATATTTGATCCCTTTCTGTTTTGGGATATCTTTTACTTATGCTATTTTAGGTTAATTGATTACTATCAAAATTTCAAGCCTTGCTTCTTCATTGGTAAATTTTCTTTCTCTCTTGTAACAGGCAATGAACATGGTTAGAAGTAAGAGAACTGTTCCTCACTTTGCCTTAATTATATCATTGGAAAAGTCATCATACCACAGGTATTTTAGTATTTTAGGTATTTTAGGGACGGTTCTGTTGCTTCCTTGTTAAGCCTTAAAAATAAGGCTAGAAGAAATCCTTAAATTCCTCATAGCCTATCTTTTTGTTGTTCCTTTTATTCTTTTGATCTTCCTTAATATTTAATTCCTTAATATTTGATTCCTTCCTCTTTTTGAAAGTCATTCTACTTGTGCTTTTTCATGCGAACAAGGTGTCAGCCCTTTTCTACCCCTTTGGAAGAAATCCTTGATCAGGGACGGTTCTGTTGCTTCCTTGCTAAGCTTTAAATATATGACCCTTCCTTTTTTGAAAACTTTTTACTTGTGCTGTTTCAGGTTCACTAATTACTTTCAAAATTCAAGTATTAAGACATTATCTAAAAGGCTCCCCAGATAACCTTATCCCCATCTCTAGAAGCAAGAGAACCGTCCCTTTATATCAGTTTTTCGTCATTTCATGAAGCTTTTTACTTAGTTCATATATCTCATCAACTGCTGCGTTAATCGTAGTAATTAATGAATGTTCGTTTTCTACAGTTGATATAATCTCCTGTGTCGATGCTGCATTTTGCTCTGATATTGCAGATACGTTTTCTATTTGCTTTTGAATCGTCGTGAAATTTTCCACGGCTAATGCTATTTCCGCCATACCATTTGATAGTCCATTATCAATAGTGGTATAAGTATTTTTAATTTCCTCAAAATATGCAGAAATTTCCTTAAGCAATCTTCTTCCCTCTGTAATAGAAGCTTCTCCTTGGATTGATTTTTCTTGTGCATCTTTCGACTTATTCGATAGTTCTGTCGTTACCTCAGAAATATCCAAAGTAATACGAGCACTCTGTTCTGCCAATTTTCTCACTTCATCGGCTACTATCGCAAATCCCTTTCCATGTTCCCCTGCACGAGCAGATTCGATTGCAGCATTTAAAGCCAGCAAATTTGTCTGATGAGCGATCTGTTTGATACCATTTAGCAATGTATTTACTCTTTCCAGGCTAATGTGTAGATCAGAAACCGTCAGTGTAGTTGTACTAATAGTAGAACCAACATTATCTATATAGTTCGTAACCTGATTAATTTTATGCCAACCTTCCTGAACCTTTGTATTCATACTTTGGGACTCGGTTACAATAGCCTTGCTAATACTAATTGCTTCCTCCATTTTATTCATAGATTGACTCATTGAATCATTGATGATATTTACGCTTGCTACTTCTTCCTGTGTACCAATGGCCATTTGTTCAACAGACTCTGTAATACCCTTGCTTGAATGATAGATTGTATTAATATCATTCTTAAAACTACTAATATGTTCATCAAGCAAATTCGAAACTTCTTCACTTGAATTAAAAGCTGATGTTAATCTTTTTACTAAGTTTTGGGATTCAATCTCTTTTTGATAGGCTTCTTCTATGAGTTGCCTTCCCCACTTCGTTAGTAAGTATAGTAAGATAATAGTTGCATTCATAATCAAAAAGACTGCAAAAAATCCTTTAAAGTCTTTATTGATTCCTAATAACTTTTCAGGAAATGCAAAAAACAAAAATATGTATGTCATGTCAATAAATGATCCTAGTATTAAAATTAGCTCTTTCTTAAAATAGAGTGTGGCCATAGCTATAGATAATAGTATTATATAGTGCTTATTTAAAGCATACCCCTGCAGTATAAAAAGTGCGATGATAACTATGCACGGCAACAAATATAGACAAAGTCCTTTTACATAGTTTTTGATTGGTAAAAAATAAGTAATTATTTCTATTACTAAAATCAATAGCCCTGCTAATATACTCAACATACCTTCCCTAATGCCCTTTGACGATATAATCGGTATCAGAACTAAAAAAACTACAATAATCGTCATTAAAATATTTACTCTATGTACTCTTTGGGTGTTGTAATTATCTTGATACATTAACTTCCAGCCTCCATCTCGTAGTATAATAAAAAGTCCTATATATATTCTATCACTTTAAGAAGCAAAAGTGTAAAACATTTTATATATACCCCCTGATTTTTCTTGACTTTCAAATACTTGTGTTTATATTTCAATAAAATATTTTGGCTGTTCGTTAACTATAATTCTATCAATATGGGACTAATTTATTTTTCTATGGGTGACATTATTATTACTGTCTCAGTCTATTTTCCGTCAAATATATCTGCATAAGGTATGCCTTTAAATTTTTGAACTAAACGCTCGAAATTATCTATATACTTCTTTATTTTTTCTTCATTTTCCGAAAGCTCAAGGTAAGGTTTTCATTTTCCAACAATAAATAAAGATGGTATATCACTATGACCTGTTTTACTATTATATCCCATATCTTCTATTGTTGGTTTTAGTGAAAGTCCCTTTATATGCGGAAAGTTTGAAACAATCCACGCGACTTGTTCTGTTGAATAGAAATTAGACGGAAAATCAAATTGCTCTAAATGCTCCATATCTGATAAGAAAGACAGATCATTATCTTCAATTCGTTTACCAAAAAAAGATAAATATTTGACTTTTGTTCCTTTGAAATATTTAAATGAATCTACAACACTCGTACTCCAAGTAGCATTTCCAATTCCAAACCATTCCAAATTGGGTGCCTTTTCAATTCCCACCAAGGTTTTCAGTCTACAAAAGTCTTTAATTTCTAACCTTTTTAATGATATATTTTGACTCATATCCCACAATGAATCTATTCTTTGGTTATGAAAGAAATATACAAATTCTAGTTGTGGCAATTGACCCAGCAAAGACCAGTCTCTCACTAATTTGTCCTTAAAAAATCGAACTGCACGTAATTTTTTTCCATAAGTATTTATAAAATACTCAAACGTGTCTTGGTTTAGCCGTGATATGGTTAATATTTCAGTTTCAGGGTATTCTTTTAATTTGTCAATGTCATCTTTAGATATTGTACCACCTCCTATATCCATATTTTCTTGACGTAGGTGCAAGCCAGTATGTTTTTTTGTTTCTTCATCATAATCCCAAAATCCAAAAATAAACTTATCAAAATTACTCATGGTTATTTTCACTTACTATCACCCCATAAAAGATTAATGCATAGCTCAAACCTTTCTTTTTCAATGATTGCCTCTCTGTTTTTTTAATTCAGCTATCTCATGCAATATATCTGAAAATTCGCCTGATTTTGATTCCAATAATCCATGCGTGGTATCCTTCATGATATACATTTTTTTATATGGAGCCTTGACCATATCATAATATTCCTGGGCCAATATGTAATTAGTCTGATAGTCCTTATCCCCATTAATGTTGTAATATGGCATCTGATATTCATTTCTATCCGACAACCAGAATTTTTTGAATTCGTCACCATTTACAAACATCATATATATGGAATAATCTGAATTCATAAATGAAATGAAATTCGTAATCGAATAATATGGATTAAAAATCTGTGCTGCTACTATATTGTAATCTGTTCCATCAGTGAACATATCATATCCGTATCTATTCATTAAGATATTTCTTGCTTCAAAATAATCCGCTGAAAAATCATCTATTGTCAAACGATTAATCAGTTTTTTACCTTCTTCATCATCCCTAACCCAAGTTGTTGCTACTTCTTTGAATGCCACTTCATTGTCGTGAAAATTAATACTCTGTCCTGTTCCAATAAAGCAATCATAGTACTGAGGATATTCAAGAGCAAGATTGGCCCCAAATAATGATCCCCATGAATGACCAAGAAGTGTGATTTTATCCTTACCTAAGTAATCTAAAATAAATTCTGTCATCTCTGCACCATCAGTCATCATCAGGTCATAAGTTATTGTTGTATTGTTTTGCTCCTCAGAATAGCTCTTTCCACAATTTCTTTGGTCCCACGTAACAACGGTATATATGTCAGCCCATTTTCTCGTGAAAGCATAGTCATAAGAACTCGTAGATGAACCTGGCCCACCATGCAAATATAACAGAACAGGATTATTTATGTCTTCTCCATAGATACTGATCCACTGTTTCGTTCCGTTAATGTCAACGTACATCGACTCATTAATTCCGTCTTTAGGCGTTCTCGTATTTATCTTCTGCCCGACAAAACGCACTATAAAAAATAATGCAATAGCAGAAATCAAAACAATCACAATCCATTTAATAACTTTCAACAATCCTATGTCAAACTTTTTCATTCTATAATCATCCTTTTCATAACAAAATAAAATTTATCATTCTTTCTTTTTTATGTACTTGTCACTTTTGATACCTATTCTTTAATTCATACAAGATAGCTATCATTAAAAAGGGGGGCTTTTATGTTATCCATAATGTTGTGTCAACCCTACCGAATAGACCAGTTCTCCTAAGGTTAGATTTTATTAGCACATTCTCAACCTATTGGTTCGGTAGATGCAGCCGACCAAATTTGTCTGTTTGGTAGATATAGTCAACCATTTGAGCCTGCTCGGGTAGATACTTACTCTTTACTTTTTTTGTTATTTCTATAGGCAAAATATCCACAAATTATATAAAAAACTAAAACTACAATTCCTATTGGCATTTCATTGATAATTTGTCCTGTATCTTGTGTCCCCATATAAATTAGATGAATTGCGGGTAATGCTCCAAATAAACTACCCCAAAAGACATTCTTATTTAGAATAAAACCACTGATTAAGAACAAGGCTAACCAAACTACAGCAATAGGCGAAATAGCTCCAATATTGCTAATTGATACTACTCCATATAGAATTCCAAAAATGATAGCTGGTACATAAAATACAATTTCCTTCATTTTCAACCCTCCAAAAAAATAAACAATCTTAGCTTCACATTTTCCTACAAATACGACGTTACAGGTGTTAACAGGGACGGTTCTGTTGCTTTCTTAGTCCGCTTTAAATATAAGACTAGTGGCTTCCCAAAATCTTGACACTCTGTCTTTGTGCATCTCACTTATTCTTTTGGTCTTTCTTAGTACTAGAAAATATAGTCATTATCAGTGTATCGTTTTATTATATGCATATATCTTGAATCACAGGGGAGATTCTGCTACTTGCCTACCAAAGTTAAAATCCACATCATTATTACTTCTCCAAAATTATTATTAAATTTACTTGTTGTTGAATTGCTCAATTTTTGTCTTATTTCATTTTATCTTCAGACCTACTTAAATTCAAGAAAATTGCAAAATTAACTGACTTACGCGAGATAATGCACCCCCCAGTTCCTTTGGGAACGTGTAAATATGCTTCATCAGATACATAAACTCACAAAAAGGCTTAAAGCATAATTGCTCTAAACTTTGGTGTTCAATGGATTTATTTAGATAGCTTAACTACCGTCTCAACGTGTCTCGAGTTGATGAAATTGATGTGCACGGGCTATTTTTTATAGTATCAGTTCGTGGGAATATGTCAATGTCTTTTAGTATTAACTACTTTAGGAATGGGATACTATTTATTTCATAATCCCCAAGAAACTTTAACCCAGAATTTTGTAAAAGATGCATATGAAACAGGGTGGTGTGTTAGTTTTGTCATTACAAATCCTCCAATATATTTGACATCGTGAAAGAAAAGTTAGTTTACATAATTTACTCCTTGTTATTAGACTTATTTTCATTTAATGTTATATTGTATGAGTTATCACGCGATGAATTGAAATGGTATGAGTAGTGTTTGCTCTTGGCGTATTAAAACATAGAAGGAGGATATGGGGTTATGCGTTTAAAAAAGGCAATTACAGCAATATTCACTGTATTACTGACGCTTAGCTCGGCGGTAGGGGTTAACGCAGCAGATAGATATAATATGTCATATATTTATTTTGGGAATTCAAATTTATACTATCAATATGTAGAGAATACACAGAACTCGTTAGATGAAATATCCCCCAATTATTTTAATATCAAGAATGATGGTAGTCTGGATTTGGCCTTGGCCGTAGACACCCGTTTTATCGCTGAAATGCACAAACAGGGAATCAAGGTTGTTCCCTTTTTAAGTAACCACTGGGATAGAGCGAAGGGTGTTAAAGCCCTGCAAAGCAGGCAACAGCTTTCTGATCAGATAGCTGCTGCCATCGAGTATTACAATCTGGATGGTGTGAATGTAGATATTGAAAACGTCACCGAAACAGAAAGAGCACTCTACACAGACTTTGTAAAACTCTTAAGAGACAAGCTCCCTAAAGAAAAAAACGTTGCAGTAGCCGTAGCAGCAAACCCATGGGGACTTACCAAGGGTTGGCACGGTTCCTATGATTATTCAGCACTTGCTAAGTACAGCGACTATCTGATGATCATGGCTTATGATGAGAGTTATAAGGGCGGAGAGGCAGGTCCTATAGCAAGTTATAGCTTTGTTGAAGCCACTATTCAAAAGGCATTGACTGAAGTACCAAAGGAGAAGCTCGTCCTCGGGATACCATTTTACGGGAGATACTGGAAGAATGGAGCTGCCCAAGGTGGTTATGGATTGAGCAATACAGAAGTCGCCAGACTGGTGAGTGACTATAATGGCTTAGTACACTTTGACGATAAGAAAAAATCGCCCTATGCTGTCATCACGATTAATGCAAATGATGTCAAGCCATATGTTTCAGGTTCAATGCTTGAAGATGGCACCTATACAATTTGGTATGAAAATGAAACCTCGATCAAGTCCAAACTGGAGCTTGTAAATAAATATGACCTGAAAGGTACTGGAAACTGGAGTTTGGGGCAGGAAACAAAGGACACATGGAATTATTATAGCTTGTGGCTAAGCGGACATCCCTTTGAGAACGGACATCCCTTTAAAGATGTACAGGGCCACTGGGCACAGAATTCGATTGCTTCGATGTATGAAAAAAAATGGATGAATGGCGTTGTGGCACATTTGTTCGCACCAGATCAGTACCTGAGCCGTGCTGAGGCTACGGTAATTCTGGTTAGAGCAATGGGGCTGAAAAGCACAAATACTCCTGGAACAAGTTTTAACGACATTGAGGGGCATTGGGCAAAGAATGATATTGAAATTGCTTCACAACATGGAATTGTGAAAGGCGTGGAAAATGGGAAATTCTCTCCGAACAAGCTGTTGTCAAGACAGGAAATGGCTGTTATGCTTGATAGAATTCTCACTCAGCTGGATGATGTAAATATCGAGAAAAACCCTTACAGTGACATCAACCTTAAAAACAACAACTGGTCCTATAGTGCCATTGTAAAGCTGAAGCATTATAATATTTTTTCAGGGAACCCGGATGGCACCTTTGGTGCAGAAGCATATACCACCAGAGGTCAGATGGCAGCTCTGATGGATAGGATTGCTGTTTATCTAGGCAACTATGGTTCAGTATTGGCAGCAAAATAGTTTGTCATGAGAATTCTTCAAAACCAGTAAAGTAAAGGCTTACACCCTTGACATCAATACAGCCATCTTAACATGGCTCGAGTGGTCATAATTGATGTCTACGTCCATGGGAACGTGTCAACAGTTTTATAGCATTTTCGCGGTATGTGGAAACATATCAACGGTTTTAAGGTTCTTGGGAACATATCGACAATATAATTATAACGCCAACTATTAGATTTGTAATTGGCGTTATAATTATTATGACTTTAGTCTGTCTTTTAGCTCTTTCATTTTTGTTTCTATTGTTGAGATTACTTTTTTAAATTCCTCATCATTCTTACCTGTAGGATCATCCAGTCCCCAATCTTCTCTGTGTTTACATGGAAGGTAAGGGCATTCCACATTGCACCCCATTGTAACAACGATATCTATTGGAGGAAGTTCATCAAGCAACTTTGAATGTTGAGTTTTCTCCATATCTATATCATAAAGCTCTTTCATTAGTCGTACAGCATCTTGATTAATTTGAGGTTTTGTTTCTGTCCCAGCAGAGTAGCTTTCAAATACATTAGACCCATAATACTTACCAAGTGCCTCAGCTATTTGACTACGACATGAATTATGAACACATATAAATGCAACTTTGGGCTTATTACTCATTGACCACTCATCCTTTTTATTTTTTAACTGGAAACCAGTTTTTTGTCCTATTAATATATTTTACAAGTATAAGCATGACAGGAACTTCCGTCAGGACACCAACTGTACATACAAGTACTACTGGAGAATCAGGCCCGAAAAGCGAAATAGCAACAGCTACCGCTAATTCAAAGAAATCGGAAGCAGCTATAAGCGAAGCCGGTGCTGCAATATTATGTGGTAATTTACCCCATCTACACAACTGATAAGATAGGGTTGCGGAGATGATGTTCTGAAGAACCAGCGGCACAGCAATAAGAAGTACATATAATGGCTTCTCTAGTATGATATCACCCTGAAAAGTAAAAATAATAACTAGGGTTAACAATAGTCCCAAAGTTGTAATACCGTCAAATTTAGGGACAAATTTCTCATTGAAGTATTCCAATCCTTTTTTCTTTATCATCAAAACCCTTGTTAAGGCACCTGCCGCCAAAGGAATGACAACGAATAGAATGATGGAAAAAATAAGTGTACCCCATGGAATTTGAACTTTGTTAATACCAAGCAGGAATGATGTTAACGGAACAAAGAGAATAATAATTAGCAAATCATTTACTGAAACCTGTACAAGGGTATGGGCAGGGTCGCCTTTTGTAAGATTACTCCATACAAATACCATTGCTGTACATGGAGCCACCCCTAACAATACTGCTCCGGTTACATAGCTTTGTGCTAAATCAGCCGGGATAAACGCTTTAAAAATTACGTAAAAGAAAAGTGACGCAAGACCGAACATAAGAAACGGCTTTATCAGCCAACTGCTTCCAGTTGAAATCACTAACCCGAGTGGATTTTTTCTTACGTTTTTTATGGATTGAAAATCAATTTTCATCATCATTGGGTAGATCATAATCCAAATGAGGACTGCAATTGGTATGTTTTGACCTGCATATTGAACCTTTTCAAGAGAATTAGGGACTCCCGGCAAAAACTTACTGATCAACACACCTGCAGCCATGCATAATAAAACCCATACGGTTAAGTATTTTTCAAAAAAACCAATTCCACTATTTTGTTCCTTACTCAAGTAAATCAATCCTCCTTTCTTTCTAAGCTATCAAAATTCCGTTAATAATCATTGATTTTGGTGGTTCCGTATACTCTATACCATCCTGCACCCAAACCCTGCAATCCACAGATTCGCCACACAGATCACCGCATTCTTTACAGGATGATTCCTTAACCTCAAGAGCAATATCCCTGCCATTTACACGAATTGTTGGGGAACTTAAAAAATAGTGTTCAATGGCTAACTCCCTTGAATTTATATTAATCTTATTAACCACTATCTCAAATCCTGCCGCCCTTAATACTATAGATACTTCATTAACTGCATCATCGAGGTTAGTTTTAGTTCCTTGACACCTCTTACATACATTCAGGTCAAGATAAAGAAAATCAATTATAATCTGCCTTTTTTCCTGTTCTTGTCCGCAGCAACCACTGCCGCAAGAGCAACAGCCATTATCACTTTTATTCATCACTTTTGCTACCTCCAGAAAAGTTGGCTATACTTTCAATTGATGCATCCTGGGACCAAGGGATTGCAACAAAGTTATCTGAACTTATTTGCTTAACTTTTTCTAGCCATTGCTTTTCAGCATCAGCGCGAGCTATTAACATACTATTTTTAGTATTCGTCAATGAAAGGGACTGGTTAACCACCCACCATTTATTATTAATTCCAGCTCTGTTTAAGTCATCACTCAGCCTCTGAGCCTCAAATACCGGTGTTGCTTCAGGCAATGTAACAATTATAACCTCTGTTTGTTTCTCATCCCGAAGTCTTGGAAGTAATCTTTGAACAGATATTGGCGTTTCACCTTTTGTTCTCTGAACCTCCTTATGGTAACTCTGTGTAGAGTCAAGCAAAAGAAGTGTGTGACCCGTTGGTGCAGTATCAATAATTACGACTTCATTTTCAGCCTTGTCAACAATCTCAGCAAAAGCTCTAAATACTGCAATCTCCTGTGTGCATGGAGAGCGTAAATCCTCTTCAACATAAGCAACATCATCTTCGCTCATTGTTTCACGAGCCTTACTTAATACTTCATTTTGATATCGCAAAAGTTCCTGCTTTTCATCTATTTTGCTTAGTTTTATATTTTCAGTATCTTCAACCACATATTTGAGATGGTCAGCCGGGTCAGTAGATGTTAAATGTACCTTAACACCCTTTCTAGCAAGAGACACAGCAATGGATGCAGCAATAGTAGTTTTTCCAACACCGCCTTTACCCATTGTAAATATCACTTTTTTGCCTGACGTATAAATATCTTCAATAAGAACATCCAGATGTCTTAAATTTAAAGCTTTGCTATCAGTATTCGCTCTTGCGTAATTATCACTGCTTAAAAAGGCTCTAATATTATCAAGCCCCATAACGTTATAGGAACGAAGTGGTATAATAAAAATTTTAAACTTTTTCAAACCCTGCGGCATATTTTCCATAGCCTTTTGTTGCTTATCTAACATTTTACTCGAAACATCATCAGATGCTTCACTCAACATACCATTGATAACTAAAACTTGATTGTTTATCCCTAAATCACTAAGCTCGCGACTTGAGCGTTCAGCTTCAATCAAAGGAGTTTTCTCCGGTCTTGAGACAAGTATTAAAGTTGTTTTATCCTTATTGGCAAGGTTTGCAACCGCATTCTTATACATACCCTTTTTATCTTCAAGCCCAGCGAGCTGACCTAAACATGATGCCCCATGTGTACTTTCACTGATAAAATTACTCCAGGCTGATGGCAATTGCAGCATACGAAGTGTGTGCCCTGTCGGAGCAGTATCAAAAATAATATAATCGTATTTATTCTCTGTGAATTTATCAGTGATGAATTTCGAGAACTGGTCAAAAGCTGCAATTTCAACTGTACATGAACCAGAGAGTTGTTCCTCCATATTTACAATTACACTATCAGGCAACTTCCCCCTATATGGAGCAATAACCCATTCCCTATACTCTCTGGCAGCTTCCTCCGGATTAAGATTTGCCACTACTAAACCCGGCACTCCATCAATCGGGACCCCTTTGCCATCAAGCTCAGTATTAAAAACGTCCTGCAAGTTGGATGCAGGATCGGTGCTTATAAGGAGAACCCTTTTTCCATTATCAGCTAAATTTACTGCCACAGCACAGGCGGTAGAGGTTTTACCCACGCCACCTTTTCCTGTGAAAAACATATATTTAGTCAGTGTTATCCCCTTCAAATGAAATGACTCATAATTCTTCTTAGACATCTTAACAGCACCCCTTTGGCCCACAGCAGCAACCGCTCTTCTTTTGAGGTTTTGTGCTCATTTCAATCCCTAACCATCCTGAAAGCTCTTCGTTTGTTGGGTAGCTTTTGGTTTTCACAATTTCACCATCTGCAAGTGTTACAGGAAGAATATCTGCTCCTTCTTTTTGAAGAATTTCATTTATAACCTTATTGGTGATAAAATCCTGGGGCTCATTTGACAAACCGTGCCTTTTTATAATAATACCTTTTTCTTTTAGTGAATTAATAACTGTTGCTACTCTTAAAAGCTCTGGGTCAATAGATGGTCCACAAACTCCTGTTGAACAACACATTGCCGGATCAAAAATCTCAATTTTTTTCATTACATAATCCTCCTTAACAACATTGATTATCAGATTTTCTATTTTTGCATTTTTTACAAATACAGTCTTCTTTGTCGTTTGTTATGCACGTAAAAAAAGCTTTAACCTCATCCGTTTTTTCCTTGTTTAATGTATACCTCATCCAAGCCCCATCACGCACTGCATTTACAAGGCCGCTTTCAGACAATATCTTCATATGATAGCTGAGAGTGGATTGGGAAATGCTGAGTTCTTCTAATATATCGCATGCACACATTTCTCCACATGATAGCATATCAATAATCTTTAACCGTGTTTCATCTGACATGGCCTTAATTGCAGGAACATAATCTGCATATGAATGCTCCATAAAATTACCTCCTACATATTTATATGCATCAATGATATCGAATGTTATCGATATCTTAAAATAAGTATATCAATCATATCGATAGTTGTCAATGTTATTTTGTAATAAGTTAACAAACCGTCAACTCACATAAGAGCTAGGGTGATTTTGATTACTAATTAAACGTCGATTTTGGATGGGTTACAATTAATTATACAGAAAATATTCGGTCATGATATAATAAAAAAATATGAGAAGGAGTTAGTATCATGGGGGGAAAAACAAAGAATTATACAGAAGATCTTAAAAAACAGATAGTTGCTCTTAGACAAAATGGTAAACCAGCAGCACAAATAGCTAGGGAATATCAATTAGCTAAATCTACAGTAGTTAAATGGGTTAATGATTATAGCAATTCAGGGTCTTTCAAGGCTAAAGATAATCGTATCGAGGAAGATAATGAACTATTACGTCTCCGTAAAGAAAATAAGCAATTAGTAATGGAAAATGATATTTTAAAGCAAGCAGCACTGATAATGGCACGAAAATAGAAATAATATTAGCAAATAAAGAAAAGTACAGTATCAGTGCAATGTGTAGGGTATTAAATATACCAAGAAGCTTGGTATATTATAAGAAAAAATTTAGGGTTTGTAATACTAAGCTTGAAAATGCTGTTATATCAATCTTTAGAGAAAGTAAGAATAATTATGGTTCAAGAAAGATAAAGATAGAGTTAAAAAAGCAAAATCTAATCGCCTCAAGAAGAAAAATAAGAAGAATAATGGACAAATACAGATTAATTTCTAATTACACTGTAAAGCAATACAAAGTTCATAAAGTTAGCTGTAATGAGGAAAAAATATCAAACATAGTAAACAGGGAATTTAATGATAGAGGCGATTTAGAGATAGTAGTAAGCAATCTTACATATGTAATTGTTGCTGGAAAATGGCATTATATATGTTTATTAATTAACCTCTTTAATAGAGAAATAGTAGGTTGTTCAGCAGGTGCTAAAAAGAATGCTAAGTTAGTTTATGAAGCATTTATGAGCACTAATATAAATTTAACTAAGGTGAAAATATTCCATACAGACAGGGGGAATGAATTTAAGAACAAGATAATAGATGAAGTGTTAAAAGCTTTCAATATAAAGTGCTCCTTAAGTAATAAAGGCTTCCCATTTGATAATGCAGTTGCTGAAGCTGGATATAAAATTATAAAAACAGAATTTTCATCCAATAGAATTTTCCGTAAATTAGAAGAATTAAAGAAAGAATTAAAAAGTTATGTATTGTGGTATAACAATAGGTGCATTCATGGTGCTCTTAATTATATGACCCCAGTAGAATATCGATTAGCAAAAATGACCGAATAAATGTTGTACAAAAAAGTGTTGACAATCCATGTTTTTTCAATAAAAAATACCGTGACCTAGAACCCAGATTGAATATGAGTTCCAAATCACGGAAATCCCTTTGTTTCAAAGCACTTTTATACTCTTATTTTTCAACCCGCGATAGAGTAGAGCAGTGGGTTTACCACCGCCCCCTACATCAAACCGTACGTGCGGTTTTCCCGCATACGGCTTTCCGATATTCTTCTTCCTTCAGCATTCAGACGCAAATACTTGCTAGACCAGCTTTTAAGGTTAATTCCTTGACTTTTGCAGCATTCCCTAGCTTGTAGTTACGTTGTTTCTTCCGATTGTAACACCTAGTAAATTTGAAATTTATATATTTCTCTATCTTCCATAACCATGGTCTTGAAAATCTCCTCGCATAATAGTTTCTCATGCCAATAATTTTAGGATTGAGCAATTTAACCATTTCTTCCATGCTTAATAGCAGTTTGCTAGGACTGGCAAAAACCTCTTTGATGTTGGCCCTCATTTTCTTCATAGCCTTTTTGGACGGAACTTGCTGTAATGTCCAGTACCACTTCCAGCTTTTGTTTCTGAACCTTTGAAACCGATTGTTGAAGCCAAGAAAGTCAAAGCTGTCTTTTCCAAAATACATATCAACAAGCCTTGTTTTCTCACTGTGTAATGTCAGTTCCAGCTTATTCATAATCCCTTTCACCGTTTTTAAGGCTTCTTCGGCTTGTGCTTTTCTCTTGCACAATATCACAAAATCATCTGCGTATCGTACAAGCTCGCCCAAGTGTCCACATCCCTTGTTCCAAAATATATCAAAGTAATTTAAGTATATGTTGGATAAGAGTGGTGATATAACACCACCCTGTGGTGCACCAACTGTGCTTTCGCTATATTGTCCTCCATCCATTACTCCTACTTTTAACCAGCTTTTTATCAGTTTTAGAACTTTGCGGTCAGTTATTCTCTGTTCTACCAACAATAGCAGTTTGTCATGGTTTATACTGCCGAAATAATCCTTTATATCAGCATCTATTACCCATAATGCACCATCCTTGTCAGCAACTTCAAATATCCTGTCCATTGCTTGTAACGCACTTCGTTTCGGTCGGAATCCATACGAACAAGGCTGAAAATCCGCTTCAAATACAGGCTCAATTACTATCTTAGCCGCCATTTGTACAATTCTGTCCTTTATTGTAGGTATTCCTAATGCTCTTTTTCTGCCATCTGCCTTTGGAACATAGGTTCGTCTGACAGGTTTGCACCGATATTTCTCTGTCCGCAGTTCTTCCGCTATTTCGTCCAGCAGTTTTTCTTCGCCGTACGCTTTCACGTCTAAAATGCTAACTTTATCAATACCGCCTGCCCCTCCATTTCTTTTTACTCGTGTCCATGCTTCTTCCAAGATATCCTTACGGTAAATCTTGTCATACATTGCATAGAACTTTCTCTTTCGGTCAGCCTTGGCTGTAAGGTATAGTCTGTTTTGGAAGTTTCGTACTTTTTCATGGGTGTTAATAGCATTCTCTGCAATCACCAGCACCTACCTCCTTAATAGACATGAATAAAGTTGTGCCCCTTTCCTATATACAGTTTTGTTGTCTGTATAATCATTGGTACTATGGGCACTTCTGACTACCTCTTTGCAGAATTGCAATTTCACTTAAGTTTATATGCATTCTCTTTACGACTAATAGTCGTGCAAAGTAGGTTCTCTCCAGTTCCGACAAATACTTTCCTGACGTGTCGCTACCTCTACACCGCAGAGTTCTTAGGCATTGCAATTAGGGTTCTTCATGCCGTCTTCCGCCTTCGCTGTTGATGTCGCAGCTCGGCTCTCTGTTGTCCCATAATCGGGATGTCAATAACGGTGCGGCAGTATTCACTTTATGTTACGACCCGTCAGTTTGTCTGCTCCCTTAGGAACATTCCGTAACGCTTCAACGTATGAATTACTCCATACGCTGGTTACTGACTAAGTGGCTTCCCTACCTTTACCACTACAGGACTTTCACCTGTTAGCATTTGCCAGCTTCGCTGGACGCACACATCAATACTACCGTCTCAACATGAATTGTAGTAAAATGTTTCATAAGAAGTTTACTGGCATCATCCCTAAACGTATCTATGCTTTTATCATGCTTGAGAAACCAGTTTGAAATTGCAGAGGTTATTAAATCAACTATTTAAATATTGACAATCTTTTAAACAATTTTTCTTACTTTATTCGCTGACATTTTGGCACATTCCTGTAATTCTGCTTTACGTTCATCTGCTATGCCATTTCCTTGTTTTTCCTGGTAAAGACTAGCAACCGCCGCCCCATACAAATCGGACTCACTGCAGTATTTACCTAATTTCATAAGCTCTTGGAATATTTGATAAATTTTTATATATTCTAAATTATTCTCATTGAATCAAAAACTGGCTCGATATCCATCTTTTACCCTCTGCACAACGTAACTCCGATTCAACTCGGATTTTGCAATCAATTCATATCCTCTGGCATTTAGCCTAACATCTTCCCGATAAGATACATTGGCTCTGTCTGGTGCATATTTCCTCATAATTGTAGGTCCTCCACCCACATAGATGATATTTAAATAATCAATATCAAATCCATATTCATTGAGCTGACGTACGGTTTTATGAGCAAAATCGTCCAACTGCCCTTCAATAATTGCTTTTACATCAAAAGGTAAAATCACTTCCTTTCCCAATTCTGGCACATCCTTATTACATTCTTCGTCTCTCTAATTTTTCATAAAGCACTGAAGCTATCCATGTTAGAATTGGGCTTATAAAAACTCCAATAATACCAAAAATTAGTATAAATATTTTTTTGATGAATATCTTTTCATTATAAATATTAGTCACTGCTATTACTGTAAATGGCATAAATACTCCAAATAATAGCACCGACCATACCAATGGAGTGTATGACAAAATTTGAATAGGAATTATTGTAAGGCTGGCAATCACACCCAGTACACCAAGCAAGATTGCACAGTTCCTCATCGGGCGCTTGACCATGTAAAGCGGTATTAAAAAACTTCTCCAAAGAGATCCCGTCTGAGCCCCTCCTAAGAAAGATCCTATAATATTTCTTACTACAACAACTGAAAATGATTGAACAACATCAAATTGTTCTTTTATTTCCTCTTTTTCATAACTATTTTCTCTGATTGCTTGAATAGACAATGTATCAATAGCCCATAACAGTATTACGAAAAAAGCAAATGGTATTGTCTTTAAAATTGTCATTCCATTAAGTCCAAATCCAATTCCCCACATGTCATTCCACCAATATAATGGGTTCAAATTTAGATTCAAATTTACTGATGTTATTACATACCCCATACCAACTACATTTGGAATTAGAAAAGCAACTATGGATACAATTGGTATTACCAACCAAATTTTTTTTAAATAAAATAATATGAAATAAATTATCATGAGAACTATTAACATTGTCCAAAATGTATGTTTCTCTTGGCTGAAAAAAATATACATTTTTTCAACTGACATCCATATACCAGAGATTCCAAAAGCAAACGTAATGCTTGTCTTGCATGTAAACCCTGACAAATTGAGTAAGTACTTAAATAGTCCGCTTCTTACTGCTAGAATCCCAAAAAAACCAACTGTAATTCCCAATATGAGTGGATGTACACCAAATGAAGACATGACAGGAATAAGTACAACTAGTGGTGCCAATGTCCCTGCAGGGGCTATATCCGATTTCCATAAAGAGACAAGCAATGTAATAATACTTCCTATCAGAATCTCAATTCTTATATTCTCCAAAACAAAATTAGGATTAGTGATAGAAAGCTCCTGAGCCCATACTAATGCAAATGAAGAAACCAGTGCAATTTTCCCAATAAGGCCTGACAGAGCTGGTATAAAGTCTTTATAGCTAATGTCTAAGTTCTTAATTTTATTAACCATAATATACTCTCATCAATATCTCATTGGCATTAATTTCATATACTGCTCAACAGTTGCATTATTATAGAACAAATTGATAATTTGTCTGCCCAATGGGTTTAGCTGTTCTATATTATATTTTTTCAGTTCTTGTGAAAAAAAGTCGTTCAATATTTTTGCACCTGCATCATATCCTTCTAACCCTACTTCTTTCTGGGTTTCAGGTTGAAGAAAAGCTTTTCTTATATACTGACCGTCAATTTTTAGCGATTCAAGACCAAATCCTAAAAGGGAGCATCTAGCCTCCACTAAATGTTCTGGTTTGAATTTTGCACTACCTCTGCGTGCAATATACTCTCTTGCAATCCACTGTGGCATAAAGCTTACTTCATAGGCACCAATATGCTGGTTTGGAATTAGTACATATCTTGTATTGCTTGAATTCATAATCTGCTCAAGCATAAGATTTGCTTGGATTACCATTTTTCCTGTTGCAAATGGCCAATATGATCCTACTCCTTCGCTTGACATCTCTGCTTTATCAATAATACTTGGATTATTAAATCCTCTGGGTGCTACCAAACGCCATAACCATGCCAACGCTGGTGGTAGCACATGAAAAATTCCCATAATTCCATACGATGGATGTTCTTTTGTACATGTTGGAGTACGCACACCAAAACTTCTTACATCCACCTCTACCGGCTCATCTATAGCCTTTGTAACTAATCTTCTAGGTAAAATAACCCGCGGATTTGGACACGGTTTACCATCACTATCTAGAATATGCTCCCATACCAAGCAAGTTGCATTTGGAACAGCTTCAATGTTCAAAAAAACAAGAGGCTCAGAAGGTTGGGTCAATATTTTTTCATAATGTGGTGAAGTTCCGTACTTTGTTATGTTATCCAATCTCAAAAACCATGCCGATTCTGCATCTTTGACAACCAGCTTCTTACTTTCATTCTGCATTTTAGGATGGCATAGTGCCATATCGTCTGTAACAGGTTGTAACTCACAAGTCTCATTTAGTACAATGTACTCTTTCTCACCTGAAATTTTATTTTTTGCAAGTACGATTTTTCCATCCATCTCTTTATGAATATCTTCAATCATTTCACTTTTTCCACCACCTGAAGCCCCTTCGTGCATAATAACAATTTCATTGTCATAGGGAGTAATTACTTTTACTGTAGATGCATGGGCAGTAATCCAGCCTTCTTCTTCTCCAATATTTAGTAGTACTCCATAAATTCCTTTTTTTGCACTTGGTCCTGGATAAAGATTATACGAATACACTTCATGTATGCACTCTAAACGATTATGAAGCACAATCTGTTTTCCTTCAAAATGTGTATGCCTAAAAGGCGGTGCCAGAAATATGATAGCACGTGGAGTGAAAGTACCTACTACATCATCGATATTTAAAAAACCTTGTAAATCTGCAAGGCCAGCAGCAAAGAACCCAGCATTTGATGGTGCAATCAACACTGAATCATATCCATATTCAATCCCTCCAGCTTTAAAAGGCAAGAAAATAAGTTCCTGACTTGTTAACCATTCGAAGGTTTCCATTCTTACAGTCTTGAATTCTTTATTATACACATCTTCATATTTGGGTTTATCTGTATCTTTATCATCTGCTACTAGCAGGCAATCAGGGTCACGCCTTCTCATATAGTCGTCAACGTAGTTTACAACTGCTCCATTCTTGCATTTAGTAACTGTTGCCTCTAGCACATTCCCTATTCCATTAATCTCATACTTGACATCAAAAATTGTGTTTGATTCATTACCTAGTGCAAGTTCGAATAATTCCGCTCTAGTTTTTGGAATAATAACACCCTTTGAAGTTTTCAGTATCTCAATTACATAATCTGGTAAGTTCATATTATATAAACATTCTTGCATACATATACCTCTCAGTCTTAGTCTATTGTTTGTATTTCGATTACTTTAATTTCAATAAAATTATCTATATTGTTTTACCCATCAGACGCTTCATAATCTCATTGTATGCATCTTCTTCCCCTCCCATATTTCTTCTAAACCGATCCTTATCTAGTTTTTCACCTGTTACAGTATCCCAGAAACGGCAAGTATCTGGTGAAATTTCATCTGCAAGTACAATTGTTCCATCTGCCGTTTTTCCAAACTCCAATTTAAAATCAATAAGTTCGATATTTAAGTCTTTAAAGTATTCTGACATAAAGTCATTAATCATAAATGAATATTTTGCCAGTGTATCTATTTCTTCTTTGGTTGCCCATCCCATAGAAAGAATATGATAATCATTTACAATTGGATCGCCAAGCTCATCATCTTTATAAGAATATTCTAAAATAGTGGAATTTAACTTTGTCCCCTCCGGTTTACCTACTCTTTTTGAAAGAGAACCTGCTACTATGTTACGTACAATTACTTCCAAGGGAATAATATCAACTTTCTTAACAACTGTTTCTCTGTCTGAAATTTCTTCTACAAAATGTGTAGAAATTCCTTCTTTTTCAAGAAGCTGCATCATATGATTTGTTACAAGATTGTTAATTATTCCTTTGTTATGAATTGTTCCCCTTTTTTCTCCGTTAAATGCAGTGGCGTCATCTTTGTAGTCAACAATAACGAGTTCTGGATTATTTGTTGCATAGACTTTCTTTGCCTTTCCCTCATAAAGTTGTTCTGTTTTTATTATATTTTTTACTATATTTTTCATCCTATTATCTCCTCTCATTTACATTTTCCACCATATCTCAACTTGAAGTTTCTCATCTTTTTCTTTGACTTCATTTGCCATTTTTTCCTTGGTCTTTGTTAGTTTATTGGCAATCTTTTCGTCATATACTCCTAATATCTGTGCCGCTAATGTTCCAGCATTTTCCGCTCCATCTACGGCTACCGTTGCAACAGGTATACCTTTGGGCATCTGAACAGTTGAAAGCAAAGCATCAAGTCCATCAAATGAAGCACCTTTACAAGGGATTCCTATTACAGGCAGTGTCGTGTGAGCCGCAAGTACTCCGGCAAGATGTGCTGCCATTCCTGCTGCTGCAATAATAACTCCAAATCCATTCTCTCTAGCTTTTTTTGCAAACTCACAAGCTATTTCTGGTGTTCTGTGTGCACTCATTACGTGTACCTCAACAGGTATTTCATACAATTTCAAGCTATTAATAGCCCCTTTTACTACTGGCAAATCACTATCACTTCCCATAATTACTGCTACTTTTTTATCCATATTGACCTCCTTTAAAATATAAAAAGCCGATATCCATAAAAACTTGGATATCGGCTTACTTACAACTTGAAATATTCTTTCACTTTGTGTTGTCTTCCGTTACTTATTTTATTTTGTATATTCTTCTAGATTTTTATCTACTGTGATAACAATTATTTTTTCGCCTGTCTTTGTGCTAATATCAGAGTGAGTGCTGATTATGGCTACATCAATAAAATCCATTATCAATGTTTCCAAATATCCTCTACCACCCTCAAATAAAGAAGTACGAACTTTTTTGAACAACTCAATTCCTTGCGGATTATCAGTTAATTTTTGCTCAGAAGGACTTAGGAATCCCGTTAATCTAACAACTATCATATCATTAATAATGTATGTCTTAATAGTTTTAGGGCCTCTTCCCATATATTCAATCTCAAACTTACTCACTATTTCACTGACTTTGGCCTCTAACTGACCTTTCGTCATCTTATCACCGCCTGTACAAACATAAAATATCATATCTTTTTTCCACTGTCAACTCATATTTTATATATGTAATTTTTTTCTATGATTCATTTATGATAATGTCCTAGTGTACCACAGTAAGCGTAAAATAATTACTCACCTTTGAATATAAAGATTTTTATGAAATAATACCTTCATAACCTAAAAAATATGGAGGTGTTTTTCATGTCTGATGAATCAAAAGAAAAAAAGTGGCGAGAG
>JAEYPM010000028.1 GCA_023410675.1 Bacillota bacterium | reverse complement strand
AGCTGCTGTTAAGTTCTCTACTGTACTTCCTAAGTTGTTAGAGGTATGCTCTAACCTGTTTTGAAGAGAACCATAAGTAGATCTGGCACTGTTAACACTTGTAATAAAAGCATCTACTGCAGTTGGTGCTGTTACAGTTGATAAAGTAATACTAAGAGATGTAGCTGAAATAGTTACCTTAGATGTAGCATCATCTATTTGGATTGTCACTGCTGCACCCATTGTAATACCATTAAATTTAGTGTTGTTAATGATATTGGTTACTTCATCGTTAAGTGTTCCAAGTTCAGCTGTGATCGCTGTTTTATCTGAACTGCTGTAAGTACCATTTTGGTATTGTGTAGTAAGTTCTTTTGCCCTTACTAGCATATCACTTACTTCTGTCAAAGCACCTTCCATTGTTTGGATATAAGAAATACCATCTTGTGCATTTCTTTGTGCTTGGCTTAACCCTCTGATTTGTCCTCTCATTTTTTCTGAGATAGATAGACCAGCTGCATCGTCTCCAGCTCTATTAATTCTAAGACCTGAAGAAAGTTTTTCCATTGATTTTCCTACACTTGTGGTGTTCATAGAACTATTTCTATGAGCGTTGATTGCATTCATATTATGATTGATAATCATATATATCCCTCCTTGAATTAAGTTAGTGGACATCCATGTCCGATTAAATTTGGTAAAAAGTTATTTGGCCATTTAACTTTTTGATTTCATCTAGTATATCGACAAATTATTCAAGGTACTTTATACCTATTTCTAAATTATTTATCATTTCTTATAAATTTTTTAGGTTATTTCGTAAAAATTTGAATAATTTTAACAAAATATTAACAAAAAATAGAGAAACAACTAACTTTTTTCGCTTCTTAAGCGACTTGATGTTGTTTCTCCCAATAAATTCACTTTTACTTCATTTTATCTTTTATGGATGCTAATACTGATTGATCTACTGTTAGTGCTTCTAGATTGCTTTTTTGCACTTGTTTGTAGAGCTCTTCTCGATAAATACTTACTTCCTTTGGTGCTGTTATTCCAAGCTTTACTTTATCGCCTACTACTTCTAAAACTTTAACTTCGATACAACCATCTATAATAATTGCTTCATTGAGTTTTCTAGTGAGTGCTAGCATTTATTATCCCGCCTTTCTAATAAAAGCTCTGTTATAAGGTGCTTGGTTGTATAGGATGTATTTTCAAGGATCACTTGTCTACCAAGCCTTGTTTCATTATGGATCACCAGCGGGCCTACCAAATTAAGTGTAGCATCGTTAAATCCAGTAGGAATTGTTACAATAGAAAATACTGAAAAATCTTCTGCTGTGCCTCCTCCTAGCATTTCTATAAATTGATCCTTTATATCTGGGGCATAATTTGGCATAAACACATAAGGATCTGCAATAACAAAACATATATTAGAATCTTCTATGCTCTGAAGATAAGCAAATGGACTACTTTCTTCTGTATCTTCTATAAGAATATATTCTTTTAGCATTTCAAATCCAGGTATGCCTTCTTTAAACACAATCTTTTTTGATGGATCGATTTCTACTTCTCCAAAATTTTTTGAACTAATTAACATGTTTTTATCCTCCATATACAGTCAGAATTTACTAACTTATCTAAGAAAATCTGCTAACGTCTGAACAATAGACTTTGATGTAGCCTGCAGTGCTGATTGATAAACAGCATATTGTGAATTAAATTCTATATAGATTTCCTCAATATCTACATCTTCTGTATTGGATAACAATTCAGTAAAACTCGTTTTATCATCCATCAATCGGCTATTGGTATACTCAAGTCTTTTTTGCCTACTACCTAAATCTGCTACCTTTTCAGATACATCAGATGCTCTTTTATCAATCACCTCAAGCATACCGCTAAAAAATTCTTCCTCTGTCTGAGTGCCATTTGGCAGTACCCCATTTAACGCATTTTCCATCGTTCTGATATCATTAACAAAATCTACAATCAGGCTATCTAATCCAACAACATTGACTGGTATTACATTACCTGCTCCTATTTCATAGCAAATATCCTGTCCATCAATATGGCCAACAACAGATAAATTAGGCATTCCTTTAGGTAATGTAGTTCCAGATGCTATTTCAGAGCCCTGAGCAATTTTAGTTCCTGCTGGAAAGGCTGTATCCGATGTTAACGCAGTGCCTGCGGGCAAAACAGTTCCATTTGGAAGGATCATATCTTCTGTAAAAGTAGACCCACTCGCGAATGTTACTTCACTTGTTAAGAACATATCCTTTGACACAGTTACATCTTCTGTAAGCTTTGTATCTTTAGTTAAAAATATGCTCTGATCAGTCTTATATCCTGAAAATACATATCTTCCTGCATAAGAAACATTAGCTTCTTCTTTAAGCTGCTCACCTAACTGTTTTATGTCTGCTAATACTTTCGCTCTATCTTCTGGGTTTAGCGTCCCTGTAGCAGCTTGATTACATTTCGTTCTAATTTCCTTAATGATTTCTGTAATATTACTCATGGCTGTTTGTGACACATCCATCCATGAAGTTGCTTCTTTTACATTATTCTGATGCTGCTCTGTCTCTAAAACATTTAATTTAAGTTTTAGAGATCGTCCTGTAACAATGGGATCATCAGATGGTCTTTGTACCTTTTTCAAGGTATTCATTTGATTATAGAGTGTATCTAAGCGATCCATATTCGTATATAAAGAATTCAGCATATTATTTCTAATCATTCCATTTGTTACTCTCATATAATTACCTCCCTAGAAACTCCCAAGCTTAAAAATTGTCGTCTCATAAATACCATCTAATGTAGTAATAATTTTTGCTGCAGCTTGATAGGCTTGTTGATATTTAATAAGATTAATAAACTCTTCATTTATATCTGGCTCGGATACTTGACGTCTTTGATTTTTAATAGAGTTTGTTACGCTTGTCTGTGTTTTTTGATACATAGTGGCTTCTTGTGCGTTGATTCCCAGCTCACTAAATATGGAAATCATATAGTCTTTTGGGTCCCCTTCTTTAAACATCTTAGTATTACTTTTTTGTGCTAGTAACTCAAGAAGAAGGTCATTATTTCCTGGATTTGGATTGCTTGGTGTGCCACTTATATACCCAAGTGGGTCATCCTCTGAGTTTGTTCTTATCTTAGATGAATCTTGGTAGATATCTAAAGAAATTGAAAAATTAGATGCTGTTATTCGTGTATAATCTGGTGGATTTCCTAAACCTTGCTCTGGTGCTCCTAGGCTATTGCCATCAGTATAAGTAAACAAATAGTAAGGTGTTCCTGTATTCCCTTTGTTATAAATATCGTTCATCTCTTTTGCAAATTGCTGCACGAAATTATCCAGTCGTTTAATATAATAAGGAATACCATTATATTCTACTTTAGCACCTGTTCCACAGCCATCTCTCATGTCAATGACTCCTTTAAGTTCTCCTGACATGTTTTGATCACTCATATTAAATGGTAGTCCATCTTTCCAAATAACATTATATAACCCTTCTTTATCTTGACTGTTCCATTTAGTAGGCAACATCACTGCTGTTTCATTATCTACTACCACTTTACCATCTACAGTTACTCTATAAGGTGGTCCAGCATTTTCTACTACATTATTACTTATTGTGTTAAGCTCTAATATCTTTTGATCTCTTTGTGGTATCAACGAAGCATCCCCAGCATTGATCGCTTGTGTTAAATCTGCTATCTGCGTAGAAAGGTCATTGATCTTTTGTTCCTTTTCTCCTCTTACCTCAACGCCTAATTCTCTATAGGTTAAATGATTCACTAAGGTTTGTCCTGAAGCTTTAATCGTAAATTCCTTTCTAACCTTCCCATCTACACCTATGGTTTCTACTTCCTTTGCTTCTATATTAATAAGCTCCGAAAGTCTATCTACACATAATTCTCTCTGATCTCTTAGAGCGTTGGCATCATCTCCATATAGCTCAGATTGATAAATCTGCTGATTGAGACTTGCTACCTTAGCTGAGAGCATATTGATTTCATCAACCTTATTTTTCACTTCAAAGTTAAGGTCTTGCTGAAAACCAGATAATGATTCAGAGATATTATTAAAGTATTTACTAAAAGAAATAATGGACTGTTTTAAGGCAGCTTTTCTTTCTGGCTGTGTTGGATCCATTGCGAGGTTATCAAAGGCACTGTATAAATCATTGATAACTTTTGTAAAGCCAGCATCGCTAGGTTCACCAAATACAGACTCAACAAGGGAATTTTGTGTCGTCTTTATTGAGAATTCTCCAAGGGAAGCATTTTGTTTCCATAATTTTAAATCTAAATAAGAATCTCTTAGTCTTTCAATACCTGTAGTATTGACACCTGTGCCTAGCATGCCTACGCCAATGCCCGATAACGCTTTACTTGCTTCTTGTCTTAACACCTGTCTTGAATACCCTTCAGTTGTTGCGTTTGCTATATTATTTGATGCAACTGAGAGTCCTCTTTGTGCTGCGTATAGCCCGCTTACCCCTATGTTAAATTCGAAAAACGACATAATGTTCACCACCTAGTCTACATTTGATTGATAATTACTTCCATCATTCCATCAAGTACAGTAATCATACGTGCAGATGCGTTATAAGCATATTGATAACGCATCATATAAGTCATCTCTTCGTCTTGAGAAACACCGCCCATAGCAAATCTTTCGTTATCAACATTCTGCACGACAATATCCTTTTCCTTAGCTTTCCCTTTATAAAGGGAGCCTTCAGCACCGATTTCTGTAACGAATTCATTGTAATAAGCCATAAAATCAACAGTCTTTCCTTTAGGTTCTGCACTTGAGGTGCCTGCATCAAGAGGCCATTTTATAGGCTCACTCCATTTTGCAAGAAATTTGTTAACGAGTGTATTGTCTCCAATATTATCTGTTCCTCTTGCGACAGTTCCTAATTTATTGTATCCACCATCTTTTAATAATTCAGGATTAACCTGAATATTACCAGGTGTCATATACGTATTAATTGTCTTTAGATAAGCTTGATAACTATCTATGTAATTATTATAGTCTGATATGTATGCCTGCTCATCTCCAGCATATATTGGATCATTGGGATCTGGTTCAGTTGGTTTAGGAGGTGCTGTAGGAGGAACTTTAATGGGTACGAATACAGGTACACCTAGTTTGTCTTTATGTATACCTATTCCTTCTCCATTAAAAGACTCATTAACGGCCGTTACTATACTGTTCATAAGCTCTTCAAACTTTTTCATGATCTTTGGAATGAAAAAGCTATTTCCTGTTGCATCAACACTTAAGTTGTCATTTAAAGCAATATCTTCCCATGTAGTGCCTTGTTTTATCACTGTTCCTGAAGCATCTAATAAATCTTGTCTTAGAATATCATTTCCTCTTGCCATAAGCAGTGCTTTTAATTTTCCTGTATCTGTTCCTCTAGAAGAGGTTATCTCAAGATTAAATGGAAAAACACTTTCGTTGCTACCCTTCCATACTGGTTTTACAAAAGAACTGCCAGAGACTGCTTGTACAAGATCAATTTCTGTAACAAAAACATCATCCACTATAATCCTACCTTCTGCCTTAACACGGATCTTTCCACCAGGTTGTTCCTCATAAGTAATATCTATATACTGTGATAGTTCATCTAAAAGCATATTTCTTCTATCACGTAAATCATTTGCATGTTCACCTGATGATTCCTCAAAAGCAATGTCTTGATTATAGTCTCTAATACTTTTAGCAAGTTCATTGATTCTATTTACTGTTTTAATAACTTCTGTATTTAAATTTTCCTGATACTCTTGTAAACTATCCATAATATAATTTTGCTTTTTCATAAGAACATTAGCACTTTGTAAAAAAGATAAACGTTCTTCTACCCCTGAAGGATTAGTAGCAAGCTTTTGGGCTTGGCTCCAAAAGCTACTGAGCATTTTGCTAATAGCTTCACCATAAGGTTCATCTAATATTGTTTCCACCTCTGAAACTACTGTATTGGCTGTTTGATAGTAGCTTCTCACAGCATTTTCGGTTCTAAAACGTCTATCTGCAAGTTCATTTCTGATTTGGCGGATTTCTGTAAGCGACGTGCCAAGTCCCACTTGCATGAGTTTTTGACCTGTTCCAACATTTAGATAATTACTCTCATGTTGTAAGAGCTGCTGTCTTATGTAGCCTTCAGTATTTAAATTGGAAATATTATGTGCTGTCACCGACAGTCCTTTTTGTGCTGCTGCTAATCCTGATATCATTCTTCCTAAACTAGCGATTGATGACATAACTTCCTCCTTTACTGCTTCTTGTCAAAAAAGCTTTTTGATTCGCCACTCATATTATCCCCTGGTTTGCCATATCCACTTGCTGGAATATGTCCCCTAAGCCCCTCTAGGGCATTAATCGTAAAATTAACAAATTCTAGTGATTGATTGATCAGCAAGCTATTCATCTCATTTTGTTGTTTTAGCTTTTCTGTTTTATCAATCAATTCTTCTCTTAAAAGAGAAAGGCTTACTGCTGCTTCATTGTCTTTCCCAATCTTCTCAATGATATCAGAAAGTTTTATTTTGTTTGGATTTATTCGAATGACAATGGCAATATCCTTTAGCATGCTTTCTCTTTTTTTATCTAAATTATTTACTCTGCCAATAAATTCTTCTTCTTTTTTGACAATCTCTGTAATAAGCTCAAGGTCTTTTTGAATGATTGCTTGTTCTTTATACTGAGCTAACGTATAAAGTCCATCAAAACATTCTTTTTGATAGTTTAATATATCGATTAGTTCATAGATAATTCCAGCCATATTTTTTACCCCTTAAGATCAATACTATTAATGATTTTATCTACAATCTCTTCAAGCTTAACATTGTAAGTTCCTGTTTGAATCTGGTTTTTTAATTGTTCAACTTTTTCTTGCCTAATGTCAGGAACTTGTTTTACGAGCTTATACGCTAGTTGAATATCCTTTGCTTCGGTAGATAATAAGAGTTCATCCTTTATATCTGCCACCTTTTTTGTCTTGTTTGTGACCTGCTTTTGACTATTATATACGCTTGTCACATGCTCTAATGAATTCACTTTCATAGCAATCACCTCCTAATACTCTTTTTTTATTTATCTATTTATATATTTATCTATCTATTTATTTATCTTTTATCCTGTCTTGATTTAAGAAACGCATTTTGTTTTTCCCATCATTTTTTGTATGTGATTGATTTTCTTTCTTAAATTCTCTTGCCATATTATTAAGATCACTTACCAAAGCATTATTGCACTTATTACAAAATCTTCCTGTAACAATTTTCGCTCCACATGTTTCACAAGATAGTGCTATTGGCGAATTAGGTGCTACCTGAAGTCTCCCTGCTCTTAAAAAGGATTCTATAAGATATGCTGGTACTTCTGTATCTTCTGAAACTTCTTGCATACTCGCTCCTGGATTTGCTCTTAGATATTCTTTTACTATTTGAAACATCTCTTCCTCTTTACGTCTGCATCTAGGACAAAGATCTGCCCCAGTAATATGTTGGTAAAGATTTTTGCACCTTTTGCATGTTCTAACGTCCATATTATCTCCCCCTCTTAAGCTAAATTCCTAAACACACTACGAGTACATAGATCATCTTAAAATCATATTCTTTACATAATACATGAACACATTCCTCTATAGTACTTCCCGATGTATATATATCGTCAACAATTGCAATATTATTTATATCTTTTAATAAAGGTATTTGCCGTAATTTTATAATTCCTTTAATATTTCTTCTTCTTTTTTCACGGGAGCACTGAGACTGTGGAATAGTATCCGTGTCTCTTTTTAATATATCGAACACAGGAATGTTTTTGATTAGCGCAATATTTTTAGCAAAATCAAAGGCTTGATTAAATCCTCTTTTTTTTAGCCTCCCTGGAGCAATAGGTACTGGAATTAATGCTTGTATATCAAGATCATCTAATGCCCTAAGGTGTGAAATAAGTATATGAGAAAAGCCTTTGGCATATTTTCTAAGTCCATGGTATTTCCATCTTAAAACACTTTCTTTACATGGGCCACGGTAGGGGAATATACCTATGAGTCTTGAGAAGGGCAGTGTAATTTTTTCACAAAACATACAGCTTTCTTGTTCTCCTAGATAATAGGGTTTCCCACATCTTGGGCATATATGTTCCTTAAGCATGTGCTGTTCACATGCATCACATAAATATTTTTGATGGGGCAAAGTAAGGATTTCCATACATATGATACATTTCCTTGGGAAGATCCCTCGTTTTAAATCTAAAGCAGTTTTTTTCAAGTAGTTCAATTAACCACCTTCTTTTAGATAAGGTTTTGTAAATGGATATGAAGGCTAGAGTATCTTTGTACTTCTTTGTTGTTGTCGACCATTTTTTTTGTTGTATCCTCAAGTCCTACTATTACTACTAACTGCTTTGCTCTAGTGACAGCAGTATAGAGTAAATTTCTATTAAGTAACATTGGTGGTCCACTGTGGAGCGGGATAATTACTGCTGGATATTCACTTCCTTGAGACTTGTGGATGGTAACAGCATATGCGAGTTCTAGTTCATCTAACTGGGAAAACTCATAGCATACCACCTTTTGATCATCAAAAGTAACGGTAAGGGTCTCTAAAGCTGTATCGATGGCAGTAATAATGCCACAGTCCCCATTAAAAACACCTACCCCTTCTTCAAGCACGATACCTGCCTTACTGTATATTTTCCATGGTGTATTGTAATTGTTTTTGATTTGCATGACTTTGTCACCGTCTCTATAGATGACCCCTCTATAGTCCTTTTCTCGTTTTCTTTCTTGAGAGGGATTTAATGCCTCTTGAATACATTTATTGAGTTCGCTAACACCAAGTATACCTTTTCGCATCGGCACAAGGACTTGAATATCCTTTAAGCTGTGAAGATTTTGATATTTAGGAAGCCTATCTGTTATCAAATCAATAACTGTCTGTTTTACTTCTTCCTGAATAGCTCTTTTCATCATAAAAAAGTCTGTTCCTTTTTCATTGGCAATAGGGTACTCACCTTTGTTAATCCTATGTGCATTGACAACAATAGCACTTTGACCGGCTTGCCTAAATATTTGTTTAAGTCTTACTACTTGCATCTTTTCGCTTTTAATAATATCCTTAAGTACATTTCCGGCTCCAACTGAAGGAAGCTGGTCGCTATCGCCTATTAAAACTAATCTTTGTCCTGGCACAGTTGCCTTTAGCAAAGCATGCATAAGGAGAACATCTACCATAGACATTTCATCCACAATAATGACATCTGCTTCAAGAGGATGTTCTTCATTTTTTTGGAATTCCTGTCTAGTCTCGCCTTCTTTTAAGTAGCTAATTTCTAAAAGGCGATGCATCGTCATCGCTTCCATCCCTGTTGCTTCGCTCATGCGTTTTGCTGCTCTTCCTGTTGGTGCAGCCAGTAAAACTTCTTCTTTCCTTTTACTGAGCATATGCAAAATAGCATTAATCGTCGTTGTCTTTCCTGTTCCAGGTCCTCCGGTTATAACTGTAACGCCATATCTCAGTGCAGATTTTACAGCTTCTTTTTGCTGACTTACCAGCTCTATATCAAGCTCTTTTTCTGTAAGTGCAATCTCTTTATCAAAGTCAATAAGCTCTTCACTGTCATAAAGTAATGCAAGATCCATAAGTTTTCTAGCAATGCCTTGTTCACTGTAAAATAATTGAGCAATAAAGATACAAACCTTGCCTTCATAATTCTTAATGATAATCTTTTTTTCTATATTCAGTTCGAGTATGGCATTGTCAACAAGTACTTCCCCTACTTCAAGCAAATGAATCCCTTCATAGACTAAATCCTCTCTTGGCATATAAGTATGCCCATTTCCCGAAAAAGTAGACAGCAGGTACAGAATTCCTGTTTTTATTCTATTTGGGTCATCCTTTGAAATGCCTATTTTAAAGGCTATCTCATCTGCTTTTTTAAACCCGATCCCATAAATATCATCAACTAATTTGTAAGGCGTTTTTGATATAACTTCCATTGTACGCTCTTTATACTCTTTGTAGATTTTCACAGCGTATGTAGGGGTTATGCCATAGTCTTGTAAAAATAACATCGCTCTTCTTAGCTCATATTGGGTTTTGAAAGCTTCTCCAATCTCTAGAGCTTTCTTTTGGCTGATCCCACTAACTTGGGCAAGCACTAAAGGTTCTTCTTCTATAATCTTAAATGTATCCAGTCCAAAGTGTTTTACGATCTTCTTAGCTGTTTTTTGACCAATGCCTTTAATCACTCCTGATGCTAAATACTTTTCCATGCCTTGAACAGTTTTGGGCATACTCCTTTCATACATATGTACTTTAACTTGTTTGCCATATATAGGATGAGTTGTCCATGTCCCTGTGATTTTAACATCTTCTCCTTGGTGAACACCTGGCATTTCACCGACACATGAAATCTCTTCTCCATCTTGTTCTATCGTGCACACAGTATAGCCATTATCATTATTTTGATAAATAATTTCTTCTATTGTCGCCTCGATAACTACTAGGTCTTCCATCTTCTGCACCACCTATATTATCCACAATTAATCTCACAAAAGTATAACATATCCACATATCTCTCACAAGGCTGTGCCTAAATTATCCCAAAAGAAAATAAGTAAAGCACTTAGTACCTTACTTATTTTCTTTTGTTGTTATTATGCTTTAATTGCTGCTTTTAAGAGTTCAACTTTGTCTGTCTTTTCCCATGGCACATCAATATCTACTCTTCCAAAGTGCCCATATGCTGCTGTTTGTTTGTATATAGGTCTTCTAAGATCAAGCATCTTAATAATACCAGCTGGTCTTAAATCAAAATGCTGATTAACTATTTCTACAAGTTTTTCATCACTTACTACGCCCGTTCCGTGTGTATTAATTAATACAGATACCGGCCTTGCCACACCAATTGCATAAGCAAGCTCTATTTCACACTGCTTAGCGAGTCCTGCTGCTACGATATTTTTAGCAACATATCTTGCTGCATATGCAGCTGAGCGGTCTACCTTTGTAGGATCCTTTCCTGAAAAAGCTCCCCCACCATGGCTTGCATAGCCACCGTAAGTATCTACAATTATTTTACGTCCTGTAAGTCCAGAATCTCCTACTGGTCCCCCTATGACAAATCTTCCTGTAGGGTTAATAAAATATTTGGTATTTTGATCAATGAGTTCTTTTGGTATTACAGGCTCAATAACATATTTCATAATATCTTGGTGAATTTGTTCTTGTGTTACATCCTCAGCATGCTGAGTAGAAACAACTACTGCATCTATCCTAACTGGTGTATAGTCATCATATTCAACAGTTACTTGAGATTTTCCATCTGGTCTTAAATAAGCTAATGTTCCATTTTTTCTTACTTCTGATAGTCTTTTCGTTAATTTATGGGCAAGTGATATAGGAAGTGGCATAAGTTCAGGTGTTTCATCACATGCAAATCCAAACATCATCCCTTGATCTCCTGCACCAATTTCTTCTTGATCTATGGAAACCTCACTTTTTCTTGCTTCAAGTGCCTTGTTAACACCCATAGCTATATCTGGAGACTGCTCATCTAGGGCAACAATAACCCCGCACGAATTCCCATCAAACCCATACGCTGGATTGTTGTATCCTATTTGATTAATTGTCTCTCTAGCTATTTTATTAATGTCTACATAACACTCTGTTGTAATCTCTCCCATAACTAATACAAGCCCAGTTGTTACAGCTGTCTCACAAGCCACCCTTGCCCTATTGTCTTCTTTGTAGATAGCATCTAATACAGCATCTGAAATTTGGTCAGCAATTTTATCTGGATGTCCTTCTGTTACTGATTCTGAAGTAAAAAGTCTCTTTCCCATAATATTCCTCCTTTAGTATTTTGAATAACCTTTAAACATAATCTTCTAAATAATAGTATTCTTAATAGTATGCTTCATAATAACCTTAATAATAATCTAATAAAAAAGACCTCATATCAATGAGGTCATAATATCTAATATTTGATCTCATCTTACAAATAAAACCTCCTATTTAAAAGAGAAAATGAAATTTTATTTGTCGGAATTGGCACCACTGCATGAAGTTATCAATGCTGGTTGCCGGGTTTCATCGGGCCTTGTCCCTCCACCTCTCTGGATAAGAATACATTATTTAATTAATTATTAGAATAACATCCACAAACTATCTTGTCAACATGCAATCTTAAGTCCTCTTATTTTCTTGATAGCTGTTTATACATCATGTCAGCAAGGCCAATGCCTCCTGCTTTTACCATCTCCTCAGTCTGACTCTTAGTTAGGTAATCTTCAAATACCTGTTCATAATCACCCTTTGGAATAAGTGTTTCTCCCCAAGTGGTTGACTTTTTCATTTGTTTAAACAGTTGATAGATCATATAGCTTTCAACTTCTTCACAAGCCTCTTTAATTTTTTCATTATCCTTTTCTTTCGTTGCTTGTTCAAAAACTTCTTTAAAGTCTATATTTGTCTTCTCATCTATGGTGGTCGTCATTAGCTTTTGCATTTCTTGCCCTATATTGATTGAGCGAATTTCCATGTTTTATTCCCCCTTGCTACTAGCCTCTTTTGAGTTCATTAGCTTGTTGTAACATCGTATCTACCGTTTTAATTGTTGTTGAATTTAACTCATAAGCCCTTTGAGCTACGATAAGCTTAACCATTTCATCAGCTACTTGTACGTTAGATCCTTCTAAATAACCTGATTTTAAGTTACTTCTTACTAAATCTTCTCCTTCAGCCTCAGAAATTGGAACCCCTGATGCAGGTGTCTCTATGTATAAGTTACTTCCTATAGCTTCAAGCCCATTAACGTTAGGAAATTGCACAATATTTATCTGTGTCAAATTAATTAGTGTATTCGTTGCTTCATCCATATAACCTAAAGAACCATCCATGCCTATTCTAAGAGAGTCTACTGGTATGGTGTTATCCATAACAATTGGCTCACCTTCTGTAGATAAAACAGGATAGCCATCAGAGGTTACTAGTGCATAGGTGCCATCCTCTGTCATAGAGAATCTAAAACTTCCATCTCTTGTATATGTAATTTGTTCTCCTTTAAGAACACTAAAAAAGCCTTTTCCTTCTATTGCTATGTCTGTAGGATTATCTGTCTGCTGTAAAATACCCATAGAGTAATTACGGCTGCTTCCAACTGCCCTTACGCCATGTCCTACTTGCATTGGCTCTGGCCTATTCACTTCATCATTTGGACCTGTAAGATTTTGATAGAGCAGAGATTTAAAATTAGTCGCTTCCCTTTTATATCCTACTGTATTAACGTTTGCAAGATTATTTGAAATAGTATCAACATTCAATTGTTGTGACGTCATACCAGATGCTGCTGTCCATAATGCTCTTATCATAAGAATCCCTCCATTTTTATAGTCTGCCTACCTCATTTACTGCTTTTCCAAGTAGTTGGTCATAAGTTTGAACAACCTTTTGATTTGCTTCATAAGCTCTTGATACAGTAATCATGTCTACCATAGCTGTTACTGGATTCACATTAGCTGCTTCTACATATCCTTGCATCAGTGTTCCTGTAAAAGGAAGTCTGGCACCTTGTCCCTCGTATAAATTGTCATTTAATTTAACAAGTTGGTTATTATTCTCAAAGCTTACTAAATTAAGAGTATCTATAAGTTCTAAACCCCTTAAAACTTGTCCATCTTCTTTAATTGTTACTTCTCCACCGTTTTGCATAAATTCTTCATCAAAGTTAATTGGCCCATCTTGCCCCATAACCGCATAGCCTTCCTTAGTAACTAGAGCCCCTTGGCTATTAATCACAAAGCTTCCGTCCCTTGTATATCTTTCTCCATTTGGTGTCTGAACCACAAAGAAACCATCGCCTTGAATTGCTAAATCTACCATATTATCTGTTTTAATCAATGACCCTTGTGAATAATCTGTAAAAACTTCATTTATTTTTGCTCCTAAGGTCATTGTCCCTATCGGTCTATTATTAGGTACATTATTTTTTTGATCATTTAATCTTGTATACAATTCTTCTCTAAATGATGATACGACTGCAGTATCCTTTTTGTAACCTGTTGTGCTTGCATTTGCAATATCATTTGAAATAACTTCCATCCTTTTTGCCTGAACATTCATGCCTGTTGCTCCAATATACAATCCTCTAAGCACACTGATCACCCCTAGACTTTAACTTTTAGATTTTTTGTAAAAATTCTTCGTATACTTGTCCTCTATCCAAAGGCCTGTTCCTATTGCAACACAAGACATAGCATGTTCTGCAATGACTGCATTAATACCTGTTTTGTGATACACCAGTTTATCAAGACCATTGAGAAGACTGCCACCCCCTGTTAATACAATACCACGTTCCACTATATCTGCAGCAAGCTCAGGTGGTGTTGTCTCTAACACTGAGTGAATAGCATCAACTATATTCATAACGGGTTCATTTAATGCTTCTTTAATTTCATAAGAATCAACTTCTATATCTCTTGGTAATCCTGTTACCAAGTTTCTACCACGCACATGAAGGGTTGGCTGATCACTTCTTTCCCATGCAGTTCCAATCTTTATTTTAATATTTTCAGCTGTTCGTTCACCTATTAGCATATTGTGTTTTTTTCTCATATATCTTACGATAGCATCATCAAAATCATCTCCTGCAACCTTCACTGATTTATTAACTACCGCACCGCCTAGAGAAATAACTGCAATATCCGCAGTGCCTCCACCAATATCAACGATCATGCTCCCACATGGTCTACCTATGTCAATTCCCGCTCCAATGGCCGCTGCAATAGGTTCTTCTATTGTTTCAACATATCTAGCTCCTGCTTGCTTTGTCGCATCTTTTACTGCCTTCTTTTCAACAGGTGTAACACCACTTGGTACACATATTCCTATTCTTGGTTTAACAAGTCTATTGCCAATAGCTTTGTATATAAAATATTTAAGCATCTGCTCGGTTGCGTCATAATCTGATATAACCCCTTGTTTCAGCGGCCTTATCGCTGTAATATTTGCAGGGGTTCGTCCTAACATACGTCTTGCACTTTCACCAACTGCCATCACTTCATTTGTCTTTGTCTTAACTGCTACTACAGATGGCTCTTTGAGTACAATGCCTTTGCCTTTTACATATACCAGCACATAAGCCGTCCCCAAATCAATACCAATATCTGTACCAAATCCAAACATAGCTTTTCTCCTTCTTAATTTCAACATATTTATTATATATTTTTTACATTTATCCCATTTTAAGGAAAAATGTTGTTATTTCTGTTATAATGATATTATTATACATTAAATATTATACTAATGCAAAATAATTATAGCACTCTATTCAAAAAATAGAGTGCTATAGGATTATTTTTGTTATTTTATTATAGAACCATACTTTTCCTTTGTAGCGAGCCCACCGCGCAAATGCCTTTCAGCTTTGTTCAGTTCTAGTACTTTTCTAGCTTCATTTGCAAGCTTTGGATTTATTTTTTCAAGTCGTTCTGTTACATCTTTATGAACAGTACTTTTACTTATACCAAACTTTTTTGCAGTTTCTCGGACTGTAGCATTTGAATGAATAATATACTTTGCAGCTTCTATGGCTCTTTCTTCTATATACGGTTTCAAAGGAAAGGCCCCCCTTAATACAACTCTTGATTAATCATATGCCAGGTCCTTTGCAGTTATTACTAAAACTCATAAAAAACTATGTAACTGACGCTTTCACTCAAAAAATCAGGCTTATTGCCATGGTTATTAGCAATAAGCCTAATTCTCTAATTATCTAGTTTTTGTCAAGGAACTTGGTAACATCTAAGACTTCTCCATCATGAAGCAGTTGCAAGTAGACACTTTCTCCTAAGTTTGCATAAGCACCTTGTGCCTTACCTACTTGTGCAATCACGTCTCCTCTTTCTACAACTTTTCCAAGTAAATCTTTGTTAACTGTGCCACCTTGAACACCATATCTAAAGACATAGCCATTTCCTGCTTCTAACACAATAACTTTGCCAAAAGATGTGATAAATCCGTCATCAATGGTGGTTGCATCGTCAATGATATCGGTAATAATACCATGGGTAACTGCCTTAATTGGTTCATCTTTTGCTGCACCTATACAAACCCCGTAAGTACGCATCGTTTGATTTAATGCTTGGCTATACCAATATCTTGAGCTATCGTCTGTATAAGGAACAATAATGTCCCCTGAAACAGGAAAATCAATGCTATCATTGTCTGCCATAAATGGCTTTTCAAGCTTTGAAGCTGTTGTTTCATCAAAACTTTTTGCTGCTACTTCTTTGGTTTCAGTTTTTTCTTCATTAGCAACCTTGCTTTCTTCATTTTGCTTATCTGCACTATTTTCACTTACTGCTACTTGCTGATTGGTTTCCTCTTTTGCCTCTTCTGATACACTTTCATCATAGGTAATATCTATTTGATATTCTCCACTTTGCTGGTCTCCTTCTTGAATAGGATCCTGAGCATCGCTTCCGGCAACTGCTTTGTTTTCTGCATATGGGTTTGGCTGCTCTGCTATATTTCCTTTATTATTTGGTAACAAAAAGACTGCTGTCACAGCACCAATGCATACTACTAATAATGCTAAGTAAAAACCATACTTTTTTAAGAATTTTTTTAAATTGTTCATCTATTACACCTCCGATGACTAGATTATTGACAGAGGTTGGTAATATTATACACTTAGTATTTATTATTCTTCTATTTTTTTAATTGATATATCCTTAAAATAATAATTTAATATATCCTCATAATTTTTCCCTGATTTAACCATTTCATTAGCACCATTTTGACTAAATCCAACACCATGTCCAATCCCTTTAGTCACAAAAACAAGTTTATTATTTGATAGAACGACTTTAAAATTACTTGAATGTAGTCCTAATAATTGTCTAAACAATTCTCCTTTTATGATCACATTGCCAACTTGAATCTGCTTGATATAATCTGACTTGTCCCGCTCTATAATCTGAATCTGATTTTCTATACTTTTTTCATCCACTATAATCTCTGGATATTTTGATTTAAGTGAGGAAACAAATTCCTCTTTTTCAAATTCATTTTGTTGTATGATAGTATCTTGCGGACTGTTTACGCTTTTAAGATAAGGAATATCTACTTCATATACATCTATTGAATCCCTGGTGCTCCCACCACTTGCATTATGATATACCGGCTCAATCAGTTCGTCATTATAGTAAATAACTAAGTCCTTAGTATCTGTTACTGCTTCGTAATAAATATCATATATCTTATCATAGTTTTCTTTCCATATTTCTTTCATTTCCTCTTCAGAATATTTTTTAAGTTCTCCTTCTTGTGCTATATTGAGCTTCCTTCTTGCTAAATAAGTTCTCGTAATAATTGCCTGCGCCCTTAGTGTATCCATTTCGTATGTATAAGGAATTGCCTTCGCAAGTGCTGCTATGACTTCTTCAGCTTCTATTAATGCGTCAACTTTTTGATCGGCAGTTTCTTCCTTAAGATTTTCTTTTAAATTCTTAGATTCTAACAACTTTTGACTAAGTGTAGCATTGGTATTATATCCACTTAATTGTATGAGCACATAAGGTAATGCAAATAAAACACTCCATATAAAAATTAGTACTTTAATCCATTTATCCATCTCTTCACCTTCCTTGTACACTTAAAAACAAAGCAGTGTCTAGAGTAATAAGAAAACCATACTTCTCTATATTATATGGAAAGTAAGACAAGTTTATGAATCAAAAAACTTCATTATAAAAAGGAAATGCTATAACAATATATGTCTTATCTCGTATTTCATCGTAAGAAAATCCTATTTGTATGTTTGACTTTTCTCCCTTCTCATCTAATACATATTGATTAAATTCTTTCGTATATCCGTAGAATGCAGCTGTCGTTTGATTTAAATCATCCTGATAGAAGTGCCTTGGTTTTGCCTCTAGACTTTCATAGAGTTTAGCTGCGTATTGCTGCATCTCCTCTCTATTTAACTTTTTATTGACATATGCATGAAATATAAGATTTTCCTTTGGCGTCTTGTTTAGTTTTTTATAGACTCTCCATGTAAGCTCCCTGATATTATCTATTTTTTGAATCTCTTCTACATGTCCATATCCTTCTATATGCATTTTAGCTGTCGTCTTAAAATTATTTTGGGCTTGACTTTTAATGTTCATAACAAATTTTGGGGTGTTGCTATAGCTTATTAGCTGTAAGTTAAAACTATTCTCTTCTTGCCACATAGATGAGCTTACTGTATGGCCATGGATTTGGCTACAAAACTTAGAGCACGCTTCATTATGTGACAGGATTTCTGAAAATTCAGTATTCATGGCGTACAGCTCATCTTCAGTAAGCTTATCTCCTTCTTTAACAAGACTAAAATTAACTTCTGCTTGTGTTATATTAATTTGAAGATTGTTAACTGCTTGATATATCCTAGTAACTGTTTCACTCTTGGTATCGTAAAGGCTCACGCCTAGTATACAAGTTGTTGATAAAATCATAGTAATGACTATCATTATACTGTGTTTTTTTCTCATACAAAAAACTCCCCATATCATGTTATAGGATGCACATGTTAAACAAATAGTTTTACTATGTGCAATTACCATTATCTTACACTATGATTATGGGAAGTTTTTCTATCTTTTATTCAATTCTTATTCAATTCTGCGTTAATTAACTTTTACAAGCCAATCACAAAGCATGCTATAGGTTATTTTTGCCTGTGGATCAATGTCTGTGATTAATCCAATAGCATAAGCCTTTGCAACACTTTCCCTATAGTTCTTGCTCACATGATTAAAGGACATAGTAGATGGCTTAATCTTATAACCTGTTTTAAGCTCATAGAGTTTAACAACCCCATTTAATGCTTGTTCTTGTGTAATATAGCCTGTACTAGAACTAATATATAATCCTATCGTTTTAACTTTTTCTTTTGTTTCACTAGATACTTCTGCTGTTAAATCAATAGTCGCTTTATTTTGTGCCATTCCTAATAATAAATTAATATATTGGTTAGAATGCACCAAAGTACTATTTTTATAGGCACTTCCTAAACCAACTATGGTATAGCTATCTTGTAAAAGATCCATAGATTCACTTGAATAAAGTGGTGGTGCTATACTTTGTCTTTCAAACAATGCATAAGTGCCTATCTGCTGCGTCTTAAAGCTTATATACGAAATGTCATTTGCCGTATCCACTATAGGCTCTACTTTAACCCATTCTCCACTTACCTCAGGGCAATAGTAAGCATTAATATTTTTATATTTATTAGGGTTTATCCCATCTAATTTAAAACTTACTTTTACTAATCCGTCTGCCTTAGATGCAGGTTTCATATAGTTTTTGCCTTTCACACCTATCGTCAACTTTTCTGCTTTTGCAAACACCTCTGGGTAATCTCTTAGCACTGTTGCTATGTCTGAATAATAAATTTGCTGAAGTTGAAACTGTACGATATCTTTGGCATCACCTTTAGCAGTGTAGTAAGCTATTGCAGTGGCAGGGATCTCATAAACACCTAACTCTGTTTGTATCTTTATTGCCTTTTTCTGATTAATTAAAGTATCGAGTACGGGTTTAGGCATATTGATTCTTCTTGTAGTATAGGATGTATTGTTTTTGTATCTTTGCAAATTAATAGTAAAGAAATACTCTTTCCGCTTAATAATATCGGATACAATTTTATTTGAATCTACAATTTCCCATGTCCATATACCATCTACAATACCTTCTTTTACTGCTTCTTCATAAATCACAACATTTTCATTTCCGCCGCCATCATATTCGTCATCAGATTTTAGCGTAAGCACGCGTATAGACTGTGTAAACTCTGATTCTCTTATGATTTCTCTTTCACTATTTAAATCTTTATAAATTAATACTGTCTTAACACGTACATAGTAAGGTCTATTTGCTATAAGGCCATTAAAACGAATGATCGTCTTAGATAGTATACTGGCAGCTTGGCTCTCACCAGAGGTTGTTGACTTACTATTTTCATCTTTAGTGGTAACCGTGATGCTATCTAAAAACTCAAGGTTATCTGCAAACTCAACCACATACTGATATTCCTTGCTAATTGATCCATCTGTATTGGTGTCCACATTATCATTTGGATCTTTTGTCCATTCAACAGTAATATAATCTTTCCCAACTGCTGGAAAATCTAAACCTAAATCTAAAAGGCTTTGCTTTGATGCTATGCCAAGTCCCATTGGTGGCAGCGGCGTAGGTACTGCATCTGTTGTAGCAGTTACTGGATTACTCCACGCAGAAACCTTATCACCTGCTTTTTGCTTTGCCCTTATCCAAATATTATATGTCGTATCCGGAAACAATCCTTTAATTGTAACAACTGCCTTTGAACCATTACTTAAGTATGTTTCACTTTTTGGATCATCTGAAATAGTAAATTCCCACACTTCTGCTTCTTCTACTTTATTTTTCTTGCTATACACGATTTCGTAGTCAAAACTACTATTGTATGTCCACCATACGCTAATTGACGTATCTGTCTTACCTTCCAAATGTAGTTCTGGCACTTTTGGTGTCTCTTCTGGATCAATATAATCAGATAAGGTTGTACACATAACATAACTTGGATATGTTTGCATTTGTTTCGTTCCATCTTCTGCAATCCTATATGCTCTAACTAAAAGAACATAACGTGTATTTGGTGTTAAACCATTTTCCTTATATTCTTTCCAAATTAATCCATCATTTTCATCACGCTCTGTTGGCGTAATAGCTTTCCATCCATCTGTTGAATCACTTTCATTGATTACAATCCACTCCTCAATACCTATCTTATTGGAAGTATTTTCGTTGTAATCGATAAGCTGTTTATTTAGTGTATCATAAGGAAGAACCTTCATTTCATATTGCACGTCTTTTCCTAACGTAACACTTCTATCTGAGTAGTGGTTATCATAATAGCTACTGTCACCTGTTTGATCTTTTACAGCATTTTTCACTTGCTCTACATGTGCGTTAGTCTTTAATATATGCTCTGTAAGTAGCTGTGAACCAATAAAGCGAATCGGTGGTAACTGAGTAGTTCCCGTATATACCCTAGGATTCCATTGTCTAGCTAAGAACTGCTCCTCCTCACTATATTCTGAAGGATTATTGGAAGTAATTTCATACCATTTTTCAAGCCACTGAAGTGTTGCTGTATTGTTTGTAACTTCCTTTAACCTTAGTGGTGGCCTTCCTAATACTGGTGGAACAAAAATATCTCCTTCCTTACCATAAGTTATGGATACAATAGTAGGCAGTGATTCTTCTACGCTATCTCCATAAGGCCTTTTGGCAATGAGCTTGATATAGTAAGTTTTATTCGTATTTAACGTGCGAAGTTGCCCATCCTTTGTATAATATTGACTGAGTGTTTTCTTAAACCCAACCACTTCTCTTCTCGTATTGAAAAGAAGTGAATCTTCTCCTAAACTACTTGAATACTTAAGATCTTGTATGATTGGTGTTAATTCATCACTACTTATAGTCTCTAAATCATCTGATATCCAAATATCATACAGTATTTCATACTCAACTGACTTATTTCCCTCATTATCTGTTTTATATGGAGCATCCCACACGATAGATATTTCAGGCTGCCCCCCAGTTTTTGTATGGAAGGTATGGGATAAATCGTAAACGTCATCATTGGTTACAAGATGATCTTTTGTAAGGGTAGTGTTTTCACTTGCTGGTTTTGGAACCTTAGGCTGAACTGGTTTTTCCCTTAACTCATGAGGTGTATATAGTACTCTATTGGTTTGTGGATTTGGTATTAGATAACTACCATCTACTATGTTCTGAAAAATAAAGACTGCATAATACTCCGATTTTTCATCTGGTTCACGGTATTCATAATAGCCTAACTGAGCACCTGATATGCCATGCAAGGTAGTGATCAAATGAGGATTTTGACTGCCTACTGTTTGCTCATATATTTCTGTTTGGATCAGCTGATATCTTTGTCCTTGAAGTATTTCAGGTTCTATGTTCCATTCTAACCGAATTCTATCTTTACCTACATTAAATACTCTTAAAGATACTTCCGTAACACCTATTGCTACTTTTGGCGAAGTCTTATTTGCATAAATAACTTGATTGTCACTTGTTCTTTCTGTACGTGGATAGACATAAGCTGAATAAATCTGACCAGGAACAATGCCGTCTGATAATACGATTTTTGCTCTTTGTCTTCCTGTTTCAGCATCTTTGTATGTTGTAATATCACTTTCTGTTACAGTAAATTCAACTTTGTTTGTTGGGAATAAATCCTTTTTAGGATAGTTTCCTTGGGCATATCCCACTCTATATTCTATCCCTGGTATGTGTTCCCAAGAAACCTCTAGTTTCCCGTCTACACCATTTACTTGCGTATCAAAATCAGTAATAAAGTAAGTATTCGCTGATGAATTACTGATATGTGGTGCACGCTCATTACGAACATTTCCTGAGTCATCAACATAAGTATGCTCATGTTGTGCAACAATCTGAGCATTATAAAGAGTACCATTTTTTATGCCACTTATTTCATTTTCCAATTTAGCTGTAAGTCCTCTTATTTCACCACTTTTTACTTGTGTCCCTTTTGCTACATCTTTTAGATATATTTCATAATAATCGGGTTTTAATTTATCATTAGATGTTGCCCCTGTATTAGGCATAGGGTTATCCTTTGGAACCTCCCACTTAAGCTCAATAGATGGCAAAATAGTTTGCCTTCCTGTAATAGAATCAGAGACTTGTGTATGGGTTATTATGGGCTCATATAAGTTCGTTACAGGATTTTGTGCATTGGCCAATACATCTATTTGGAGATTGACTATTATATAGATTACAACAAATATCTTAGCAAAATGTTTCTTTTGAATCACCTAGTCTCCCCCTATCTTGTTACCATCTTTGTAATCATTTCTAGTATTTCTTTATTGGTCATAAACTTACTTGGTACAATCATGCTATTTACTGGTACCACTATCTTGAGTTCCGTAGCAGCATAAACATAGTTTCTATAATATTCTTGAAATGCACCTATATTTTTAATGCCCTGCTTATTCTTGACCTTAATACTTTCTACTTTTTTATTGTAGATCTTTTCATAGGCTTGCATAAGGACATAAATAGCCTCATCCTGCCTTATTGGCAAATCAAGCCCTACACTTGATATTCCTTTAATGCCTTGTTGTTGTAGATATTTCTGATAATCCACACCCCGATTGGCTCCTAATATTCTTGCAATGCTACCATAAACCTGTCTCTTTGTAGCATTTTTGCTCAAGTTGATGGCATCAATCTTAAAGAAGTCCGTTAAAGTATATTTTGATATAACATCTGAAGCCTTTGGAATATCCACAATAGCTGTTGCAATACCTGCTATTCCAGAGAAAATATAACTTCCGAGTTTATCTGCCTCTACTGCAAAGCCATTTTGCATCATAAAAGAAGGAACCATACGCCATGCCCCGTCATAGTAGTAGGCCTGAGCACTATAACTTTCTATATTACTTACAATCAACACAGCCTTCTCTATGACGTCCACAGAAGTTACTTTTTGGTTGTTTCTATCAAGTATTCTTGATACGTCCTTCTTATGTTCTTTTGCTATTTTAGCTATAACATCATCTACAATATCTTTAAGTCTATCTTCATCTATTTTCCCTTTATCTAATTCCTTCTTAAGCACATCAATAACATCTAAACGGCCTTGTTCTATGAGCAAATTAAGTTCTTCCATGATAGCTTCTTCTATCACTTTGTCCTTTTGCTTTAGATAAACAATATCCATTTCTATAGTTATTTTTGGAGAAAGGGATTGTTCTCCTTCTACAATAACTTTTCCAGCTACTGCATCTAACTCAAAGCATATATAATAATCTTCTATCCTGTCTTCTTGTATCCTATCAATTGCTTCCTTAATATCTTCATTTTCAGATGTTAAAGTATACGGTCTTATAAAAGCACTCACACCTTCTACCTGTGCCTTAAGTGTAGTTCCTTGATTTGCTACTTCATCTAACATACTCGCTGGAAAATAGTAATAAAGCTTTGACGCATCTGTGTTTACCAATAAGTATTCGCTTTGCATAGCTATTTCCCCACTGATGTACTCTTTCCTATACTTATAAACACCTTTATTTGAATCATCAACAGTCCAATAAGGCTTCCTTCGTAGTTTTTCTGCTTCCATATCAAAAAGCTCTAGATATTCCTCATAAGCATTATCTTTATCTTGCTCATCTTGGTCAAACTGCGTCCTATAGGTAATCATTTCTGAATATAGTGACCTTGGATAATCAACACCATCTTCTTTTGCCTTGGTTTTATCAACCGTCCTTACTTTAATATCATAGCGTTTACCTGGTTTTAAGTTTGTAATCTTGTAAACCATGTGGGTATACCCTTCTGGTACAGCACTAGGTGCCTCCTTAGATGTCACCCTTGAAACCGAATAGTTCAGTTTAAAGTCATCATCTTCTTCACCCTTAACCGCAATATCAAAATCATATTCCTCAGGGACACTTGCATCTTTTGGAATAGGTGCTAAGAAACTAATGACAACTTCCACTTTTGGGTCATAAGGATAATTCCTATAATCCTCAACCTTAAGTCTAATTGGCCTATCTACAGGGGATGTGGTTACTGGAAGCATAATCCACTGTGAACGTGCTTCTTCCCCATTAATAACATATACTGTACGTATATAGTAATAATAAATGGTATTTGGTGAAAGTTTATCATCTGTAAGCTGCAATTTGTTTGTCGGTTGTTTCGGATCTAAATCAACCCATGGTCCTTGCTGGTCTGGTATACTTTTATCAAAGGTTTTAATATAGCCTTCACTTTCTCGATACCTAAAACCTGCAAAGTAATCCTTACTCCTTAAGAGTGCATTTGTGTTTTGGTTATTTAATTCTTCCTTAGTTGCCTTCTGATCTGTTGATCTAAGGAGTTCATAATACAATTCTGCATCTTGTTCTGGAACAAAATTTGCTTTGTCCCAACCTATGGTTACCGTTGTATTGTTTGGTTGATCAACAATGTAAATATTACCTGGTGTTGGCGGAACATTATCCTCTGTAGTAGGAGGCTTAGGCGTTGTATAGGTTGTAAATGGATAAACCTTTGAAAAGAGTGAATACTTACTAGTCTCTCCATAACTTGCATGAGATAAATCTAATCTTACACGCACACGAATATAGTATGCCTGATTAGCATCGAGTCCTATAAACTTAAGTGTGGTGTTTCCATCATTCATGTTACTTGTGTAATCTATTCTTAGGCTTCCGCCTTGTCTTAACGTTTGTCTATGCTGATCAAGAAGTGTAACCTTGCCATCTGTATGTGCAGCAGCCTGTGCACTTAGTAAATCTGTTTCTGTTAATCCTACTCCATTTTCCTGATATAAATAAACTTCATAAGTTCTTTGATTAGGATTTAAAAGAGCCCATCCTGCTGGTTCTAACATATTTTGAACATAGCTTTCAATCGAAACATTATTAAATGTTATGTCATGTTCAATAACATTTTTATCTGCTGTATCTTCTTTATCTGTAAAGATAGATGGCACTGGAATAACATCTTCTTTCGTGTCTAAGGTTACAGAAACTGGATTAGACTCAGCACTAACTGAAAGCTTTGCACTTACTAGATTTGAATCATAAACAGCCCTCATGGTAACATAATAAGTATTTGGAACTTTATAGTTTAAATCATCTGTTACAGACACCTCTGAAGCACCTGGATAATCAAATTGCTCTAGATAATTAGCTGGCATATTTAATTGTTCCCACATAGCATTAGGATTTTTCTTTAGAGCTATTCTTTCTACTAAAAAACTTTCACTACTTGGATAATACCTTTTTGAAGCATCATAGCCATCTTTTCCAGCTGTTCCCAAATAAGGCTTTACTACGACCTCATCATCCTCAAGACTTACCTCAAATACTTTGCTATACCTTCTTGAAACTTCCGATAGTGATTTATCTTCATATAAAAACATTTCATAGTAAAGTTTACCTTCTTTTAAAAGGTTTATAAGAAATGGATTACTTGCCTTATTGATAGGGGCACTCCATTCTAAATTAAAGCCGATAGCCTGAGGCTGTTTGTCTGCTGTAATATCTGGTATGACATAGATATTATCAATATTTCTAATCTGCGGTGTAGGTGGTGGAATAACTAAATCATTTTGTGCCATATAGTGAAGTTTCTGTGAATGCAAGATTTGCCCAAACACTTCTATTTCTATTTTGTAATATTGATCTGTATAGCGCTCGTTAAATGGAACTGATACTGTTATGAACTTATCATCTTGTCCCTGACTAGGAATATATGTATGGGATACGATTGGGTTTCCCCAATTACCTAAATGCTCTGGTTGATCGACATAGCTTGTATAAACATGATAAATAACTTTGGTGTTTTTTAACCCTTCATAAGGTTTTATTTTTAACTTTGCATCCTGTCTATTACTTCTCTCAACTGTATACTGGACATAAGTATAAGCCATTCCATCTGGCTCAAACTTTGTATCAAATCCTGCAATTTGTAAAAACATCTCTTCAATCATACGGCTAGAATCTAAAGTTTTCCATTCTACTACATCATCTTGATCTGTGCCAGCATATGTCTTATCCTTCACAAAATATATACTATTCATGCTTTTTACTGGGTCATAGATAAGTTTTCCTCCATTACCTCCTGAAACTGGTGCATCAGGACTCATCGGGAAGTTTACTTGCAGTGCATTTTCTGCTACATAATCTCTCATAACTAAAGACGCCGTGTATCCACTGTCTGCTGGTAAATCAACAAAAGTCTCTGATGCAGCATTGATACTTCTAGGCTGTTTAAAGGATACCTTTATCCCTGGTTTAGAGCCTGCTTCTTCGTTTAATGCATTTGGAATATCTACACTAGTAACCGTTTGCGTTAAGCTCCCATCTAGATGAATAGGTTCTCCTTTAAACTCCCTAATACCAGTAAGAACATTTATGTTGGCACTTTGACCATCCTCGTGAACTAAACCAAAAGGTGTTATATCGCCCTTTTGAATTTGATTGGTCCATACAAGTAACTTTCCATCTGCTAATTTATATCTAAGTTTTAAACTATTTCCTATTTTTAAGCTACTTCCGGTTTCAAAATTATTTGTTCTATCTATTGTATCTGTAAAGGTATCTGTCACAACTACAGGAAGCCATTGTTCTTGAGTAAAGGGATACTTTTTCTTTTGATAATCTAATGTCTGAAGCACTTTATTTTGTGATACTTTGATTTCTATATCTACAGCACTTTGTTGCACATCAAAATCTGCTTCTATCTTTTGGGTTTCCCCATTAATAAGACCTATATAATAAGTCAATGTATACTTACCCATTACCTGAGATACATCCCATTCAACAGCAGCTTCTTCTTTACCTAATTGATTAACAATATCTAAATTCTCAGTAAGTCCTCTTGAAGACTTAACCAAAACCATATCTGCTGCGAAAACTGGTGTTACTGGAATGCTTGAAAAAACAATACATAGCATTAATAGCCATACTGCCACTTTCTTCATGATCGTTCCCCCTCGAAATGTCATATATTCATTAAAATGTTGTTTACAAAAATTCATAATAAAAATTACAACTCATATACTTTTTTTATCGACATTTTGGGCTAATTTCTTTAACATAAATTGTCATAAATCTACCAGTAACTCACTAAAATCTTAAGGTTTAAAAAAGCATTGCAACAATGAGTTTTGTTCCAATGCTTATTCATCCTATTTATAACTATAGTCTTTTGGTTTTTCATGAGTGTAGTTAAAGCTATAAAGAATTGCCTCTACAATTCTTTGTGAAGCCCTTCCATCTCCAAATGGATTTTTAGCTTGTGCCATTCTATGATAAAGCTCTGTATCCTCTAATAATTCCTTTGTCATTTGATAAATAGTGTCTTTTTCTATCCCCGCTAGTTTTAGTGTTCCCGCTTCTATGCCTTCTGGCCTTTCTGTTACATTTCTTAAGACAAGGACTGGCTTACCAAGTGAAGGCACTTCTTCTTGAAGCCCCCCTGAATCCGTAAGCACCAAATAGGATCTTCTCATAAGGTTGTGCATATCTTTAATATCCAGAGGATCCACCAAGTGAACTCTTGGCATATCTTTTAAGATCGTTTCTGCTACCTCTCTAACTGCAGGATTTTTATGGACTGCATATACAACTTCTACATCTTCATACTCTAGTGCAATTTGTTTTACTGCACTGCAAATATTTTCAAGAGGCCTACCAAGATTCTCTCTTCTGTGAGCTGTCATGGTAATCACTCTATGCTTGTTATAGTTAATTTGATTGAGCTCCTGTACAGTGAATTGATAATCTTCTTCTACAGTTGTTTTTAAAGCATCAATAACTGTATTTCCAGTAACAAATATGCTATTCTCATCAACAAACTCTTTTAATAGATTTTCTTTTGCAAGCGGTGTGGGTGAAAAATGAAGATTAGCAAGTGACCCTGTAAGCTTTCTATTCATCTCTTCTGGAAAAGGTTCATAGCGATTGTAGGTTCTAAGCCCCGCTTCAACATGTCCTACTTTTATTTGTTTATAAAAAGCTGCAAGTGCTGCCACAAAAGAGGTGGTTGTATCTCCATGAACTAGAACTATATCAGGCTTTGTCTCATCTAGTACTTCTCCAAGACCTTGAAGAACTCTCGTTGTAATATCTGTTAAGGTTTGCCTTTGCTTCATAATATCAAGGTCATAATCTGCTTTAAGTTTAAAGATGTCCATGACTTGATCAAGCATTTCCCTATGCTGTGCGGTAACACATACAATGCTCTCAATCATATTACTTTTTTCAAGTTCTTTGATAAGTGGTGCCATTTTAACAGCCTCTGGTCTTGTTCCAAATATGCTCATTACTCTTAACTGATTAATCATGTGTATCTCCTCTTAGTCTTTCTTATAGTCCTTAGTAGTGGCTATAACTACTCTGTTTTTACCCTCTTTTTTCCCTCGTATAAGTGCATTGTCTGCTATCCGCACAACGTCTTCAAGGTCCATACAAATCTCAGGATACGAGCAGACACCTATGGTCACAGTGACATTTATTTTAATATCATATACGATAGGTATATAAGTTACTGCATTTCTAAAGTCTTCGAAAATTTTTTTACTCTCTTCAATTGGCTTGGGTAAAAGGATAACAAATTCATCCCCTCCATACCGAATAACATTGCCGCCAAACTCTCTAACATAGCCTTTGGCTATTTGTGAAATGGCTCTAAGAAGATCATCGCCCCTTAGATGGCCTAGTGTATCATTAACTCTTTTAAAGTTATCTGTATCAATAACTGCTACAGATAGTACATTGTTTATGGATACAATTTCTTCAATTCTATCTGTAAGACACCTTCTGTTATAGACACCTGTCAAAACATCTATATTGGCTTGTTTTGATACTAACTGAAACAACTTTGAGTTTCTAGCATTCAGTGCTACAAAAATAGCAATATTTTCAAAAAAAGCTATTTTATTTTCCGTAAAAAAGTCATCTTCATCATGTTCTAAGACAAGTGCTCCAAATATATTATTATCACTAAAAGCTATAAGTGGAAGTGCTAACCTTGTTTTTGGAATATCCATGCCTTCAAGAATAGGACCCATTATATCTTTAGAAGTAAATTTACGTGGCTTATCTAATTTTTTTATATCGCGAGGCACTATTTCTTGATTGGTTTCCATAAATTGATTATCATAATTGTTGCTTCTGAAAAAAATCTTCAAATCTTGCCTGCCTTCATTTTCTATGCATAAATAACAGCTTGTAACCCCCATGACACCCATAACCATATCGGTTAATATCGACATAAGCTGCTTAAAGGATTCTATATTTGCACTTTGCTTCATAATCTCACCAAGTAACCAAAGTGTTCCTCTCTGCTGCTCTAGTTCCTGCTCAAGTTTTTCTATCTTGTCTTTATATCTAGATGTGTCTGATGTCAATAGCATCCACTCCTTTAGAATAAACAAGCACCTTTACTCTATGATAATATGAATTGTAAACTTTTTCAAGGAAACCCTCTATAGAACGCACATTTCGAATTTTCAAATATCGCCTGTGTAATCCCCATTTATCTATTAAATACACTATCCGCAGCTCTTACTGTTTCCATGGCATCCTTTGCATAGTAATCTGCCCCTATACTATAAGCAAGTTCCTCTGTCAGTACTGCACCGCCCACTACTACCTTACACCAAGGGCACTCCTGTTTCACAAGTTCTATTGTCTCCTTCATGCTCGCTACAGTTGTTGTCATCAGTGCACTTAAGCCAAGTAATTTTACCTCACTTTCCCTAACTGCTTTAAGGACTTCTTCTTTTGGCACATCTTTCCCTAAATCTATAAGAGCGTAGTTATAATTTTCCAAAATGACCTTAACAATGTTTTTTCCTATATCGTGTATATCTCCGTAGACTGTTGCCAGAACTATTTGTTCTTGCTTTGCTTCACTATTTTGCTCCTCCATCAGTGCCATTTTTATTTCTTGGAAGATATATTGAGCAGCTTCAGCAGACTTTATTAGCTGTGGTAAAAATAAGATCTGCTTTTCATAATCTTTTCCTACTTTATTGAGGGTTGGGATAATATATTTTTCAATAATATCCATAGGATGTTCATTTTTAAGAAGCTCTATTGCTTCAAGCCTTGCTTGATCTCTAAGCCCTTGGATAATAGCCTGTTCGATAGAGAAACTTTGTTCTTGCACAGGTAAGTTCATTTCTTTAGCTTGTACGCGGTCTCTATTTTTCTCAATATAGTCTTTTGCTTCCTCATCATAATTCATAAGCACTCTAAAACTGTCTATTATTTCTGTCATGGCCTCATCTCCTGGATTCATAATCGCAGCATCTAGTCCATGTGCTAGTGCTAAAGCAAGCATGGTTTTGTTAAGGAGTCCTCTATTGGGAAGCCCAAATGATACATTGCTAACACCAAGCATGGTTTTTACACTTAGTTTTTCTTTTACAAGTCTGACTGCTTTTAAAGTTTCTTGTACCAATTTTTGCTGTGCAGATGCTGTTAGTACCAAACAATCAATAATAATATTCTTTTTTGGAATACCTATTTCTTCTGCAGCCGTCACTATTTTCTTAGCAATTTCAAACCTACCTTCAGCTGTTTCAGGTATTCCATTCTCATCAAGTGTAAGCCCAATTACACAAGCTCCATATTTTTTAGCAATTGGTAAAACAGCATCTAAACTTTCTTTCTTTCCATTTACAGAATTAATAATGGGCTTGCCATTATATAACCTTGTGGCTGCTTCAATTGCTTTTATATTAGATGAATCTATTTGAAGAGGAAGTTTTGTTACACTTTGAAGTTCTGTAATAACATTTTTAAGGGTACTTTCTTCGTCAATATCTGGAAGCCCTACGTTGACATCCAATATATGAGCACCTTGTTCTTCCTGCTTCATAGCTTCTTTTATAAGATAATCTAAATCATTTTTTCTTATCATTTCTGCAAGAAGTTTTTTACCTGTTGGATTGAGTCTTTCTCCAACAATTTTAATGTCATCTAAGACAACTGTCATACTGTTACTGCATACAGCTGTAATTTCTTTATCATCAATCGGTTTATAATTTACACCTTCTATTAATCGAATCATTTTTTGAATATAAGACGGACTTGTTCCGCAGCATCCTCCAAGTATACTAACGCCCATTTGTGCATACTCTCTCATATACTGTGCAAACTCATCTTCTGTAATATCATAGCTTGCATTACCTTCTTTTATTATAGGAAGGCCTGCATTGGGTTGAAGAAGTACCGGCGTTGAAGTAATCCTTAATAACTTTTCTACAATAGGCATTAACTGTTTTGGCCCAAGCGAGCAATTAACACCTAAAGCTGTTACGCCAAGTCCTTCTAAAGTTGTAACCATCTCCTCAATACCTGTCCCAAAAAAGGTTCTTCCACTTTCTTCAAAGCTCATCGTTGCAAATATTGGAAGATGTGTATTTTCTTTCGCTGCAAGAATGGCTGCTTTAAGCTCATAAATATCTGTAAAGGTTTCAAAAAGTACCAAGTCACAACCTGCTTGTTCGCCTGCTACTACTTGCTCTTTAAAGACTTCATAGATCTCTTCAAAAGGGGTGTCGCCAATAGGCTTTAACATTTTACCTGTAGATCCAATATCCAAAACTACTTGTGCCTCTTTAAAGTCTTCTTTAGCTTTTATGGCAAGCTTAACAGCCTGCGTTACAACCTCAGCCACTGAATAAGTTGACTTTTCTATTTTATACCTATTTGCCCCAAAGGTATTTGTTGTGACAAAATTAGCTCCAGCTTCTAAATAGTCTCTGTGTATTTCCATAATAGTTTCTGGATGCTCAAAGTTATAAAGCTCTGGTATTTCTCCTAATTTTAAACCTTTTCTTTGCAGAAGGGTTCCCATTGCTCCATCGAAAAATAAAAATTTTTTATTGATATGATCAAGTCCCACATTTATCTCCTCTTTTCCTATATATACATGATTCCTTAAGATTACACCTTGAGCAGCTTTTTTGTCTATTTTCCTTTTTTGTAGATATTCCTATAAAAGCAGTTATAGACTTTGTTGGAAGGAGCATATAACTTTTACTTACAGTAAGCCCTATGGCTTTTGCAGTTTGTAAAATGTCAATAAGCTCAGATTGCACTTCTATAGAGACATCTCCATAACCCGGACTATAGCGCATCGTCAGAAATTCATTCTCATTTAATGTTTTCATAATAGTGCTTTCTATATCGTCACACACTTTTTCAACCAGTACACTAGCACAAGCATCAAGTATCACGGCATCAGACATATTTATTTTCTGTGCTTTGTGAATCATTTGATCTGCTTCTATTCCTAGTGTAACTGCTAATATAAAACACTGGTTTGCATGCTTTAATAAACCTGCTAAATCTTTGCTTTTAATCCTGAGGGTCGTATCTAAAAATAGAACTTCGTTTTCTTGTATTTGTACATTTACTAACTTGTAAGTATGCTTTGCCCTTACGCTTTGTTCTAGTTTCTCATACAGCATTTCAATTTGCTGTTTCAGCTCATCTTCAGCTTTCATATAGGGTACATTTATATATCTTAACACTTCTTGTATAATCAATTGATTGATATTCACTGATCTATGCCCTCTTTACTTTTAATGCGTATAATATACCTCTTAAGTTTTCACTAATCCGCTGTGCTATATCTGCTTGATTCATAGTATATAAATGTATGCCATCTACGCCATAAGCTAAAAGCTCAACAATTTGACTCGTTGCATAAGCTATTCCTGCTTCTTTTAATGCTGCTTTGTTATGATGATAGGCTTTAATAAGCCTTTGAACTCCTTCAGGTACACTTGCCCCACAAAGAGTTACTAATCGTTCTAACTGATTAGGTGAAGTAATAGGCATAATTCCAGCAACTATCGGAATATTGATCCCTACCTTTCTTACTTTATCCAGCCATGTATAGAAAATATTATTATCAAAAAACAACTGTGTTACCAGAAGGTCTACGCCTTGGGAAGTTTTATATTTTAAATGCTCAATATCTTGATCAATACTATAGGCATCGATATGTTTTTCTGGGTAACATGCTGCCACGATTCCAAAATTATATTTATCTTTTATGTATCGTATCAAATCAGACGCATAACGAAAATCACCTAAACCATCTGCTCCAACTAAGTCTCCTCTGAGTGCCAATATATTTTTAATTTTGTTTGTCTGAAGTCTTTCTAGTATTTCGTCTATATCTTTTTTGTTAGAACCGATACATGTTAGGTGTGCTAGTGCAGTAATATTGTAGTTATTTTGAACTGCACTGCATATTTCGACTGTATTTTGTCTACTACTTCCTCCTGCACCATAGGTCACACTCATAAAGTCTGGACTAAGACTTGCTAATGCATCAATGGTGCTATAAATGCTCTCAAGTGTCCCTGTCTGCTTAGGGGGGAATATCTCAAAAGAAAAAGTAGGTTTTTTATTTTTATAGATTTCTTGTACTTTCATACTATTTACCACCTTTTATTTTTACTTAGCTTTTAAAACGGATACATAGGGATTTCCTTCTATATAGAATCGCCATGGCATATCTTGATATTCCTCTGCATAGGCAATGTTGATTCTTTTATCAGATACAATATTTTTTTGAGCTGGTGCATCTTCTATATAAAGTGGATTTTGTTTGGTCACTAGAATCTCATTTAGACTCTTATCAATAATCAGTGCCTTGCAGAGTTTACCTGGTCCATTAGTAAGGTCATACATTTTCTTAGATTTTATATTCCTATTATCAGAAGCAAAATTAATTGATTCTTGATCTATAGGCTCTAAAGCCCTAATAAGCACGGCATGAGCTGTCCCCTTTTTTTGAGCAACGATATTAAGACAATGATACATGCCATATATCAGATAAATATAGGTAATGCCACCCTGTTCGAACATTGGCCTTGTTCTTGGCGTAAGCTTCCCCCCATATGCATGAGAGGCTTTATCTTCTGGTGCCATATAAGCTTCTGTTTCTACTATTTTATAACGATATGTCTTCTCTTGATACTCTCGGACAAGTATTTTCCCAATTAAATCTTTTGCTACATTTAAACCATCTCTTAAGTAAAATGACTGATCTATTATTATCATATAATCTCCTATCCTAATTCAATGCACATTCAAATTCTAAGCATACTATTGAATTTTTCAAAATAGTTAATATTATTATATATTTTTTGTTCTTATATCTCAAGAAATACCTTTTTTTAGTTCTCCAACAAGTCCATTAATTTCTCCACCAATAATAATCAACGTGCAGCTTGCATAAAGCCAAATTAAAAGAACAAAAATCCCCCCTATGCTACCATACATTTGGTTGTATTTTGCATAATTGTCTATATAAAGAGAAAATAACATGGAGAATACATACCATACCAATGTTATCGTAATTGTCCCTGGCCAAACACATCTATATTTCCCTTCGTGCTTTGGTATAAAACGATAAATAAGATAAAGTGCCACAAGGATTAAAACCATTGAAACTGACAAACGTATTTTATTCCATATAGGCATACAGCAGCTTGCTTCAAACTTCAAGTAGTTAATCATATTGTGTCCAACTATATTACCAAACACTAAAAATATCATAAGTGCAAGTATTATAATTGCAAATAGCACTGTGTACATAATAGCAACTAGCCGGCTTCGCCAAAAAGGTCTTATCTGCGTATCATCATAAGCAATCCTTACACCTCGGATCATACTTTTAACCGCTGTCGATGCTGTCCATATCGATGCAATAACACCTACAGATAAAAGTGTTGGACTTCTATATTCAATAAATTGACTCAGTGTATTTTCAATAAAAGTCATAGCAGTCTCTGGCACGAGTTCTCTAACATAATCAAGTATTAAAGTAATGGTAATAGGTGTGTACGTTGCAAGTGTAATCAAAAAAATAAGAAAAGGGAAAAAAGCTAAAATCCAATTGTATGCCATCTGTGCACTAATCGCGGCTACCCCATGATCTAAATATCTCTTTAAAAGTTTCTTTAAAAACTTTATTCTTTTAGAAAACACAGTTTTACCTCCTCAAATAGAAAAACACGCTTATATCAAATTATTGTCACTCATATGAGGTTTTTTATTCAATTAATGTTTTCCCAAAAATAAATAAATCTGCATATAGGTTGTATGCAGATTTACTTCTTCTTATTTTTACTATTATTGTTGTTTTTGCTGTTATTACTGTCTTGGCTGCCTTTTTGTGCCATATCATACATTTTTGCTTTTAAGCCTTTTTTCTTAGGTGTTGGTAATTTTCCACTTAATACATTTACAATCAATATTCCTGCTAACTCTACTTTAATTTGCTTTTTTACTGGAATACTATCGTATACTCTTTCATCACACATGAAAGTTTGAATTTGAGGTCCTATTTTTGCAACCACAACCGGCATTTTTCTATTTTTATATAACTTAGGCATTTGATCTTTAACTTGTTTTGGAAGCTTAAGGTTGTCAAGCTTATCTTTCTTTTTATCTATAACAAATAATGTTGCTGCCTGTTTATTTTGATTGATTAATTGTTGCTGCTCGTCATATTTTTTCTGCATTTTCTTACCCCAAAAATATAATCCCACGAGTGCAGCAAGCACGACAGCTAATATAATAGTAACTACAACCCAGTTCATTTTTCACACTCCTTATAATGTTTGATTGCTTTAGTATATCATAGACTAAATCCTAAAACAATATTTATAGAATATATTCATTTTGAATGCTATACTTATAATATATGTATGATATTTACACAAATTCTATATGGACTACATAGAATCTACATAATAAAAGTTAATATTTAATATATGGAATAAATACAAAACTTATGAGGTGGCTTATGTTTAATATTAGTTTTAATATTGTTGATGCTATCTTTTGTATTAATATATTACTTGCCATGTCAGTTATTTTTTTCGAACGGAAAAATCCAAGTACTACATGGGCATGGATTATGATTATGCTTTTTGTTCCTGTGGTTGGCTTTATACTCTATATTATCATAGGTCAAGACATGAGAAAACGGAAAACCTTCACTAAAAAAGAAGAGGAAGATCGTTATCTTGCTTTGCTCCATGCTCAGGAAACAAGGTTATCTTACCACTTAAGTGAATTTAAAGATGCTGTAACCAAAAGCTCTCAAAGTGTCATTCGGCTTCATTTAGTTGGGCATCAGAGTTTATATACTGATGATAATAATGTTACTATTTATACAACTGGGAAAGATAAATTTGAGCATATGTTTGAGGCTATTGAAAATGCAAAAGAATATATTCATATTGAATATTATATTATACGGCCTGATAAATTAGGTGATCGTCTTAAGTCCTTACTGATTCAAAAAGCAAAGGAAGGGGTTAGGGTTCTACTCTTATATGATGATATGGGATGCATTAGAACAAAAAAATCCTATTTTAAAGAGCTTAAAACAGCTGGTGTTCAAATTGCATGCTTTTTTCCTTCTATCGTCCCTTTATTAAAGCTTCGTCTAAACTATAGAAACCACCGCAAAATATGTGTCGTAGATGGCGAAACTGCTTTTTTAGGCGGATTTAATATTGGTGTAGAGTACCTTGGTAAAAATAAAAAATTAGGCTATTGGCGTGACACACATCTCCAGATAAAGGGAAGTGCTGTTGCCATGATTAACCTTCAGTTTTTACTTGACTGGAGATTTGCAACCAAAGAAAATATATCCCTGACCCAATATATAAGAAATGATATTAAGCCAAGCCAATCCCAAACAGGGATACAAATTGTATCCAGTGGTCCTGACTCTAGTCACTCTAGCATCTTAAATGGTTATGTCAAAATGATTAATGAAGCAAAACAAAGTATCTATATTCAAACCCCTTATTTTATTCCAGATGATGGACTCTTTACTGCACTTAAGCTTGCTGCCCTCTCTGGAATCGATGTGCATATTATGATTCCTAACAAACCTGATCATCCCTTTGTATATTGGGCAACATATAGTTACATTGGCGAGCTTGTCCGTTATGGTATCAAATGCTATACCTATGAAAAAGGATTCTTGCATGCTAAAACGCTTATCATTGATGAAAAAATATGCTCTGTAGGTACTGCAAATTTTGATATTCGAAGTTTTAAACTTAACTTTGAAATTAATGCTTTTATTTATGATCAAAAAGTTGCATGTGACCTTACCTTGGCTTTTAGAGAGGATCTTAAAGACTGCAGAGAAATTACTCATGATATCTATCAAAATAGAAGTGCTATTATTAAGTTTAAAGAATCTATATCAAGGCTTCTTTCTCCTATACTATAAATTTTCCTAAGATATAAAAAAGGCTTCTTTTAAGGCAGTTGAACTGTAATATGATTGCCCTAAAAGAAGCCTTTTATCAATTAATATGGAGATATATGTATATCGCCCTCTAATTTTTGCACTGTACAATAATTAAAATTTTCATCTACGTATTTAATGATATTACCTATTGTAATTTTTGTTCCGCAGTAAAGGGTTTCTCTAACCTTAATCAATCCTGAATTAACATCTCTTACCATTTGTGCTAATTTTGCATATTCTTCTTTTTTCTTATTCAGCTCATCTTCCAGTATTGGTCTGTTATCCATAAGTTTTTTGAGCATGATCAGTTTATCTTTTGAAAGTGACTCTTGCTTTGATTTTTCTATCAAAAATTCAATGGCTTGCGTAACCTTTTTGAATTCTTGCTTTTTGGCTTCATAACTTTTAGCTAAGTCTTTGTATTGGTCATAGGATTCACCAGAAATACCTATCTGGATAGATGTGGGAGCTCCCATAACAGAACCTATTGTCTTTGCACTAATCATATTAACTGCTGCTGACTCTCCGCCAACAATACTTCCCTTTCCCATATCAACTTTAATACAATTACCCGCTTGAACCTTACTATGCATAATGGCTTCTGCAATGATATCACCACCTGCTTGAAGTGTACTATTTTGAACAAACTTTGCGATGATATTGCCACCTGCTTCAAGTCTTGAATTACCCATTCCCTGTATACCATATGCTAAAATAATATTGCCTCCAGCTATAATGATTGCATCCTCAACAGATCCTCTTACTTCAACATTTCCTTGAGCTTTAATTGTGAATCCACTAAGTACATTTCTATTAACAACAACACTTCCTAAAAAATCAATATTCCCTACACTTGCATCTACATTCCCTTTCACTGTATATATCGGTGATACATAGATACTATTATTATCATATTCTAGTTGCCCATCAATTGTGGCTAATAACTCAAGCTCTGTGTTTGAAAGATAGGTGTTTTTTCCCTGTGGAAGCCTAACATCTTTACCCTTTTTAGCTTTTACAACCTGTCCTAACACATTGCAGCCATCCATGCCATCTTTAGCAGGTGTTTTTACCGCCAGTACATCGGATTGATGCACATTATAAACCATGTCCAAATTCTTAAAATCTACTGTTCCATCCTCTTTTTCTTTAGGCTTATTTGAATAGAGTCTGTCTTTATCAAACATCAGCTCTATCTTTGCATCCTCACCGTCTATGGGTTTTTTACCTGATGCAATGACATATTTGTAATGAAATTGTCTCGAACAAGTTATTTGATTGAGTGTTTCATCCTCAATACCATGCTTTATTCCAGCCTTATGGATAGCTTCATGTATTTGCTCAGTTGTTAGCTTTGCTCCTCCGTTTTTGGGAGGTTCAAAGTAAGCTACCGCTATCATTCTATCTTTTGAAGATTCAATAACTATTTTTTCATCTATAGGTTGTGTGCTGTTGATGTCCATAAAAATTCCTCCTTAGTTATTATTCTTCGCCTGTTCTAGCAACTCCTTAACAGTATTTTCAACCATCTTAGGGAGGTGCTTTTTCTCTTCAGCTGTAAGATTTTTAGTATCTATTGGTTTTCCCACATTCATATAAACAGTTTGAGGAACTATTTTTTTGTTTACTTCAAATACCTTTTCAGTATTGAGTAAAGCAATAGGTACAATAGGAACATTAGCTTTAAGTGCAAGTTTAAAACTACCTTCTTTGAACTTCCCGATTTCATCTGTCTTGCTTCTTGTTCCTTCTGGAAAAATAAAAATGGACTGTCCTTCTTTAAGTTCTTTAATGCCTTCTAAAATCGCCTCTAGAGATTGCCTAATATCATCTCTATCTAAATATATGCAGCCTAAAGCACGTACCCATCTTGATATAATAGGCATACGTTCTACTTCTCTCTTTACAATAGCAATACAAGGGTCATTTATGGTGCTTACTAATGTAACCGTATCAAAAAGTCCTTTATGATTGGCAATATATACCACTGGTCCATTTTTCGGAAGATTTTCAGCTCCTATAACTTTAATTTTCATGCCAGCTGCCTGTGCCATACGTCTAGATATTTTTTGTAATGCACGATAAATCTGCTCTCTACTTTCTCTTTTGCCATATTTTTTATTACCAAACCTATATTTTCTCATAATGTTCATAGAAGAAATGTCACTATAAAAAATAGCTAACAATTCATTAATGCTTTGTAACATGTGCTCACCCCTTAATTCCTTCCATTAATCCTTTTATTTACTGCATGCCTGCTTATGCATATCTTTGACATAAGGTACACAAGTGTATATAATATATCCTAATTTAATAATAACATAAAGTCGCTCATCTATATAGATATTTTATATAAAATGTCATATCAAATTGTTAACAATGTTCTTAATAGTATAAAAGTATTACAACAAAGGAGCTTATCATGATACACAACTTAACGAAGAAACAACTATTCCTTTTAACTACATGGATTGCTATATTTTGTAATATCCTTTGGGGAAGTGCCTTTCCCGTTCTTAAAATCGTTTATAAGGAAATGCATATTTCTGGAAACGACCTTGCCCAAAACATTACTTTTATCAGTTTTCGTTTTTTACTTGCAGGTATCATACTTATTCTTCTTGCCGTATTCAGCCGTAAGCCTTTATTTACCCTTACAAAGAAACAGTGGCTTTTAGTGGTAACACTCGGTGTATTTAATACCACCTTTCAATATTTTTTCTTTAACATAGGTGTAGCAAATACTCATGGCATTAAGGCTTCTATTTTAGGACAAGTTGGCATCTTTTTCTCCATTGTTCTTGCCCACTTTCTTACCCATGATGATAAACTGACTACAAGAAAGATCGTTGGTCTATTTCTTGGTTTTTTTGGACTTGTTATCATTAATGTAGGGAGTGAAATGAACGGATTATTTAGTTTTTCATTTATTGGAGAAGGTTTTATGATCCTTTCTGGATTATTTAGTGCCATCAGCCTGTTTATTGCTAAAAAAATAGGTAAGGAATTACCCTCATTTGTTTATAGTGGTTGGCAAATGATTATAGGTTCTATACTTTTACTGCTTATAGGTATAAGCTTAGGTGGCAACCCTTTAGCTCTTGAATTTACGCCAAAATCATCTATTTTATTTGTTTACTTAGCCTTATTATCAAGTATTGCTTTTGGATTATGGTATGGCATACTACAATATCGCAATATTGGTGAACTATCATTATTTAAATTTGTTATTCCTGTATCAGGAAGTATTCTAACAGCAATATTTGTACCTGCTGAGCATCTATTACCTGTTCACCTAATTGCCTTAATTCTTGTATGTGTTGGGATAATTATTGTTCAGAGAAACAACTGACATACTTCATTTATTTGAGTAGGTTAGAGTTATTCCTCTCAATGAATTCACATAGAATAATTTACATTCTACAATATGAATTCTATAAATACCAAGGAAAAAATAATTATATCCTTTACAATCCTTGTTTTTACTTTTATAATAATGTATGTATATCTTATCTTAGATATATTTTTAATATTTAAACGATGAATTATATAAAACAAACACGATGAAAAGGACAAGTAATATTTTTGATTTCGTCTCAGCGAGTGGGGTTGGTGTAAGCCCACACGATAAAAGATATGAAAAATCCCCTTGGAGTGGCAGACCGAAATACAAGTAGGCTCTGACGGCATCCTTCCGTTAACACAAGGATAGGTATAACGAGTGGCCAGTTTTGGCAAATCAGGTGGTACCGCGGAAGCGAATAATCATGCCCTTTCGTCCTGTTCTTATCAGCGAGAGGGTTTTTTATTTATGCTCGCTCCACTTTTTAGCATAGAAACAATGAAAATTAATTATAGGAGGAATCGTATGTACAAAAAAGTAGATACCAACCTTAACTTTGTGGATAGAGAATTAGAAGTCCTAAAGTTTTGGAAGGATAATCATGTATTTGAAGAATCAATTAAAGCTAGAGAAGATGGCCCTACCTTTACTTTTTATGACGGCCCCCCAACAGCTAACGGAAAACCACATATTGGTCATATCTTAACACGTGTTATTAAAGATATTATCCCTCGTTATAAAACCATGAAAGGTTATAAGGTACTACGAAAAGCAGGTTGGGACACACATGGTCTTCCAGTTGAACTAGAAGTTGAAAAACTTCTTGGAATCAGTGGAAAACCAGAGATTGAAAAATATGGTGTGGAAGACTTTATTACCAAGTGTAAACAAAGTGTTTGGAAATACCAAAACGAATGGGAGAAAATGTCTGATAGAGTTGGCTATTGGGTAGACATGGAAAACCCCTATGTAACCTATCACAATAACTATATTGAGTCTGTTTGGTGGTCTCTACGTCAAATATGGGATAAAGACCTTATTTATAAAGGTCATAAAATTGTACCTTACTGCCCACGTTGTGGTACCTCTTTGTCTTCTCATGAAGTTGCCCAAGGTTACAAAGATGTTAAGGATATAACAGCTGTTGCAAGATTTAAAGTAGTCGGTGAAGAAGATACCTATTTCCTTGCTTGGACCACTACTCCATGGACACTACCATCCAACGTGGCACTTTGTGTGAATTCAGAATTTACCTACATCAAAGCAAAGACTGATCACGGCACTTATATTCTAGCTGAAGCTTTAGCAGAGTCCGTCCTAAAGTCTGAATTTGAAGTTCTTCAAAAATATACTGGTTCTGAGCTTGTTGGCATTTCATATGAACCGTTATTTAACTTTGCAAAACCAAACAAAAAGGCTTGGTTTGTTGTATCAGATAGCTATGTTACACTAACAGATGGTACAGGTATTGTTCATATTGCTCCAGCTTTTGGAGAAGATGATGCAAGAGTCGGTCGTGCGAACGATCTTCCTTTCGTACAACTTGTTACAGAGCAAGGATTCTTTACGCCTGAAGTAGATATTTGGCAAAATATCTTTGTTAAAGATGCTGATCTAGAAATTATCAAATGGTTAGATGAGAATGGCAAACTTTATCATTCCCAGAAACATGAGCATAGTTATCCGCACTGCTGGAGATGCGATACCCCTCTTATCTATTATGCACGTGATACATGGTTTATTTCCATGACTAAAGTCCGTGATGCCTTAGTAAAAAACAACAACACTGTAAATTGGCTTCCTTCTTCTATTGGTGAAGGTCGTTTTGGCAACTTCTTAGAAGGTGTTATTGACTGGGGACTTTCTCGTTCTCGTTATTGGGGAACACCACTTCCTATTTGGGAATGTTCTTGTGGTCATAGACATCTAGTAGGAAGTATAGACGAATTAAAAGCCATGAGCTCTGATTGTCCTGAGGATATCGAGCTTCATAAACCATATATTGACGCGGTTCATCTAACTTGTCCAAAATGTTCTGGCCAAATGACTCGTGTTGAGGAAGTTATTGACTGTTGGTATGATAGCGGTTCTATGCCTTTTGCACAGTGGCATTATCCATTTGAAAACAAAGAAATCTTTGATGATAACTACCCTGCAGACTTTATTTCTGAGGCAGTAGACCAAACCCGTGGATGGTTCTATACCCTTATGGCTATTTCTACTTTAATCTTTGATAAGGCACCATATAAAAATGTCATTGTTCTTGGTCATGTTCAAGATAAAGATGGTCAAAAAATGAGCAAGCATAAAGGTAATGTGGTAGATCCTTGGTCTGTCCTTGATGCTCAAGGTGCAGATGCTGTAAGATGGTATTTCTATAGTGCAAGTTCTCCATGGCTTCCAAGTCGTTTTGGCTCTGAAAATGTAAGTGAAGCTCAAAGAAAGTTTATGGGAACCTTCTGGAATACTTATGCTTTCTATATCCTTTATGCTAATATAGATAATTTTGATCCAACTCAGTATACTTTAGATTATTCATCCCTTAATATGATGGATAAATGGGTATTATCTAAACTTCAGACACTTGTGAAAACAGTAGATAATAACCTTGAAAACTATAAAATCTTTGAATCCTCTCGTATGATGCAAGATTTTATAGACGACGTATCTAACTGGTATGTAAGAAGAAGTAGAGAAAGATTTTGGCAAAGCGAAATGCCTCAAGATAAAGTCAACGCATATATGACCCTTTACACAGTGCTTACAACTTTAGCTAAAATCTCTGCTCCATTTGTTCCATTTATGGCAGAAGAAATGTATCAAAATTTAGTTAGGTCTGTAGATAAAAACGCACCAACAAGCATTCATTTATGCAACTACCCAGCAGCTAATGAATCAATGATTGATACAGCCCTTGAAAAATATATGGACGAAGTTCTTCAAATCGTTGTACTTGGTCGTAGTTGCCGTAACGAAAGCAATATCAAAAACCGTCAGCCAATAGGCACTATGTTTGTTCAAGCACCAAGTGAACTTCCTGAAAGCTTTGTAGCAATCATTGCTGAAGAGTTAAACATCAAGAAGGTTGAGTTTGTAAAAGATGCAAGTGGCTTTATCTCTTATTCCTTCAAGCCACAAATGCGTACGCTAGGACCAAAGTACGGATCTCTATTAAATGCAATAAGAACTGCTCTAGCAGCACTTGATGGAACAAAAGCAATGCAAGAGTTAGACACTACTGGTGTTTTAAAACTTGATATAGATGGGCAGTCAATTGAACTTACAAAAGAAGATCTTCTTATTTCTACCTCTCAAAAAGAAGGCTTTGTATCGGCAAGTGACAGAGGTTTTGCAACTGTTCTTGATACAAATCTTACAGAGGAGCTTATTGAAGAAGGCTTTGTAAGAGAAATTATTTCTAAGCTTCAGACTATGAGAAAAGAAGCAGACTTTGAAGTTCAAAATCATATTCTTGTTTCTTATAGTGGCAGTGAAAAAATAGAAGCCATTATGACAAAGAATAACAGTCTTATCGCTTCGGAGGTTCTTGCTGATTCCATTACTGAAGGAACCTTAGCTGATGGCTATACAAAAGAGTGGAAAGTTAACGGCCTCGATGTTACTTTTACTGTAAAAAGAGTTTAGCTTCATCCATCCTTTTACAGGGTGATATAAATGCAATATCGGGCTTATACAAAAAGGTCTTCTGTGATAAACTTTAATATATCATAGAAGACCTTTTATATTTGATTATATAGAATGCATATTATCGAATTAAATTATATCCTGTGTATTCATCCACTATTTTATATGCAGTTATTTTCCTGTCATTAAATAGGCTACATCATAAGTATTTTGCATCGTTACTTTTTCAACTTGATCAAACTTCTCTTTTATTTGTTCTATATCTTTTTTTATCTCAATAACATCATCAGAAAGTGCCTGTAATGATCTGATAACTAATGTATTGGTATTATCTTGTCCCAGTAATGCCTTCTCAAAGCTTCTGTTGTCTTGTTCTTTGTGTGCTGCTTGAACTTCTACAATAATATCTATCTTATTGTCTATTTCTTCAAGTTTAAGGGATGTCTTTTTCACTACTGCTTCAAGCTCACTGATTCTAGCTTCAATCCCACTTACTTTCATTTCAAGCCTATCTTGTCCTTCTAAAAGTTTTGTCAGCATATTTTTCAAATCGCTATCCAATATTTCTACCACCTTTATCATTTCAGATATCACTGATTCAATGATTTATAAAACGATCACTTTTGGTTAGAATATCTCATGTATATTCTCTAACTCTGATTATACTCTATCCAAATTAATACAGCAAGGATGTATCAACATATTTGTATTATTGTAATAAACTAATATTTTTTAATAGTTTGATATTAATAAATATGTTAATTTTATTTACTCTTACTTATAATAGATTATAATAAGAGTGTAAGAAAAAATTTCCTGGAGGTCGAAGTTATGACATCATTTAACTATTATATGCCATCTAGAATATTATTCGGAAAGAATAAACTTGATGAATTTATTGATTATCTACCTGGCACGAAAGCTCTTATTGTTTCTTCTGCTGGTCCTTCTATGAAAAAGTATGGCTATTTAGACCGTGTAGAATCTTTACTCAAAAAGGCAAATGTCTCCTATGTTGTATTTGATAAAATACTTACTAATCCTACTAAAACTCATGTTATGCAAGGTGCTGATCTAGCTAAAGAAAACAACTGCGATTTTGTGATTGGTCTTGGGGGTGGTAGTAGTATTGATGCTGCTAAAAGTATTGCTGTAATGGCGACAAACCCTGGCGATTACTGGGATTATGTGGGAGGTGGTAGTGGAAAAGGTCTGCCTGTTCCTCATGAGCCACTGCCTATTGTTGCCATCACAACTACAGCTGGTACAGGTACAGAAGCTGATCCATGGACGGTTGTTACGAAAGAAGATACAAATGAAAAAATAGGATTTGGCTATGATAAAACATTTCCTGTTCTTTCAGTTGTAGATCCTAGCTTAATGATGTCTGTACCACCGCATCTTACTGCTTATCAAGGTTTTGATGCTCTTTTCCATGCTACTGAAGGTTATCTTGCCAATATTGCATCACCCGTTAGTGATATGTATGCACTTAAAAGCATTGAACTGATAGGAAAATATCTTGTTACTGCTGTAAATGATGGTGCAAATGAGGAAGCCCGTGCTATGGTAGCTCTTGCTAATACTTTATCAGGTTTTGTAGAAAGCACTTCTAGCTGCACTTCTGAGCATTCCCTTGAACATGCACTCAGTGCTTATCATCCAACCTTACCTCATGGAGCAGGACTTATCATGATTTCACTAGAATACTATACATTCTTTGCAAATGCTGGTGTTCAGAAAATGATAGATATGGCAAAAGCCCTTGGTAACCCAAATGCTAAAGAACCCATGGACTTTGTTATGGCACTTAAAGACTTACAACAAAAATGTCATGTAGCTGACCTTAAAATGTCTGACTACGGTATTGATAGGGTCAACCTCATAAAATATGCAGAAAATGCAAGACATACAATGGGACCATTATTTGACTTTGATCCTGTGCCTATTAATACACAAGATGCTACTGAAATCTTAAGAAAATCATATAAATAGTTTAAGTTAATCAATTAAATCAAGCCTTCTATGATGACAGTTAACAATCATAGAAGGCCTTTTATTATGGCTTTATAAGGCAAATAGTTTATTTATTCGACGTCATTCTTATCAATGTTTTATTTTTAATATTACAAATTGTTGATAAATGATATATAATTTAACTATAGAATTTTTATTTTTGAACATTAAATCCACTTCTTGGAATTATCCTAAGATAAACGACATTAAAAAGCCCCAAAAAATGAAGAGCTTGAATTTCTTACATAGAAGAATCAAAGCAAAAATATTATAGAAGATTGGAGGAAAACTATGAAACGTATATTGTATTTACTATTAGTATCCCTTGTATGCCTGGCTTCTTCTCTTACTATCTTATATGCCGCTGAAACTCAAAATAACATCCCCATACCTCCTTCAACACATCCTAGAGTGCTTATTACACCAAACGATCTTAATAACTTAAGAACTAAATTAAATCGAACTGAAATGAACGCCGTAAAACAAGCTATAACAGATAATTGTAATTCTATCACGCAACAATCTATTATTGATACCTGTAATCAAGTTAATAATAATGGTAGTTTAAAGAAAGTTGCTTTTGAATTATGCGATAAAATAGAATCTGAAGCTCTTATGAGCCTTCTATTAAAATCTACTGATCCTGCTAAATCAAAGACACTTGGGCAAAATGCAATAAGTCACGTCAAATATTTGTTGGAAAATATTGATTTCCCTGCAGTTGACTATACTATTCCAAATAGATCTTTGCTTACTGGAGCTTTAGTATATGATTGGTGCTATGAATATCTATCAGCCGAGGATGAAATTGCACTAAGAAATAATCTTATAGCAGTGGCTAAGACTCAGTGTGTCATTTATCCTATTTCTAATACCCCCATAGGAAGCCTCACGGGACATTCTTGTGGAGAAACTTTGCTCTATTCCAGGCTAGCTGCTGGTATTGCACTCTATGATAAAGATTCTGCAATGTATTATGATACCTCAAACTTCATTCTCAACCAGCTTGTACCCGCACGAAATTTCATTTATCAAGGAGGTATGCATCATCAAGGAGATAGCTATGGTATCTCTCGATCTCTTCCCGAATTATATGGATCTATCTTATACAATAAGATCGGAGCAGGTCAGATATTTGATTCTTCACAATCACAATTACTTTATCGCTGGATTTATACCTCTAGACCTGACAATGATCAACTTAGAGAAGGTGATAGTTATAATAGTTCTGGTAGTACACCAAACGCACCTTGGGACAGTCCGCTTTTCTATATGATCAATGCAAACTACTTTAAAGATGGTTACTTTAAATATGCATTGGATAAGCAGCTAAAATTAACGGGTTATGCCAATACTTATTATATGAAGAGGCAAGCTGTCAATGACCTCATTTTTAGAGAAATTGACTTGCCAGCAAAATCTTTTGATACGCTTCCTCTTACACGCTATTTTGGTTATCCCTTTGGTACTATGGTGGCTCGAACAGGTTGGCAAGATGGTTTAGACTCTCCGGCAGTAGTGGCAGAAATGAAAGTAGGTGCCTATCAATTTAATAATCATGATCACTTTGATTCAGGAAGTTTTCAAATATATTATAAAGGTGCTCTAGCCATTGATTCAGGCCTCTATGAAACAGAAGATGCAAATGGCAATTTTATAGGCTATGGCTCTGAACATGACATTAACTATCATAAGCGTACTATAGCACATAACTGTATGCTTATTTATGACCCTGCTGAAAAATTTACCTATATTAAGAAGACTGTTTCCAATGATGGGGGGCAAAGATTGATTAATGATGCAAAAGAGCCTATAGACCTTAACGAATTAAACGCTAAAGGTCATCAAGTTGCTGATATTCTGGCTCATCAATTTGGTCCTGACAAACAGTCTCCTACTTTTAGTTACCTAAAGGGAGATTTGTCAAAGGCCTATACAAGTAAAGTCCAAAAACATCTTCGCTCTTTTATGTTTTTAAACTTGAAACGTGATGCCTATCCAGCAGCACTGATTGTTTATGATAAAGTAACATCCTCTAATCCATCCTTTAAGAAAAGCTGGACGCTTCATAGTATAGAAGAGCCTACCATATCTAATAATACTTTTACTGTAAGACGTACACAACAAGGTTATTCAGGTCAACTTGTAACAAACACCCTCTTACCTTCTGCTAATAACCTCAAGATCGAAAAAGTAGGGGGAACTGGTAAAGAATTCTATGTCGATGGTAAAAATTATGCTCTAACGCCTCTGCCTAAGACACGTCATGAATCTGGAGCATGGAGAATTGAAGTAAGTCCACGCGATTCTCAGTTATCTGATGATTTTCTTAATGTCATTCAAATAATGGATAATGGCACATCAGCTGTTACGCCTGACAAAATAGATCTTGATAGGTTTGTTGGTGTAAAACTTCATGATAAAGTTGTCTTATTTAGTAAATCAGGAGAAAAGGTAAGCAGCTCTTTTGAATTTACTATTGATAGTTCTCGAACTCAATTAGAATATGTCATCGCAGATATGAAACAAGGAAGTTATTATGTATATATAAACAATGAGGCTATTGGCACTTATACTGTAACAGAAGAAGGAAGCGTCTTGTCATTTAAGGGTATTCCAGGAACAGTAGAAGTTCAAAAGGCATCTGCTCCAACACGCCCTATTAACCTTAAACTAAGTCTTCAGGGGCAAAATGTTGTGCTTAGCTGGGATGCCAACAAAGAAAGTAATTTATCAGGTTATCATGTCTATCTCAATAATAGCAAAGTAACTTCTAGTCCTATAAAAGTCACACAGTATATTTTCTCAGATCTTACTATGAATCAAGTATATGACTTTGCAGTATCAGCTATAAATACATCAGGTGAAGAGTCTTTAAAATCAATACATTTAAAACAAATACTAATCCCTAATAATTTCCCAATGAGCATCGTTTCTATTACGCCAAAAGGCAACGCATTAGATATTCCCCTTAAAACAACTATTATGGTTGACTATTCAAAAACAATAGCCTCAAACTTTCCTATATATGTTGATATGATTGATGAAAATGATAACCGTTTCTCTATCCAAGCTTTGGCAAGCAACAATGTTCTTAAATTAGAGCTTGATAACCTATCACCTAGTACTCAGTATACTGTGAGAATCCCAAAAGTAAGTGATGCTTTTGGAAATTCAAGTGAGCCTTATATGTATACTTTCACAACCATAGCTACGCAAGAAACTAGTCGTAACTTTCATGATAAGGATATAGGATTTGATTATCCTAGTAAGTTTAACTTAGTAACAACAGGTAATAATGAATATCGTGGCGAATACGCAAACATTCTCCTACAACTAACCTATTATGATTATCCTTGGCCTTCTATCGAGGAACATAAAAAGGCATTAATAGATTTAGATAATGCAAGTCGCAAAACAAGATATTTTGAATATGAAACTTATATGAACTGTCTTACCAAAACCCTTAAAAAAGATTATGAATCTCGCACTGACTATTGTATTATATATAGTAATGGTATGGGCAATAAAATAGCAGAAATATCATTATCTACTAAAATACCTATAAGCCAACTTTCAAAAGAAAACTCAGGCCTTCTAAAGAATACAGCCTCTATGATTGCAGACTCACTGGTAATATATAACACAACCCCATGTAATAATGCCCAGTATACAATAGGCTATCATCGCTAAGCTTTATATATTAAATTACACCTTCTATGATAATATCTAACAATCATAGAAGGTGTAATCCCAAAATTATAAAGTTCTTCAACGCAATGGGGTAGAGACAAGGAGTAAGCCATAAGAATAAAGGATGACACTTAATACCATACTATTTATATAAGAAAGGACAGATAATATGTTTCAGATACTATTATCTCCAGCAGCAGGCAAAAGATTGATAGAAAGGCAATTTTGAAACACAGTGATATTTTGGAGTCACTTAAGACGAAAACTATTGTAATCGTTGCAGGCTCCACAAATGGCTATATTGCCCAGGAGATTTTAAGAGATTTAGGTCAAGATGAGGGATTTAGTCGTAGTAGGTTCTTTCACGGAATTACGTTGCCACCAAATATCAAGACAAATAAACTTGGCAGATTGCCAGATGAGTCACAATTTATAGGGGATGTAGTTATAGAAAATGGTATATGGAATTAAGAATACTTTAACAAATGCTAAGTGTTTTTTAAAAGAAATATCAAAAGAAATCCCCTTTCAAATAATGGGTTAAATTAAGCCTTCTATGATAACATCTAATGATCATAGAAGGCTTTTTATGAACTATATCTCTCTTCTTCCCTGAAGTGCTCTAGAAAGCGTAACTTCATCTACATACTCTAAATCTCCACCCACTGGCACGCCGTGTGCAATACGGGTAATCTTAATGCCTAGTGGCTTTAGGAGCTTACTGATATACATAGCTGTTGCTTCTCCTTCAATATTAGGATTTGTGGCAATGATGATTTCTTGTATATCTTCATTTTGTATTCTTTCAAGTAGCTCCTTGATATTAATATCACTTGGGCCTATGCCCAACATAGGTGATATGGCTCCATTTAAAATATGGTATAGCCCTTTGTATTCTTTGGTCTTTTCATAAGCTACCATATCTCTTGAGTCTTCAACCACCATGACTTGCTGGACTATCCTTTTATCGTCCCGGCATATTGGACATAGTGTATTGTCCGTAAGTGCAAAACACTTTTCGCAGTAATGAATATTACGTTTGGCATCGACCATTGTTTTAGCAAGCCTAACAACTTTTTCTTCTGGAAGCCCAATAATATGAAAAGCCAGCCTTTGTGCTGACTTTGTCCCTATGCCTGGAAGTCTTGATAGCTCTTCAATAAGAGCCATCATCTTCCCACCATAATAGCTACTCACTAGAATAATCCTCCTGTTGGAAGACCTCCTGTAACTTTTCCCATTTCTCTTTGTGAATATTCTTCTGCTTGACGCATAGCCTCATTAACCGCAGCAGTTACTAAATCTTCTAGCGTTTCAATATCATCTGGATCAACTACTTCTGGTTTAATCGTGATTGATTTTACTTGTTTTTTCCCTGTGACAACGACCTCAACCATACCACCACCTGCTGTTGCTGTCATCTCAGTTTCTTCTAAAGCTTGCTGTACTTCTTCCATCTTTCTTTGCATTTTTTGAGCTTGTTTCATAAGCTGATTCATGTTTGGCATACCACCAAAATTTTTCATACCTTAATCCTCCTAAATAAATATATAATATTATCTAATATCTATATTAAAATTAATTTTATCTTTTATTTCATTAATGGTTTGCTCTATCGTCATAGTCTCTTTAGTCTTTTTTGGATGTGTACCATAAACTTCATGATACTTATTTTCATACCAAGCTGATGTGACAAGTTTAACTGTTACTTCTTTTTGTGCTATTTGATAAATCGCTCCTTTAATAGCCTCTAATTTATCTGCTATAGGCGGCTCCATAGCTGGCTCACATACCAAATAAAAGATATCATCTTCTAAAAAGGCTGGTGTTATGGAACGTGCAATAATTCTTATGCCTTCACTTAGTTGTTCTAATACATTAGCCCAGTTCTCCCTTAGCTTCTTAATGTCTTCAGGCACTGCTTTTGGAGGCTTCTTAGGAATGATTTCTTCTCCCTTTTTTTCTGGCATGACCTGCACAATATTTTGTACATTAGTCATCCTTTGTTCTTTTAATTCCTCTAGCTTCTTCTCAAGTTGAAGGAGTTTGTCAGATAGTTGCATGTCCTTATCGTCTGTTGGCATTTCTGTAAGCTTTAAAAGACCCACTTCTAATAATATTTTAGGCGAAACAGTTGTTTTAAGATCATTTTCAAGAGTGGCAAAACTTTTTATATAGTACATAAGCAAAGATGTACTGGCACTTTTTGTTTGCTCTTTTAGCCTTGTAATGTACTCCTTGCTATAGTCTAACACACCTTCTGTCTGATTGGTAGTCATGACTACCAATAAATTTCTTGCATGTATCATGAGATCCTTGACAAACTGTCTTATGTTTCTTCCTTGTCTATTGACTTCATCACATAGCTTAATGACTGTGTGGCTATTAAAATGAATCAGTGCATCCATCATATCAAACAATAAGGTATTATCAACTGCTCCCATCAGATAAAGCACTTTATCTAAAGTTATTGTTTCATCGAAATAAAAGGATATACACTGTTCTAATATACTAAGAGCATCCCTCATGCCCCCATCTGCTAGCCTTGCTATATAGCTAAGAGCATCACTCTCTATGTCTATCCCCTCTTTTTGCATATAAAGGGATAGTCTTTCTTGTATTTCATCAACTGTAAGTCTTTTAAAATCAAATCTTTGACATCTTGATAAGATGGTAGCTGGTATCTTTTGAGGATCCGTTGTTGCAAGTATAAAAATAACATGAGCCGGTGGTTCTTCTAATGTCTTAAGAAGAGCATTAAAGGCACCTGTTGAAAGCATATGCACTTCATCAATAATATAGACTTTATACTGCCCAATAGCAGGCGTATATTTGACTTCTTCATTGATTTCACGGATATTATCAACACCATTATGTGAAGCTGCATCAATCTCTATAATGCTCATCAATGAGCCTTCATTCATCTTTTTACATGTGTCACACACACCGCATGCTGAGCCTTCTTTAGTATCCTCACAGTTCACGGCACGTGCTAATATTTTAGCTACAGAGGTCTTTCCTGTTCCACGGCTTCCTGTGAATAAGTAGGCATGAGAAATTCTATGTGACTTTATTTGATTTTTAAGCGTTCTTATAATATGTTCTTGACCTACTACATCATCAAACGTATACGGTCTATATTTTCTATATAGCGCTAAATAACTCACACCATCTGCCTCTTTCCAAAAGAAATTTATATTACTCATTAAAAAAGCCACCCTAAATAGGATAGCCGTGACTAATCATTATTAAATCCGTGCACCTTGCTTCGACAATAATCCATAAGCGTTACCTTAGTAGTTAGCTCAAGCCAAGCAACCTCACGGCACATAAACGTTCTTACTTAGTGCTGCTTCCTTCCGGACCTGACACGGTTCATAAGTGTTTATTGCGTAAGACTCAACCATCATCACCACTTGTTAAGGGCAGACCCTACCAATTAGTGCCTCAGTCAAGGCGTCACTCCTGCTATAGCGGATTGCAGGTACAGGGCACCGCTACCTCCCCAGCTAGCACGGAAAATTCTTAGCACTTATAAGTGCCACAAATCTTAGTATACATGTTTTAGGCTTGTCTGTCAATGCTTTACAGGAAATGGAATGATTACCTGTGATTCAAAAGTGAAAATGTCCTCACGTACCACAAATGAAAATGTCCTTTTATGCCGAGAAAACTTGTTGATAATGAGTGAGCCATTAGGTATGCTGTTATGCCATATGGCTGTACTTACAAGG
>JAEYPM010000104.1 GCA_023410675.1 Bacillota bacterium | reverse complement strand
CTCACTTTATGTATTCTTGTTTTTTTATGATGATAGCTGCAACACGTCCTCCACACCCTGATCCTAAAGAGAAGCAACTCAAATACTTCACTTATTAAAAAAACCCAAGGCCAATTAGCCTTGGGTTTTTATAGTCTTTTTACTATAAAACAAGCATCCCCTAGTCACTAATAGGATCTTTACAGCTATTTGATCTAAAAATGGACGCACCTCTCCCGTAAATCGGAAAAATTGCTATCATTATAGATTCAAATTTGATCCATCTTAGTGTAGTACTCATGATAAATTCACCATTTGCAGCCTATGAACTGCCTTCCTCTCATAGTATTATAAGTTTATTATAAAAAATATTTTAGACATTTGTCAATCCAAAACTTCTATTTTTACCACTTCATAGCCTACATCATCAATAGCAGACTTAATGACTTCATCATTTACATCATCAGCTGCTTCAAGTATAGCAGTTTTTGTGCCTAAATTTACAGTAACATTTATTACCCCACTTAGTTCAGATAATGCCTCCTTAACATGCTTAACACAATGCTCACAGCTCATTCCTTCAATCAATATTTTCTTTGTCATAGTCCATGCCTCCATTACTTTTAAATTGTATAAATATACTTATTTATTTAACCAGCTTAAACCTCTTTAGCCTTAATGCATTTGATAAAACAGATACTGAACTAAGGCTCATAGCTGCTCCTGCTATCATTGGATTTAATAATGGTCCTCCAAAGAGATGCAGTATTCCCATAGCAACTGGTATTCCTATTATATTATAGCCAAATGCCCAAAATAAATTTTGTTTAATATTTTTAATTGTACTTTTGCTTAATTGTATTGCTGTTGGCACATCCATTAAGTCACTTCTCATAAGAACTATATCAGCTGATTCCATTGCAACATCTGTTCCAGAACCAATAGCAATTCCTATATCTGCCTGTGCTAGTGCTGGTGCATCATTGATGCCATCACCAACCATAGCAACTATCTTGCCTTCATCTTGAAGCTTTTTAACTTCATTTGCTTTATCCTGTGGCAATACTTCTGCAAGTACCCTGTCTATTCCTACCTGCTTAGCTATAGCTTCTGCAGTTCTTTTATTATCTCCTGTTATCATCGCTACTTCAATCCCCATATCATGAAGTTTTTCTATGGCTTTCTTGCTATTTTCTTTAACTGTATCAGCCACTGCTATGATACCAGCAATCTTATGGTCTATTGCTATATACATTGGTGTTTTTCCTTCACTTGCCAACTGGTCAGATGATTGTGTTAAATTTTCTAAAGAGATTTCATTCTCTATCATAAGTTTTTTATTCCCAAGTAAAACTTCTTTTTGATCAATCTTAACTTCGATTCCGTATCCCGGGATAGCTTTAAAGAAATCAACCTTTTTTACTTCTATCTTTTTCTCCTCAGCATTTTTTACAATAGCTTCACCAAGTGGATGCTCTGATCCTTTTTCTGCTGAAGCAGCAAGTTGAAGGAGCTGTTCTTCCGTAATACCATTGGTTACAACTATATCTGTCACTTTAGGTTTTCCTTCTGTGATTGTCCCTGTTTTGTCAAATACTATGGTCTTTATTTTATGAGCTGTTTCTAAGGCTACGCCACTTTTAATTAAAACCCCATACTCTGCCCCTTTACCTGTCCCCACCATGATTGCTGTTGGCGTTGCAAGTCCTAGTGCACAAGGGCAAGCAATGACTAGAACGGATATAAATATTGTCAGTGAAAAGAGCATGGTTTCATTGCCAAAAAAGTACCACGCTAAACCCGATAATACTGCTAAAGTTATAACTACTGGCACAAAGTACCCTGATATAATATCTGCTAGTTTTGCTATTGGTGCTTTAGAACCTTGAGCATCTTCTACAAGTTTGATGATTTGGGCAAGTGCTGTATCCTTCCCAACCTTAGTTGCCTTATATTTGATTGTACCATTTTTATTGATACTTGCTCCAATAATCTTATCTCCAGAATTTTTTTCAACTGGAATACTCTCTCCAGTAAGCATGGATTCATCCACTGAAGTAGTACCTTCTATGACTTCTCCATCTACAGGCATTTTTTCACCTGGCTTAACAACTATGATATTTCCTACGGCTACATCTTCAATAGGTATTTCTATTTCTTTTTCATTAATGATAATTGTAGCTGTTTTTGGTGCTAGCCCCATGAGCTTTTTAATAGCTTCTGATGTTTTCCCTTTAGAAACTGATTCTAAATATTTACCAAGCATAATGAGTGTAATAATAACAGCTGCTGATTCAAAGTATAAATGATGCGTGTATTCATGACTACCATTAATAATCTTTATAGTGGCAAAAATCCCATATAGGAAAGCTGCGGATGTACCAATAGCAATCAGTGAATCCATATTAGGACTTTTTCTAAATAATGCTTTAAAACCAACTGTATAAAATCTATTACCTGCAATAATAACGGGTAGTGTTAAGAGTAATTGTACTAAAGCAAAAGTGATAGGGTTCATCATAGGATCAATAAAAGCAGGAAGCGGCAACCCTATCATACTTCCCATAGATATATAAAGTAGTGGAACTGTAAATAGAGCAGATAAGATAAATTTCTTCCATAACACCTTCATCTCCTGCTGTTTTTTCTCTTTATCCTTATCTAGAGTAACTTCCTCTTCAATTGCCTTATATCCAGCCTTGTCTATTGCCTGTTTTATATCACTTACTTTTACCTTTGAAGGTTCATAGCTTACAATTAATTTTTCTGCTGCATAATTAACATTTGCTTCTACTATTCCATCAAGCTTTTTCGTTGCCCTTTCAACTGCCCTTGCACAAGCCACACAAGTCATACCTTCTATTTTTAATGACTTATTTGCCATATATTTTCCCTCCTTAATGCCTATTTATTTTATCTTAAAACCTATAAGGATATACAACCATCCCACTTACCCCTACCCCCTACCCCAGGGGTATATTTTTATAATACTTCTGCTATGGGAAATTGTCAACCTTATCTTGTCGTCACCCTATAAATATTCATTATGCAGTAGTGTCATTAAAAAATAGTATGGCGAGTAAGAGAAATATTATGAAAAAAATGTTATATTTATAATTAATATAACACTTTTTTGCATCTTAGCAATGGATATTTGCACGTCACATGGATTGCTCTTGTTCCTACTAAGCAACTTTTTTATACTGGAGGTAGCCGTCATGATTGTTAAATTAGAACAAAATCAAGCACAAAAAGAACTTGAAGTCTTAATTAAGTATGCCTACATGAATGAAACTGTTCAAAAACTTCAAACCCTTATAAAATCAGTGGATAAAACAATTAAGTGCTCATTAGAAAACTCCATTGTATGGGTTAATGCTTCAGACATCTATTACATAGAAGTAGTTGATGGACGTACATTTGTTTACTGTGAAAACACAGTATATGATTCAGATCTTCGCCTCTATCAACTTTCCAAAGAGCTTTCTGATTTTGGCTTTGTTCAAGTAAGTAAATCTTGTATTTTAAATATTCATGTTCTTGATTGTATTAGACCATTAATCAATAGCCGATTAGAAGCCACTTTATGCAATGGTGAACGTGTTTATGTAACACGAAAATACGTATCTGCTATTCATAGCAAACTGCAAGGGAGGTAGCTATGAAAATCACAATAAAAAATAAAATAAAAAATTGCCTAGCTACAACAGCTCTTGTCTTGATACTATTAGGGATCATAGCACTTCTCTATGATGCACAATTTTTATGTCTTACAACCATTTATGAAGTGCTGTTTGCCAATATTGTCCTACATATTGGGCTTAGTTTTGTGGAACGTTTCGAAAGCACCTATTGCCTCATTGAAATACTCATAGAAATTGGCTATTGTCTTATTGTTATGCTTCTTTTTGGCATGTTATTTGACTGGTATAGCACAACCCCGTTGTGGATACTTATTTTACTTGTCATAACAGTATATATTGTTGGAAGCCTAATCGATCTATATAAAATTAACAGTCATTTAAGTTCAATCAACAAACAATTATCCTATACCAAACGTAAAGAAGATAAATAAATAATTATGTTTAAGGAGAGAATCAATGAAGTGTATTTTAAAAGCAGAGAACGTTACCAAGGTGTTTGCAAATGAAGAAAAAGTATTAAAAGGCATTAGTGTAGAAATCACTAAGGGCTCTTTTACAGTTATGCTTGGTCCTAGTGGATCTGGTAAAACAACCTTGCTGAATATTCTCTGTGGTCTATTAAATCCAACCTCAGGCAAAGTGTATTATAACGATAAGGTAATAACAGACTTCTCTAGTAATGAGCTAGCCACTTGGAAGCGTAATCACATAGGGAATATCTTTCAAAATTACTTATTACTTAATAACTTAACTGTTAGGGAGAATATAGAAATTGGTATCTCTTCTTCTACTTCGTCTATGTCTTTTGATTCGTTAACAAAGCTTTTAGATATTGAGGATTTACTTGATAAGTTCCCATCTGAATTATCTGGGGGTCAAAAGCAACGTGTTGCTATTGCAAGAGCTGTTATTAAAAAACCTGATATACTCTTTTGTGATGAAGCTACAGGTGCTTTAGATGAATTCAATAGTAAAAAAGTGATCGCTCTCTTACATGATTTAAAAAGTACCTATGGCATTACTATATTATTTATAACCCACAATCTTCAAATTGCTGAAACTGCTGACCGTGTAATCACACTAAAAGATGGTCTGATTTGTAAAGATGAGCTCAATCAAAATCCTATATCTGCTTCTGATATGGTTTGGGGGTAGTTATGAAACTTGTATATAAACAACTTACAAAAGAACTATTGAAAAACTATTTTTCTCTCATACTTATATTCCTCTTAGTGTTTTTGACTTCATTTATTTACTTTTTCGTACACTTTTCTATTGATGGTAATAGGCTTGTATTAAATGCACTTTCTTCTTTAAGTGAAAACCAAGTGCTTTACCAAAATGCACTGTCTTCAAATACTACTTTGGCTCGAAATATGCTAATTGCCTCTATAATTTTAACTAGTTTTGTTTATTTTGTGTTTTTTCAAAGGTTTTTTAAGAAAAATGGTAAAGATTTAGGCTGTTTTAAGGCACTTGGCTTTAAAGACTATTCTTTAAGCACTTGTTTTGTAGTCTTTACTGCTATAATTTCTATCTTAGGAGGATTAGTGGGTCTTAGCGTGGGCTATTTTGCTTCTGATATTTTGATCGAGGCAGGTATGAAGTCTTATGAAGTAAGTGACCTTGTAAAAAGTGTGACATTTAGCAGTATCATCATTGGGATTTTTTTGCCTGCTGCTGTTTTTTGCCTAGTCACCTTCATTACTTATTTTATGCTATGCAATAAGGAGACAGCACTTCTTCTCTTTCCTAGAAGTGATACCTCTTCATCTCCAATTATTTTACGCATAGCCAATAAGCTCTGCCGTCTCTACCCTGGCAAAAATAAGCTTGCTCTTCGCCTAGCCCTTAGAAAGCCAATTGCTTTACTACTCATACTCATCGCAGTAACCAGCTTTTCTGTAATGTTTATGATGGCTTATTCACTTAACCTAAGCAGCACTAAAATATATGAATCGCAAATGCTTGGTCATCACTACTTATTTGATATGCACTTAGGTGCTCCAACGCAGTTAGAAAATCTTCTCCCTAATATCATGCCTTACTTAGATACATCTGGAAGCATTGAAACTTCAACATTTACAACCAATCAGCAAGTAATCAGTTTTGAAAATAATAGCTTATTATTTGAGCTTATAGATGATAAAGGAAACCTTATACCTACTCCTAAGATTGGTGAAATAGTCATCAGTCCTGCTCTTAGAGACCTATATGGTATAAGAGAAAAGGATTCTATCACACTTTGTGTTCAAAATAGCCGTAAGACTGTTTTAGTATCTGCTATTGCCTATAATGCAAAGCTTAACAGTGTGTATATTGCTCCTACTGATTTAGAAGCTATGATGTCTCTTCCAGCTCATTCTTATACTGGTATATGGAGCATGGAAACAAACGCTCATGCATCAACTGTTATAACTAGAGAGCAAAAAGTTGCTGACTTAGAAAGAAACTTGGTTTCTAACCGCACAAGTGCCATGATTAACCAAGTGGTAGGATGTCTTATTGGATGTATTCTTCTTTTCTTAGCTCTTCTACTAAATTTTCAAGATAATACAGAAGACATGCTTATTTTGAGCATGATGGGACACAAACCAAGCGTTATTCGCAAAATACTTATTGATCTCTATCTGCCTATTGTATGCTTCTTTTTCATAGTGGGTCTATGGCCTGCTATGCAAATTGTAAAGGCTATTCTTAGGTCCCTTTCTTTGCAAATTGGAGATTATTTGCCTTTTCAAACCAATCTATTCGTTATAGTAGGGATCTTTGTACTTCTAAATAGTACCTATATGCTTGTTCAGCTTACTTTTAGCCTAGGTATAAAGAAAGTGATCAAGGCAGATAAACTCTATGCGTATATAAGCAATGAGTTCACATGATATAAGCTAGACTTTGTCATGTGAACACTATAATATCACTTCCCAAGCAGATAACTTAGTCAAAAATATTGCCACAGTAACTATGCTAGAGAGACACAAATTAAAAGTGTCCTAACCACAGTTAGAACACTTTGTATGTATCCACGAAAATAAAATTATCTTTCTTCCCTAGGTTTTTTCATCTTGGTGTTTGATGCCCCTTTATTAGAAGTGTTATCATCTCTCATTTTAGATAATATTGATTTCCAATCATTCATATCTCTTTTCTGGTTCTGGTTTTTGTTCTTTTCCAAACCATCTGCAAGAGCTAATTTCACTAGGGAACGCAAAGCCTCTATATCATAAATTTCACCTTTACCACAAGCTATAACTAATGTTGCTCTGGTAATATCAGCGTTTTTTGCAAATATATTTCTATCGATATACATTCCCTTACTTTCTGCAAATTGACACACAAATGCTATGGTCGTCCTTGTATTTCCCTCTCGGAAAGGATGCACTTTCCATAATTTAGCCATATCGCTTGATAAATGGGTTGCCTGTTCATCTAAAGACATTTTTCCCCATTCTCTATTTCTCATTTCGTTAAGTACTGCATTAGCTAAGTTTGGAATATCTGGTGCATGTGTGTAGTCAACAGATTGATTATTTAGTATTTCTTCTCTTTTCATTAAATCAATGACTCTTGGGGTACCTGCCCACGTATATAGATCTTGGAATGCAAATTTATGAAATTCACAAAGATGCTCAAAATCATATTTTCCTTCCAGTGGGGAATCATACAATACACGTAAAGCAATAGCTGAAAACATTGCTTCTGCTTGTGCTAAGTTTGGTAAATTTGTAATGTTGAACTTATTTATCAATACATTAGTATTTGGATAACAGTAAGGGTCATGAGGTATTACTACTCTCATATATTCACTCATAGCTATTACCTTCTTCTTTTACCGAATATTTTTCCAAAAGAACACGCCTCATGTCATCTGTCGTCAGCTCTCCCCTTTTCTCCCTTTCAACTAACTCTAAAAAGTCATCAGGCAATTGCACGCCATCTATTTGTGCAAGACCAATAGCAAAATCCCAAGCTCTTTCGTTGTTCATGTCCATATCACGTTTCTCCTTTCTTAATCCTTTGTAATAATATTATGTATATATTATGAGCTTTTATATTAATTCCCCTTCTTTGAAATTAGAATTCTCCCACAACAAAAATAAACTTTCTTTATATTCTTATAAAGGTTTTATATTATTATAAGGTTATGTGAATATATTGTCAATTTTTGTTGATTTAGACTATACACAATTATTAACAAGAATCAAATTATCTTTCATCTTTAGCATTCTTCATCTTAGTATTTTGCTCACCTTTTTTAGAATTGTTATTTTCTTTCATTCTAGATATTTGCGATTTCCAATCACCCATGCTCATTTTCTGTTGCTGGTTTTTGTTCTTTTTCAAACCTTCTTCTAGACTAAATTTCACTATGTTACGAAGAGAACTTGGAATACTATATTTCCCCTTTGCACAAGCTAAAACCAATGATGATCTTGCAAATCCAGCCGTTTCTACAAAAATACTTCTATCTATAAGCATGCCCTTACTCTCTGCAAATTGGCAAGTAAATGCTATCATAGTTCTCGTGTTCCCCTCTCGGAAAGGATGCACTTTCCATAATTTAGCCATATCACTTGCTAAATGAGCTGCTTGTTCATCTAAAGACATTTTCTTCCACTCTCTACTATTCATTTGATTAAGAATATCCTTCGCTGAATCTACAATTTCTAACGGATGGGCATACTCAACAGAGTCATGCTCTAATATTTCTTCCCTTTTCATTATAGCTGTCGTTCTTGGTGTTCCTGCCCACGAATAGACATCTTTAAATAAATAATCATGAAATTTACAGAGATGGTCGAAATCATACGCCCCTTCAATTGGGGAAAGACATATTTCATGCATAGCAATACAGGCATACGCTGCCTCTATCTTCCCTAACAGTTCTCTATCTCTAATTCCTTGCTTATTTATCAACACATTCGTATCGTCATAACAGTAAGGATCTTGTGGTCGTCTTATTTCCGTATAATCACCCATGACTAATACCTTCTTTTTTTACTACATTTTTTTCATAGAGATCAAGCTTTATGTCATCAGTCGTCAGTTCTCCCCTTTTTCCCCTTTCAACTAACATAGCACATTTCTCCTTTCTTATTCCTTCTTATTCTTTTGTTATAACATTATGTGTATATATATTATGAGTTTTTTATATGATCCTACTTTCCATTTAGAGTCCACTCTCCAATTATAGTTACTTTATTGATCAAACTTTCTTTATCTTCTTGGAAATATTTTATCTCATTATAATGTTATGATAATATATTGTCAATTTTTGCTCAGTTTGGCTTTATGGCATTAATTAATTAGTTACACCAAAAGACGGAAAATATAACAAAATAAAAAGGGCTCTAACAATAGTTAGAACACTTTGTATGTATCACTGAAATAAAGACTATCTTTCATCTCTAGTATTTTTCGTCTTTGTGTTGGATTCGCCCTTTTTAGAATTGATATTGTCTTTCATTTTAGATATTATTGATTTCCAACCACCCATGCTCATTTTTTGTTGCTGATTTTGGTGCTTTTCTAAACCTTCTTCAAGGCTTAATTTTACTAGGGCACATAAAGCATGTGGGCTCTTAATTCCTTCTTTACTACTAGCTAAAACTAATGTTGATCTTGTAGTTTCAGCATGTTTTGCAAATATATTTCTATCCATAAACATGCCCTTACTCTCTGCGAATTGGCAGGTAAATGCTATCGTTGTCCTTGTATTTCCCTCTCGAAAAGGATGAACTCTCCATAATTTAGCCATATCGCTTGATAAATGGGTTGCCTGTTCATCCAAAGACATTTTTTCCCATTCTCTACTATTCATTTCCTTAAGAACAGCATTAACTTCCCTTCGAACATCTAGTGCATGGGCATATTCAATAGTGTCATTCTGTAATATATCTTCACTTTTCACTATGGCAGTCATTCTTTGGTGCCCTGCCCACTCATATATGTCTTTGAAAATATGTTCATTAAATTTACAAAGATGATCGAAATCATAATTCCCTTCAATTGGGAAACGATATAATTCTTGCAGAGCAAGACTTGTAAACGCAACTTCCATCTTTGCTAACTGTTCTACATTCCTAATATTCAGCTTATTTATCAGCACATTGGTATTGGGATAGCAGTAAGGATCATCGGGCATTCTTAATCTCTTATCATCACTCATTATTATTACCTTCTTCTTTCACAGCATATCTTTCATAGAGAATACGCCTTATATCGTCAATTGTCAGTTCTCCCCTTTTCTCCCTTTCAATTAACTCTAAAAAGTCATCCGGCACTTTCACCCCATCTATTTGTGCAAGACCAATTGCAAATTCCCATGCCTTGTCCTTGTCCATAGAACTTTCTCCTTTCTTACTCCTTAGTAATAATATGTGTATAAGGAGCTTTCTTTATCTTCTTATATAAGGTTTTATTTTATTATAATGTTATGAGAATATATTGTCAATTTTCACTCATCTAAGTATTAATTTATGTTAATAATAATATTATAAAACAGCCATCTGTGTTATGAAAATCTTATCTCAGATGACTGTTATTGTTGCTTTATTTTTATAAAGTTAAATTCACTATAATATCTCTTAGTGCTTTTACTAATTCTTTAAGCATATCGCAATCTACATTATCTATTGTATCTTTTGGCGTATGTGTAATGTTCATAACCACATCTCTTATATTGGATGAGGTTATTGCCATACAAGCAACACCTTGCTGAAGAAACATCGAATGATCCCCTTCATACCACGCTTCGCCTTTTACTATTGTCTGATAGTTATAAGCAGCCTTCATCATTTGATCCACCCTATGATCTGGCAAATTGTAAAATGAAAGAGCCGTTTTTGAATCCTTATGTCCTGCTCCATCAATATTAATGACCAGTTTTACATCTTGGAAATCTCCACTATTTTGCTTTATATAAAGCATTTGTCCTGGTACAGAGTAATAGTCTTCTCCATTAAAAGCTACTATTTCAACATCATAAGGCAGATTGTAGTCTTTTAACTCATGAGCTAATGCCATTAATACTGAAACGCCAGTTGCATTATCTAAAGCTCCTGGTGTATTTTTCTTTGTATCTATATGAGCACAGATGATAATACGCCCTTTCCCTTCTCCTTTTTTCCTTGCCACAACATTGTCAGCTTTAGTAGGAATTCTATTTGATTCAATAGACAATTCGATTTTTTTACCATTTAACAGAATTAATTCTTCAGCATCCACATCTTTTATATACACTGATGGTATATCAAAATCACCATCTTCGAATATCCAGAAAGGATAAAATCCTCCAGATATCCCTTCTCCACGTCCTGTTCCGCAAATAATTGCCTCAGGGCTTTTTTCTTCTAAAAGGGCTACAATTTCTTTGTGATGCTCTGGATTGTAGAAAATAAAGTTTTTAGGCATAATTTGTTCTTTTGTCAGCTCCCCTGTGATAAGCAATATTTTCCCATAAGCATCTACCCTTTTCAGTTCCTCTATTGTAGAGGCAACTACCAGCCGAGTATGAGCATCACATGATAATGAATATGGGCTTATAAAAGCTTCATATTCCCTATCTCCTACTTTGAGATGCCCCTTGCCATACGCCCATTCTATACAGTCAAAAGAATCTTTTTGCACGCTGTAACCTAGAGATGCCATAATGTTATAAAAGAAGTCTGTTGCCATCTTATTTCCTTTATCACCTACATGCCTCTCTCCTATTTCTACAGCTAGTTTTTCAACATAGTTTTTCATAAAAATCGCCACCTTTCATCCATGGTTTCATCCTTTTTTGCTTTGATATCTCAATAATTGATGCCTTCACTGACGAAATTATACCATCATAAAAAAGGGTGGTGTATAAGTGTAGGGTTTAAAATTGTTATTCTATTTCTTTTATTTCATCTAAGATTATCTGAATCTCTTTTGCTTTCTTCTTTGTTTTTTCTAAGACATATAGCCAGTGATCCCCTGTCCAAACAACCTTATCTTCATCTGGGTAATATAAAGCATTCAATGCTTCATTAATATTTCCCTTATCTATTTCTTTTAAACAACTATGTATAGCTGACATGCTATATCTTGCTTGACGCATCATGTAAATAATACGTAAGCGAGCCATTTCTTTCTTTCCATAAATTCTCGTTTGATTTTTACCAACCCTTGGAATATTAATGAGTTCATTGCGTTCCCAGTTTCTTATAGCCTCAGGTGTTACGCCAATGACTGCTGCAGCTTCTATTCGGTTATAACATTCTGATGTTTCTTCTATTATGTCCTTATTTGACCATTGTTTTAATATTCTAATGGCTTCTTTAGCTTTTTCATATTCTGCTTGTATAACCCTAATATGCTCCTTTGAATATTTTCTAGCAGCCTTTAAGTCCCAAGACTTCATTGCCTCAACTATTTTCATAGAAGCTTTTCGAATATTTGTTCCTGGCCAATCATCAAGAAAAATACATCTTAAAACCATGACTTGATAGAGATGTTTGTGATTAAATAATCTATACCCATTTGCTAATCGCTCTGGCTGTGATATAAGTCCTACTCGTTCATAAAAATGTACAGTATTTGGATGAATGTTCGCTTTTTTGGCAATATCACTTGTTTTATACAATATTTTTCCCTCTCATATTTTGTTTTTCTTATAAATAATGCAAAGCCTTCTTTGATGATTAAATTTTATGCTCTCTTGTTACTTTTAATCAATATAAATACCAGTTTTATTTTCAGTATCAAATAATTTAAAGATTATTAAGCATTAAAACAAAAATCTTTTAATATCATGTAAAAGGACCTATCCACATAATATAGGTAATACCTAATATGTGGACTATATATGTACACAATGTGAAGTACTTTAGCTTCAATTAGGAGGATATTCTCATGGAAAAAATAATTTGTCTCATTTTGTGTTATGTAATTTTACGCCTTTACCATGCTTCTATAGTTAAAGCTTACTTAAAAAGAGTAGATGAATTGCCTTATGAAATTGAGATTGTTGCGGAAAATCTAAATGTCCCTTGGGGCATGGCTATTAGTGCTCAAGACGTATTATACTTCACAGAGCGCCCAGGAACTGTTCGGGTCATCAAGAATGGTCAGCTTATTCAAGAGCCACTGATTACCTTTTCAAGTCCTTTTGTAAGTGAGGGCGAATGGGGACTACTAGGCCTCGCACTGGATCCAGATTTTATTCAAAATCGCTATATCTATGTAATGCATACCTATAATGAAAATAACCAATTATATAATCGGGTGCTTAGACTGCAAGAATATAACAATAGAGCTACTATAAACAAGGTTATTTTAGATAAAATTCCTGCTAGTGTCAATCATAATGGTGGGCGAATAAAAATAGGTCCAGATAAAAAGTTATACATCACAACAGGAGATGCAGATCAACCTGAATTAGCTCAAGATCAAAGTAGTCTGGCTGGCAAAATACTAAGAATTGAATTAGATGGCAGTATTCCAGAAGATAACCCTATTCCAAATTCGCCTATCTATAGTTTAGGGCATCGCAACCCCCAAGGCATCACATGGGATGAAAATAGTAATATGTATGCGACAGAGCATGGACCCGTAGCCCATGACGAGATCAATAAGATACAACCAGGTGCTAACTATGGGTGGCCACTTGTTGCAGGCAATCAAGAAGCTAGTATAATAAAGACACAAAAGCCTCTTCTAGACAGTGGAAAAGAAACGTTTGCTCCGTCAGGAATAGCTTATATAAGCCAAGGGCCTTGGCAAGGAAGGCTTCTTGTTGCCACTTTGCGTGGTCAACAACTTCTTAGTATCCTGCCAGATGAACAAGGATTAGAAGTCTTGCAAATCGATACATGGCTAAACAATGAGTATGGACGCTTAAGAGAAGTTATTCAAGCTAAGGATGGTTCCATTTACATATCAACGAGTAATAAAGATGGGCGTGGCAATCCAGATAAGACAGATGATAGGATTATTCGGCTTATTCCTAAAATGAATGTATAACCGACATAAACTATCATAAGATATAATATTGTTTTGATTTATTGATATAAAATATCAAATTGCTTGCAAAAATTCACCTTGAATTGCACTAAATTACTTATAGACAGCCTATAAAAGGCTGTCTATTTCATTTCTAAGCATTTGCACATATTCATCTACTTTACTCATATTAACAGCTTCTATGTTACCTCCATAAATCCATCCTTCATAAGTTACCCCTTCAAAATAATAGTATGAAACATAATACCAATAGTCTTCCGCCTCACCTATCTTGTACTTATCTTTTGTCTGTGCTAAGAGCGTTACACTCATTCCCTTTAACAAACTATCATTCTTCTTAAAAACCTTATTAAGTTCTTGTGTAGTATACTCATTAACCAGTATATCCGGATCATTACTAAAATATAGAACACTAGGCCTAAGCTCAACTTTTTTGTTATTACTAGCTTCCTCGGGTTTTTCTTTTAAATAAGTTCTATTTGTAACAACATAGTGTATATTATCGATTTTAATCACTTCATAACCATCAACAATATATTCTTTTCCCGTCTCTGCTGGGCAAGAAATAGAATAAAAAATATCATCCGTTCCTTCCCTAATAAGCATATCTGACCCATTTATGTTTTTTAAATCTTTCTTGAAGGAAAGGATCATTTCCTCACAATACTCTGGATATAGAGGATCTTCAAGTAAAAGTACTGGCTTTAACTTCACTGTTTTCTCATCAATATCTTCATAAGTGCCAACAACATCTGAGCCAAATCTGTTAAGCCTTAGTAAATATTTCCCATCTTCAAAAAACATTAAGGAACATCCATCTTGTTCTTTATCTATATACCAAATTGTTTCATAGAAATTTATGTCGTGTAAATTATTAATAGCTATTCTCTTAGATGCATCATAGAACTCTATGCTCTTACTATCAAAAAGTTTGTTTAGGTTTTCTCGCTCCTTAGAATCTATAGTTACGTCTAATTTTTTAGAGGTAGATTGTTCTTTCAAGTTTGCTTCAGTGCTATTTGCTACAGTTGATTTAATTTCACTTTGAACTTGGCTTTCTTTGTTTATAGCAGTAACATCATTCCCTTTACATCCGGCAAGCCCCAAAATAATAGGCAGTGCCAACAATACTATAAATTTTTTCATACATTCTTCCTTTCTAATGAAATATCAATTACTCAATTAATATTATGCGAACACAACACTATAGTAGTATAAATTCAAAATATTCAATCGTCAATAAGCAGTTATTACGAAATACGCTCCATTAATTGCCACGCAGTAGTAACTATAAACACGCACATCACTACAATAATGATAATGGTTACTATAACCTTAAAAACTGAAACATTCCTGCTATGCGTTACTATTGGAAGCCCTCGAAATGAACGTATTAAGAATCTTCCATTATCTATTAAGCTAAAAACACCAACTAAAATACTTCCTGCTACAAGGCAAAAGGTGCCTAAAATACCTAGTCCTTTAGATCCCCAAAATGATAATGTACTTTCACTATCAATAATATTGTTTGTTACAAAAACAATATTCAAATATAATGCTATCGGTCCTACAATAAACAAGCATAATATCGTGATATTCAGGATAACAAAAAATACGATTTCTTTATTCCCAATTTTCTTCATAACACCCTCTCCTATTCTTCTTATTTATTTGTGTATTTTCTTATGATCTGGTTTAGTTGTTCTATTAAATGGTTTCTTAACTCCCTTGGCTTAAGAACTTCTACATAGCCAAAGATTTTCAAAATCTCCCTCTTGGCACATTCATAGTGATACATATTTAATGTAACTTCAAAATAGTCATTTGCCTCTTTTACTTTATAAATAGAAAAATCTTCTTTCTCATTGTATCTAAATCTTCATTTAATTCAGGGGATAGAGTGTTTTGAAGTTTTAATAGAGATGGATTATATCCTCTCTATTAAAATCATCAATCTTGACCTTATAGCCATCCATAAGCTGTATGCCACCATTGGGTCCTGTATCCGTTCTTAAAGGTATTCCCGCTTCTCATAAAGCATTAATATCTCTATAGATTGTCCTCACTGATGTTTCAAGCTCTCCTGCTAATTCCTTAGCTTTTACTTTTCCTTTGTCCTCAATGAATAGCAATATTGAAATCATTCTATGAAGCCTCATAAAAACCTCCAAACATTTCTTAAAATTATATATTTACGACAATATACTGTCAACAAATGATTGTTATACTGATACTATAGAGTTCACTTAATGAACTTTATCCCTTATGAATTCCAGATATTATTAATTGAAGAAGGTTTACTCTATGAAAGTAGGTATTTTAGGAACAGGATTTGGTTATTATCATGCTGTTCTTTACAAGAAAAATGCTGCTATTATGCTATCAAAATTTTTGGTAGAAATGATGAATAGCTCAAAAAAATTGAGAAGGATTTGCAGATTGATACTACAAATAATATCGACGAAATTATCTTAGATAAAGATATCAATTTGGTAGATATTTGCCTTCCCAGTCAACTTCACAAAGAATATACCATTAAGGCTATGAAAAATGGAAAAGACGTTTTTTGTGAAACGCCTGTTACCCTAAGTCTTGAAGATGCAATGGCTATAAAAGAAGCAGGAGAAAAATATGGCAAAAAAGTTTTTGTAAATATGTTTGTCAAATTTCAAGAGGCTTATCAATACATCTATACGATTAAGAAAGAAAATACATTAGGAAAGTTAAAAGCACTCCATATTAAAAGAAAAACGCCGCATTTATGGGGTGATCTTTCACTAGATACCATCTCTCCTAACCTTATGATTCATGAGCTTGACTTTGTCACATGGCTACTTGGTAAGCCAAATAAAATAACCACCTCTGGCATAAACAGTAAACAAGGTGAAAGTCATGTAAGTTCACTATTAAATTATGATGATCATTTGGTCGAAGTTCAAGCATCCTCTATGATGCCAAAAAGTTATCCTTTTACTGTGGCATATGAAGCTCTATTTGAGGATGGAACTATTGAATATATTGATAATGGCTATGAAGAAGCTCTAAAGCATGTCATTATGTGCTGTCAAGAAAACATTACCTCTCTCCTATCTATTGATGATGCAATAGACTCATTAAACCTAGCCTTAAAAATAAAAGAAAGCAAAGGGACAGTTCTCCTGTTTCCCTGAAAATAAAGGAAAAACAAAGGAACGGTTCTCTTGCTTCCCTGGAAAAACACAAGGAAGCAAGAGAACCGTCCCCTACCAAGATAATAAATCCTTTATCCCATCAATTGCTGCATAGTAGTTTTCTGGGCTTCCAAATCCATATTTTGCGAACACAAAAGGAATGCCTGCTACCACTGTTGCTTCATAATCTCCTTGAGTATCTCCAACATAGACTACATCTTCTAAATGATTTCTTTCTATAATAAGCCTTATATTTTCACCTTTACTCTTCTTAGTATTGCCAAAGCATTCAAAATCTGTTATAAGTTCTTCAATACCTGCTTTTTTCATAAAGAGTTCAATATAGCCACACTGACAATTACTTACTATAAATAAACGATACTTTTCTGAAAGACTTTTTAGTGTTTCTACTACATCTGAAAACAGTAGATTATCATTATTTTTTTCTAATGCCTCATGCTCATATTTACAGCACTGTTCTAACAGTAGCTCTTTTTTCCTATCATCAATACTTGGAAATAAGTTGTCCGCTATAACATTCATAGGTTTCCCAAATTCGTTTTTAAGCATAGATGCTGTAACAACTGTATCTATACCGCCCACTTGCTTTATTGCTTTATTCCACGCATTTGCTACAATTTCTGTTGTATCCCATAAGGTACCATCCACATCAAATATTATGTTTTTCATGTTGTCTCCTGCTTTCTATTATCCATTATGAAAGTATCATATACAATAACTCAGTTAAGGTCAACGCCTCACATTTATATAGTATAGTTCTATAATAACACATAAAATACGACAGGGCATAAAATCCACGATCTTGTATCTTTTTGATACTTCCAATACGTTATTGTATAACCTAACCTATCAGCATGGGACGTACCTGCTATAGCATTTTGTGCATGCAATTTGTATGGCTCTCTTCCATCAAATCTAGCTACATTTAATTGTGGCAAGTCAATGAAAAATCCCTTTTGTGATTTTATCAGTTTGTTATTTCTATCATATATCGTTCCTTCATAAGATGGTCTTCTATCACTAAGATCGAGTATATAATATTGATCCAACTTTGTACTTTCAATAAGTGCTTTATAACCATCTATGTAGTTTACTTCCAATCCCATATTGCTACTAAATCCCATGAAACTTTCTGGGCATAGTAACACATCTGGCTCATTATTATTAAATGATAACACATAGTAATAGGTTAAAGCTCCACTTCCTCCTACAGGGAGATTGATCATTATTTGGTACACTCTGCTATCCGTAAAGTTTCCAAGAAAGAGCCATGGCGAATAAGCTTTATTGTACTTATCATCTAAGTGGATTGTATGCTGATGCATAGTCCTACCATCCTCCACAACAATCCTTATATTTTCATAAAAGAAGTTATCTTTCTTTTCCCCAATTAAATAGACTGTATCAAGAATTTGATCTCCATTCACATCACCAGTTTGTCTGTCAATAATATAGCACTGAGTATTATGAATGCTTCGAGATGAATTTCTATAGCTATTAAGCATGCTAACCTCCTAAAAATATATCAGTTTAATATAGTATATGAAGGTCCTTGCCTTATAGAATTAACAATTCATGCATCTTCAAAATCCCTCTATCTCATCCTCATTTCTAAGATCTGCTTGAAAAGTACTTACTTTAGCGACTTTCATTTCAATTTTATCTTTAATCTCTGATAATTTTTCTCTTCTTCTTGCCACTAAAATCAAATGGCACTTTATATCTGCTAACTGATAGGCTAATGCTTCCCCAATTCCTGAACTTGCACCTGTTATGAGGATAGACTTACTCACAAGATGATTACTTAACTTCTTTTTGTTAAGATATGTAGGTAAAAATAAAATTGTCTCCACAAAACTATACCTTTTCATCTATGTACCTACCTTAATTTACTTAATATATTTGTTTACAAACCCCCAGATAGTATCCCAGTATAGTTCTGGATCAACAGGTTCAGATAACCCATGTTCTGCTCCACTTACTATGAGTTTTTCCTTCTCAACTGTCGCTGCATTATAAAGTTCATCCATCATTTTAAATGGCACAAAGGTATCTTGATCGCCATGTATAAATAAAATAGGTTTTTTGCACTTAACCACTTGTTTTATTGCAGAGGCTTCATAAATATCATACCCTGCCTGTAACTTTGTAACAGTATTTGCGGCTTGCAAAACAGGAAACTCAGGTAGACCAAATAAAGCATCTAGTTGATAAGTAAATACATCGGCAGCAGAAGTGTATCCACAGTCTTCAACTATGACCTTAACATTAGATGGCAAATCTTCTCCTGATGTCATGATCACCGCAGCTCCTCCCATAGAGATCCCAAATAAAGCAATTTCCGCATTTGGATCTTCTTCTATAATTTTATCGATCCATAATAATATATCTAATCGATCATGCCAACCCATGCCTATATACTCCCCTTCACTTTTCCCATGGCCACGCAAATCAGGAGTAATCACATGATAACCTTGCTCATAGAAATTACGAGCCCATTTTATCATCCCTCTAGAATTATTATCATACCCATGGATAAGTAACGCCCACTTATGACTTTCTTCTTGATTTTTATATTTATAAGCATGTAGTTTTAACTGAAGCTTGTCTTTTGAAACAGCAGTCACTTCAACTGGTTTATGTAGTTTTTCAAATTCCCTATCAAGTTGCTCTGATACGTCAACTGCTCTTGAATCTACGGTTCTACTTGAAGGTAAATTAGGGTTACTCTCCATAAATTCCTTTTTGCTATTGGCATTAATAGCAAAATCATAAAAATATTTTCCCACACCTAAATAGGCTATAACCAAAATAAACGCTATAACTAATAATATAATGATAACCTTTTTCATTGATGTACACTCCTCTAAATCTTTTTCGTTACTTTATTATGATATATTGTCTCCTGTATATATTACTAAATATTATCATGAAAATTAGTAACATTCAATCTTATCGCTTATTTCCTCCTACATTTTCTAAGTACATAAGCCTAAATGATAAAGCTATTAGATTTATTGGAATTGTAGCATATACAAATAGTATATAATTTTACAAATGCAACTATTTGAGATATAACTGTTACTACAAGTAAATCTACTTCCATATCCCAATATAATTACTTTTATCAACGCTTGCATCTTCAAAGCTCCCCATGGTACTTAACGTATAAAGTGCCATATCCATAAGCTGAAAAGTCAAGGTGCAACCTGTTCCCTCACCAAGCCTCATGCCTGTATGGAAATAAGGTTGCATACCTAGTGCATCCATAGCTTTGGACATGCCTGTCTCTTTGGATAAGTGAGATGGGAACATATAAAGTACACTCTTTGGCTCTATCTTATATGCACAAAGTGCAGCAACAGCTGATATAAAACCATCAATAACAACAGCTTTTTTATTTTTCGCTGCTCCTAAAAATACACCACATAAGCCTGCTATATCTAAGCCACCTACTTTTGCAAGGACATCAATAACATCTTCTTGACTTGGTTTATTGACAGAAATAGCTCTATTAATGACCTGCATTTTTCTATTAAAGGTATCATCTTTTACCCCTGATCCTCTGCCAGTCACAGTTTCAACACTTTCACCCGTTAAGACGCTAAGTACTGCAGCTGAAGTTGTTGTATTTCCTACTCCCATTTCTCCTGTGCCAAACACTTGGTATCCTTCTTTTATAAGACGCTCTGTTTCCTCAATTCCAGTCCAAATAGCTTTTTCAGCCTCCTCTTTTGTCATAGCTGGGCCTAAGCAAATATTATCCGTTCCTTCTTTTATTTTTCGGTTATGTACAAGCGTTGTGTGCAGCTCTCCTTTTACCCCAATATCAACTACATGAATATCCGATTTTGAAAACTGTGTCATACGATTGATTCCCGTGATACCTCTTGTAAAATTATGTGTTACTTGCCATGTAACTTCCTGTGGACACTCGCTAACTTTTTCATCATAAACTCCATTATCTGCACACATTATCACGACTACTTTTTTATCTATAGATACATTCCGTGTGCCTTGAATACCTGCTAATCGAATCACTATATTCTCTAGTTCTCCTAAAGCTCCTATAGGCTTTGTTAAATTATCAATATATTTTTCAGTTTCTTCTTGAAGCTCTTTGTTTGGCTCTTCTATACTCCTAGCATATTTTATAACATCATACATTTTCTTTCTCCTTGCCTAATAAAATTTTACGACCCCTCATATAAAAACTATTCTTCTTACATCTATTACTTAACTTTCTTCTTAATAGTCTCTTATGTCCATCAAAGACAATACCTTTACTACCTTTACTTGCCTTTGCGTTTGCTTACTCATTTTTAAGAAAATTAGCATTAATATTTATCACAAGCTCCTTCTTATATAATATATTGCCATATACTAATAAAAAAGTATACAATAGAAGTAATAACTTTGAAAGGATGGCAGCTAATGAGTATTTCTATCACACATGTTGCAATATATACATCTGACTTAGAGCGTATGAAACATTTTTATGAAAAATATTTTAAAGCCACAAGCAATCCAAAATATCAAAACACCAACGGCTTTTCAAGTTATTTTTTAAATTTTGGAAATGAGGTAAGACTTGAAATCATGTCCCATGCGCAGTTAGAATACAGAGAAGTACTAGATAAAGTAAATGGTATCAGTCATATCGCTATTTCTGTTGGAAGTAAAGAAAATGTAATCGCTTTGACAGAGCGTATTACAAATGATGGCTATTCTTTGCTTAGCCCACCAAGGCATACTGGTGATGGCTATTTTGAAAGCTGTATTGCTGATCCTGATGGGAATCGTATTGAAATAACAGAATGAGAAGCCATAGTCATTGCAAATATATTCTTCTTAGTGATTTCGAAAAGCTTTGAATACTAAAAATATAGGCTAGCATAAAAAATAAAATAAGCTGAAATAAACTAAATTAAAATGGATATATCCCTACATAAGAAAGGAATGATTACATGGCTAAGCTCTATTTTCGTTTTGGGTCAATGTCTAGTAGTAAAAGTGCCAACGCACTAATGACCAAATTTAATTATGAAGAAAAGGGTTATAAGGTTTTACTCCTTAAACCTCAAATAGATAGCAGAGATGGAAATAATATTGTAAAATCAAGAATAGGATTAGAAGCCACGGCTGAAATTGTTGAATCAGAAAATGAACAGCTCTATGGCTTTAAAAATATAACAAATCAGCTTAATGATGCTCACTGTATTATTGTGGATGAGGCACAGTTTTTAACTAAAAACCAAATTGACTATTTAAAAAATATTACGATTGATTATAACATACCTGTATTTTGTTATGGCTTAAGAACAGATTTTCAATCCCATTTATTTGAAGGCAGCAAGCGTTTATTTGAAATTGCTGACAGCATAACTGAACTAAAGTCCATTTGTCACTGTGGAAATAAGGCTATTATTAATGCAAGACATGACGGTGAAAAGATAATTTATCAAGGCGATCAGGTTGACCTAGGTGGCAATGAGAAGTACATAGGCTTATGTTATGATTGTTGGCAGAAAGGGAAAATAAAGTAGACAAGCTACAACCTTTCACCCTCAAACCTGCCTTCCAAGAGACATATAATTCAGTGACCCTTTGCTGATTCCCCAAAGATATAATGGCGTTGGCTATTGTAAATGCTGGATTGCTGACCTAGATGGATATCGTATTAAAGTAACAGAATAAGTATATAAAGCACATCAGCTCATACTGTATGTGCTTTTCTTTGTATTATAACTTAGAAAAAATTTGAATATTATCAATAACTTGCATGTTATAGCCTTCTAAATCATGGATTATCCCTTTGGCTAAGATCCATCTAACAACATTTTTACTACTATATATCATTTCCTGTAATGTATTCCAAGAATTCATATGCATTTCAACACCTATAGCTATGCATTCCCATTGCCAGTTATTGTGATTCCTTGTAGCCACTTCAGTAACTTTCTCATAAAAGTTGCTATTAGCTTCATTGATTTCATCACTATCTAAAAACAGCAAACTAGAAGTATCGATCCATAAATCTATGCAATACA
>JAEYPM010000085.1 GCA_023410675.1 Bacillota bacterium | reverse complement strand
ATGCATTAATCACTTTATATACACACTGAAATTCATTTTAGTTCGATTATTTATGGATAATAAAAAATAAGAACATAATTCTTTTAATAGGATGCAATTTGTCTATAACTTAATTTATTACTGGTTATAATATCGAATTTTATCTTAAACCAAATATAAATATTATAATTAATGTTATATATTATTATAATATTTATATTTATTAAATACTATTAATGTACTATACTAATATGGATTCATAGATACTAATTGATAAGTAGGCGTGCTATATGCTTCAAATACAAAAAACGGAGGGAATATTTGTGAAAAAAATTTTTTTATTGTTTAGTTTATTCATCTTATTAACTATTCCATTAACAGGATGTAGATCTGAGTCCTCTCTAAATATTGGACTTTCATATGAAGAAGCAATTCTTGCAAAGCAAATTGATGGTTTATGGAATCAAGTTACAGATGCACAATTTGCAAAAGAAGATACTATTGGATTAGTTTTATTAAATGTATCAGGATTTGAAAAGGGTGAAGATGGATTAAATTGGATGGATATTGATGTTGAATTAAAAGATGCTGAAGGGACAATTGTTAATGAGGAGAAAAGTTGCTTGGGTGAATCTGGTAAAATGGATCTAGAAAATAATATTGCCAAATCTCCAGTTGGTTCATTTTTTGCAAGTAAAGAAATACCTACAGGACAATATATGCTCACGGTTACTGTATATGATAAAATTGGTGGTGGAAAAGTCGTGTGCAACAAGCGTTTGTATATAGAATAACCCCTATACACTTTATATACATACTAGAGTTCATTTTGGTTCGATTGAGAATAGTTCATCTTCAATAAGTAGAATTTTTATTCTTAATACAACAATACTCCCACGCTAATAGAGTAACTATACGTGGGAGTATTTATTGTCTGTTTTAATATGCCTTGCCCCAATATACCATGTGTTTTGCTTTCTTGCCACAGCAAATACATGTATCTGCTACACTTTCTTGTTCAAATGGAATACACCTTGATGTCGCTCCTGTTTGTTCTTTTACTTCAAGCTCACAAGCTTCATCACCACACCACATAGCCTTAATAAAACCAGGTGTTTCTTCTACTGCTTTTGCAAAAGCCCCCATGGTCGTAGCTGAATAGGTATGAGCATCTCTATGTTGTCTTGCTCTTTCTAACATTTCCTTTTGCATTTTATCAATAAGCATACTGACTTCTTGTTCTATATTATCTAAGGATACTGTAACCTTTTCTCCTGTGTCACGTCTTGCAAGTACCGCTTGATTAGCCTCAATATCCTTTGGCCCTATTTCAAGACGAACAGGTACACCTTTCATTTCATGCTCACTAAACTTCCAACCTGGTGATTTGTCGCTATCATCCACGCTGACACGAACATTTCCTTTTAGTTTATCCTTAATCTCATTTGCCTTGTCAAGCACACCATCTTTGTGCTGAGCAATAGGTATAATAATAACTTGGGTAGGTGCTACTGCTGGTGGTAATACAAGCCCATTGTTATCTCCATGTACCATGATAATGGCTCCAATAAGGCGTGTTGTCATACCCCATGAAGTTTGATGAACGTATTGTAATTGGTTATTTTTATCTGTGTACTGAATATTAAAGGCTTTAGCAAAGCCATCACCAAAGTTATGGCTTGTTCCTGACTGAAGGGCTTTGCCATCATGCATCAAACTTTCTATAGTGTAGGTAGCTTTAGCTCCTGCAAACTTTTCTTTATCTGTTTTTTGCCCTTTAACAACAGGAATAGCTAAGACTTGTTCACAAAAATCTGCGTACACATTAAGCATGCGAATGGTCTCTTCTTCTGCATCTTCAGCAGTGGCATGAGCCGTATGACCTTCTTGCCATAAGAACTCAAGCGTACGAAGAAATGGTCTAGTCGTTTTTTCCCATCTAACGACTGAGCACCATTGGTTGTAGAGCTTTGGTAAATCTCTGTGAGATTCTATCTCCTTTGCATAATGATCACAAAATAGTGTTTCAGAAGTTGGACGCACACATAAACGCTCAGTTAGTTTGTCACTTCCACCATGAGTTACCCAAGCAACTTCTGGTGCAAAACCTTCTACGTGATCTTTTTCCTTTTGGAGAAGACTTTCTGGAATAAACATAGGCATATAGACATTAACATGCCCTGTTTCTTTAAAACGTCTATCAAGATCCTTTTGAATAAGCTCCCATATTGCATAGCCATGAGGTTTAATGACCATACATCCTCTTACACTAGCATAATCTACAAGCTCCGCCTTTTTTACAACATCTGTATACCACTGTGCAAAATCTTTATCCATATCTGTAATTTCAGATACAAACTTTTGTTTTCCTGCCATACTTTTTCCCAACCTTTCTTATTATTTAGCTTTTTTATTCTTAAGCTTTATTTCCCTTTTGATTTTTATTCTTTAACTTTCTTACTGTTACTTTATTTGATACTTGTGTTTCTTTTAGCTTTCTTTCCTTTAATTCCTTTTTTATTACATAGCAAAACCCCTATGCGAAAACGCATAGGGGCCATAATCTCGGCGGTACCACCCTAGTTAATACAATCTTAGCTTATTGCCTCTCGAGTTTATCGATCGTCATAGGCTGCTCCAGCATTTAGCCAAATCCTAAGTTGTATTCTCTCTATCTCTATAACGGAAGAACCCGCTGCACTTATCTATTTCATGCAGAGCTCTGAGCTTGGACAATAGAACATACTTTTAGAAGTCTTTCAGCCTATGAACTTCCTCTCTTATGAAAAGCATCTTGTATCTACTGATTTCTCTTCATCACCATATTATAAACTACTTATTTATTATTTCATAAACTACTTGTTTTCAATAAATGCCTATAGTATAAAGCAATCTTTAACAGGTTCATTCTATATAGAATCCACATAGAATAACCAAAAGTCTCAAGTGTGGGTTCTATATCTTCTTTTTAGCATAATAAAGTTATGGTTATCTGTCAAGATATCTTTTCACTAAAACCTACAATCTTAGCATTTTGTCCAAAGTAATTGGGTTTACCTACATAAAAGTTTTTGGGTGACAATATCAGAATATATCTCCATACCACTGGTTTTTGCAATATGAATCACATCTTTAAATTCTCCACTCTCAGGCAAGAAAGAAGTAAGCAAATTTTCTTCTTGTAAAATATGATCAGGATTATAAATTACATCTTGATATCCATCAAAAATGGCCACATAAAAGATTTCAGATTCAACAATATCTTGAAAGAAATGGCTACCATAGGATAGCTCTGGCATGAAGCCTTCTTTTTTTGAGGAATACTCACAAAGCACCTTCATATTACATAGTTCCGTAAAGTGTACTGGTATTCCAAGGGATGGTGTCGTGGTTCCCCATCTACCTGGCCCCATAAGCAGGGCATTTTTCCCTTTCATTTCCCTATTGATTGCACCTATTTGTCTAGCCACCCCATATTTGCCTTGTTCACTTAGTTTTAAGTATTCATGTGCCCGAACCAATATGACATAATCAATGGACATGCGTACACTTCCCCCCATGAAGTTCCCTTTACTTAAAAAAAAGCAGTCCGCCGCATCTTTTAATTCTGGTATTTTTACTGTCTTGCCTAAGCCTTTGGTTTGAAGTGGACGACATTGTAAGAGGTTTATTTTAAAGTCATTATTTTTGTTAAAGTTAGCTGTAAATTCAATATCAACAGGGTACTCATAGGCTTTTGACAGTAGGGCTAACATTTCTCGCATTATAAAAGCAAACTTTGTTTCTGTAAAAAGTTTTTTAAAGTCTACGACATAAGGTGTCATCATGTTTGTATATCCCCGTTCACGCATACGTGCTTCGGCAGCATAGTCAGGGCTTATCATCAGTTTCTTGTCTGTATTTAAAGGAAGAGATAAAACCTCATCTAGATTTTTACTTTCTAGCGTATTATCTGCAAGCGAAAGAAGGTCTAATCGATGTTGAGAGAACTTTTTCTGATCTTCATAATTCATTGGAGAAATGCGAAGAGGGTTATCTAGACATACGATTTTCACATAATCGCCATCAGTACGGTCTACTGCTCTAGTCCCTAAACCAAATACCAGACGGAGCATCCCTGCATTCATATCAATACTTTCATCCCAAACATAAAGGTTAGACGAATTCCCTACCCCTGCGATATGTGGGAAAAAGTAGTCACCATATCGATCTCCTGATACGCGCTGTACTAATATAGCCATCTGCTCATCCTGATTTGCCAGTCCCCGATTCATTCGATAGCTTAGTGCATCTTCACTCATGGTGCTTGCATAAACAGTGCGTATGGCCTGCTCAAAGGCTTCATAGCGTTCCTTTGGCGAACCCTGATTCACACAGAAAACGCTCTCATATTTCCCAGCAAATGCATTGCCAAAGTTATCTTCTAACAAGGAGCTGGATCGTATAATAATAGGCGACTGACCAAAGTACTCAAGCATTTGAACAAATTGTTCTTGAATATCCTTGGGAAAGGATCCATGTAAAAGTTTTTCTTTAAGCTTTGTCGCATACTTATAATAGCCCTCAGCTGTTTTTTGCTTGGTACGAAGTCTCCACCAACCATTTTGCACAATATAAGTGTAAAAAACATCAGAACCAATAAAAAATGAATCATGAGGCTCAAAGCATGATGTAATGGCGTCACCACCTTCAACCGCTGATATTTTTCTTGCCAGAAGCATACCAACGCTTTTTCCACCAATAAAGCCAGTACCGATTTCTCTAGATGCAATGGCGAGTATATCTTTTAAGGTGAAATATCGGTCACATAACTGAAACATCCTAGAATCCTTGCCAATAAGCATATTCATGAGACGCTTCTTTACTGCTTCCTGCTCCTCATGGGAAAAGCTAAGCATTTTTTTCGCATCGTTAAAGATGGTATTCCAATAATCGAGTCTTATTTCCCCACGACTAATACTGGTAAAGAGTTCAGAAGCATCAGAACTGGACGTAATACAAACAGCCTCTTGTCCCTCAATGAAATGTGGAAAAAACATAGTCGGTGAATAACGCTGCCATACCTTAAGAGGATGGATATAAGTTTTCTCATTGATTTGATATAAATCTAGGAGCAACTGAGTGGTTTCACGAATACCAGCAATGGTGCTATAGGTATGAAAATTTCGCTTTACGGCAAAATAGGCAACTGTATCTAACTCATATAAGTAGGGACAAGTAGCCTTAAAAAAATTACCAATCATCAAGTCTGACTTCCAATATTCTAATAAATCAGTGAGACAATCGAAAACATAGAATGCTCTTTTACCCTCTTCTTTTATAAGATTATGTATTTCAGTGGCAAAACCTTCAAAGCCTTTTCTTGCATCAACATGATAAGTCTTAATGTCTTGACTAGCATCCAGTATGGGCTCATGATTTGCAAAACGGATATAAATTAGGCTCATCTTTTCTGCTTTTGCACTTTCTACAAAATAATTAGCCATCTTCTTATAGTGTGAAATACAGTCCACTTGCCACACTACGTTATCTCCAAATCGCAAGTGATCAATTACTTGATCAAAACCCTTTAATCCTGTACTAACTTTGTCGTATAGATTCATGGCACACCTCATTTCTAAAATATAGGGACTGTTCTCTTGCTTCCTTGAAACTCAAGGGAAACTTGGGGAAATTTAGTAAAAACTCAGTGAAGATCTTTTACGCCCTTGACATACAAATAAAAAAGGTATAATATAAGATTGTAACCTTAACTACTCTTTTTGATAATTAAAGGTTACAAAATGATCAATAGGAGGTTGTTTTCTATGCAAATTACTACTGAAAAACATGTGATCAAAAGTGCTGCCAGACTTCTCGTTGTGCGTAATCTATTATTTCTAATCCTAATTGCCTTTCACCTTATTATCTCCTTAGAATTAATTCCAAATCTTGAATCTTATACCTTCTATACCGCTCTTACCTGCGGGGTTTTACTGATTATCGCTTATATATGGCATCTTTTTATTACTTTTAAGGCATCTAAAAACGAATACATACGCCAAGCTTTTCAAGACGAATACTTTAAAATGATTAAAACAAAATCAGGCTATTATGGATTTTCTGCTATGGTCGTTATGAGTATTTTATTAATACTTTTAGAATTAATTTTTCACTTTCAAACAGTCTCTATCTTAGTTCCTAGCGAAATCATTTTATTTTCAGGCATCTTAGCAAGTGATATTGCTAAAATCATATTATCAAGAGGTTAAGCTTATGGAAAAAGAAATATTTAAAACAAACCTAAGGGTCTATCGTGCACAGCACCACCTCACACAAGAAGATTTAGCAAAAGCTGTGGGGGTGACTCGCAAAACCATTAATACCATTGAAAATGAGGTGTTTATTCCCTCTGCTTATTTAGCTCTAAAAATAGCTAAGTTTTTTAATGAACCCTTTGAAAATATTTTTTATATTGAACACAAATCAGAGTAAAGGTGGGATATAACATGAAACAAGCACTTATAGTTATAGATGTTCAAGAAGATCTTACAAATACGACGCACCAAAAAAAGTGGCTCCCCTTCCCTGTTCCTAACAGTAATAAACTTATCGACACCATTAATAGCTGGATATCAAAATTTAAAGAAGAGGAACAAGATGTTATTTATGTTACGCAAAGTGTTCCCAATAACTTTTTATTTAGAAAATATCCTGGCATTTTATTAAGAGGAACCAAAGGAAGCCAGATTGACCACCGAATCAATAGGGTAAGTACTAACCTATTCGAAAAACCCTCTTCAAGTTGCTTTTCAAATAAAAAGCTAAAGGCCTATATAAAAGAAAAAGGCTTTACGCACATTACGCTTACTGGCATTGATGCTGCTCAGTGTGTTGCCGCATCTGCAGCTGAAGGCATCAAGCTAGGACTTGTAGTCTCTATCATTGATGATGCCACAGCTACAACAGTCCCTAAAAAATTACCTAAGGTTAAAGACAAACTTAAGAAAATGGGTGTTCAATACCAATAGGTATTGGTAGGGACTGTCCCCCTCTAGATAATCGCCTCTAGCCAATCGTTGATTTGAATGATGTAGGCAAGCATTTGAGGGGTAGCCATAAGCTGACCAAACCATGGGGATGTATAATCTCCTGGTCGTTTAAGAACATCCTCTGCTTTATTTTTATCCATATAAGCATGAATAGGGGCCTTAGGGTCTTCTAAAACGGCAGCAAACTTATTCTTCAGAAGCTGCTCAAAGTTCGGGTGATAGGTTTTTGGATAGGGGCTTTTCTTTCTAAAAAGCAGTTCATCTGGCAGTAAGCCTCTAAAGGCTGTGCGCAGTAAATGTTTTTCTACACCATCTTTATATTTCATTTCCCAAGGCACATTAAATACATACTCTAAAATGCGATGATCGGCAAAGGGTACTCTTGCCTCAAGGCCTGAGAACATACTGGCTCTATCCATACGATCTAGGAGGGTCTGCATAAACCATTTAACATTAAGGTATGCGATTTCCCTTCTTTTTCTTTGCTGTTTATTCTCTCCAAAAAGTTGTGGTACTTCTTTTAGAGTGGCCTCATATCTTGCTCTAATATACTCCTCTATAGAAAGTTCCTTGATAAATTCGTCGCGTAAAAGTGCTGTTCTCATGGTTATATCCCTTGACCATGGGAAGGTATCTAAGTTTAATAAATCTTCTCTGTAAAACCAAGGATAGCCACCAAAAATCTCATCGGCACATTCACCTGTAAGTGCTACTTTATTGTGTTTTTTAACTAAAGAACAAAAATACAATAAAGAAGTATCAATATCCGCCATACCTGGTAAATCTTTTGCCCTAAGAGACTCTGAAAGCAGGTCTACTAAACACGCCTCATCACATTCTAAATAGGTGTGATTAACGTCAAATAATCGAAGCATTTTGTCCACAAAGGGTCTATCTTGCTGCGGCTGAAAAGCATTCGCCTGAAAATGCTTGGCATTGTCTTTAAAATCAAACGAGAAGGTATTAAATGTTCCTCCTTGGTCTTTTAAATAGGTGGCTGCTACTGCTGTAACAATGCTAGAATCAATGCCACCAGAAAGAAAACTACATACTGGCACATCTGATACCATTTGCCTTGTTATGGCATCCCGTACTAAGTAAGATACTTTGTCAACAGTTTGTGCATAACTATCTGTATGGTGCTCACTTTTTAATGCCCAGTATTGCTTTGTTTGCAAACCATTCTTTGACCAAATCCCAACTTCTCCTGGTTTAATTTCATTGATACCACGAAATACTCCCATTCCAGGTGAACGGGCTGGTCCTATACCAAAAAGCTCACGAAAGCTATCTATATCCACCTCTGGTTTTACATAAGGGTGGTAAAATAGTGCCTTAATTTCTGATCCAAAAACTAGCGTAGTATTTTTTATAGTATAAAATAAAGGCTTAACACCTAGTCTATCCCGATAAAGAAAGAGCTTTTCTCTTTGCTCGTCCCAAATGGCAAAGGCAAATATACCATTTAGCTTATTTACAAAATCTATGCCATATTCTATGTAGGCATATAAAATCACTTCAGTATCGGTGGTGGTTTCAAAGACATAGCCTGCCTTCTTTAAAGGAGGTATTAGTTCATCTGTATTATAGATTTCTCCATTATATATAATGACGTAATCTTTTCCTCCAATTGTTCTAATAATAGGCTGCTCTCCACCTTCTAAATCTCTAATCGATAACCTTGCATGGGCAAGCCCTACATGGTCTTCTAAATATTCACCTGCTTGGTCATTTCCGCGATGTGCTATTGCCGTTCTCATTTTGACAAGTACGCCCATCCAGTCATATCTATCTTCTTTATAACGTCTTGTAACATCACAAAATCCACTTATTCCGCACATATTTGCACCTCACTCAGAAAATAAAAAGGGTCCATTAAATAAAGCGGAGGATTCGCAGTATTTAATGAACGCCTTTGTTCATAGTACAATATATGCCAAACGTGTAAAAAAATTGCCTAGAACTTTGCTTTTCGTATTCTATTCATAGCTTTAATGACATTTTCTCTATCACCAAAAGCTGTTAATCTAAAGAAGCCTTCTCCATTTGTTCCAAAGCCACTACCTGGTGTCCCTACTATATGATACTCTTTTAAAAGGACATCAAAAAACTCCCATGAAGATAAGCCATTTGGGCACTTAAGCCATATATAAGGTGAATCTTGGCCGCCAGCAAACCAGATACCAAGTTCTTTTAAGGTACTTGCTATGAGTTTTGCATTTTCAAGGTAATATTCAATATTTTCTCTTGTCTTTTTAAAGCCCTCTTCGCTAAACACTGCTTCTGCACCTCTTTGAACAATATAAGATACCCCATTAAATTTTGTGGTCTGTCTTCTAAGCCAAAGCTTGTTAAGAGAAACGCCTAAGCGTTTAAGCTCCTCTGGTACTACAGTATAGCCACACCTAACACCTGTAAAGCCTGCTGTTTTAGAAAGGGAACAAAACTCAATCGCACATGTTTTTGCTCCATCGATTTCATAGATACTTGTTGGCAAACTTTCATCCGTAATATACGCTTCATAAGCACTGTCAAATAAAATAACAGCATCCTTTTTAATCGCCCAGTCTACCCAAAGCTTAAGCTGGTTATGGTCATAAACTGCTCCTGTTGGATTGTTTGGAGAACATAAATAAACGATATCTGCATGGATTGTGTCATCAGGTATAGGGAGAAAGTTGTTTTCTATTGTGCCATTGATAAATTCAATTTTACGTCCTGCCATAATATTAGTATCTACATAGACTGGATAAACAGGGTCTGGAATTAAAACGGTATTGTCCTTATCAAAAATATCGAGGATATTAGCAATATCACTTTTTGCTCCATCGCTAACAAAAACCTCTGTTTCAGAAAGTGTAACCCCTTTTTGCTCATAATAGCCACAAATTACTTGCCTTAAAAAACTATAGCCTTGTTCTTCACCATAGCCTCTAAAGGTGCTGCTACTTCCCATTTCTAAAGAAGCATCTTGCATAGCTTTTACAACCGCTGGTGCTAAAGGCAAGGTAACATCGCCTATTCCTAAACGAATGATATCTGCATCTTTGTTTTCTGCTTTAAAGTCATTTACTTTCTTTGCAATCATAGAAAATAAATAGTTTTCTTTTAGTTGTTCATAGTTTCTATTGATATTCATAGTTCAATTACTCCCTCAAATACTTTTTTACAGCTACCCGTCATAAGTACTGTTTCGTCTGTATAATTTATGATAAGCTCTCCTCCTAGGAGAATCACACGAATATCTTCTCCTTTTTTGCAGTAGCCATTTAATACAGCCGCACAAGCCGCCCCGCAAGCACCCGTTCCACAAGCAAGGGTTTCTCCGCTACCCCTCTCCCATACACGCATTTGTAATGTATTTTGATCAATTACCTTGATAAATTCAGTATTAATACGTTCTGGGAATAAATCATTATGTTCAAATGAAGGGCCGATTTCTGCAAGATTCAAGTTGTCCACTTCATCACAAAAAACCACAGCATGAGGATTTCCCATAGATACTAAAGTTATCCTATACTCCTTGTCGTTTATAGTGATTGGTCTATCAACAATCCTATCGCCTTCTAAATTTGCAGGAATTTTATTAGGGGTTAACTCCGCTTTTCCCATATCTACAGTTACAAAAGAAACTAACCCTTTTTCCGTCTTTAGCTTAAGTGTTTTGATCCCACTCAATGTTTCAATAGTCATTGTATCTTTTCTTACTATATTATTATCATACAAATATTTTGCGACGCACCTTATGGCATTGCCACACATTTTACCCTCACTGCCGTCTAAGTTAAACATTCTCATTTTAGCATCACAAGTATTACTCCTGCAGATTAAAACGATGCCATCACCGCCAATGCCAAAATGCCTGTCAGATAAGATTACAGAGAGGTCATTGGGGTTAGGAATATCCTGCTCAAAGCAGCTAATATAGATATAATCATTTCCGCACCCCTCCATTTTCGTAAATTCTAGCTTCATACGCTCATTCCTCACTTTACTCCCTATGAACAATAACATTAATTTTCATAGGTTTTTAAGATTTCTTCTGCCACCTTTCTTCGGGGCACACGCATATCCATAGCTTGTTTTTCAATATATCTGTGAGCCTCTGGTTCTGTCATAGAAAGATGAGAAATTAAAATACATTTTGCCCGATCAACCATTCGAATATCTTCTATTTTTTGAACAAGCTTCTTATTTTCACTTTGCATGGCCCGAATTCTTTTATGGGTCACTTGAGCCATTTTCAGTGAACTCCACAAAAGAGATTTATTAATCGGCTTAGCTAGTGTCAGAATTCCAAAGTCTTCTGTTTTAGCAGCAATTTCATCAAACAGTTCTGACTTCACTATGAGCATCACTTCGCTGATTCCTTTTGTAGCAATATCATAGGCAAGGCCTTCTCCAAATTCATCCGGAAGTGGTGCATTGATAATACATAAATCAAAATCCTTTGTAATCAGTAGCCGCCTTGCTTCACCAGCATTAGAAATGGTAGTGATATTTGACACAGCAGCCTCTTTTAATACACTTGTTAAGTAAACTATGCTTTTTTCTGTATTAGAAATAATTAGTGCACTATCCATATCCACCTACCTTTCTGGAGCGTCATTCCGGCTCAGTCGCTATACTAAATCTCTTTAAAGTAGCACTCCATAAAATAACTTTTTTTGTCCATTGCCTTAGCATAATCCGAGTATTCATCCTCTTTTAAGGCAAAATATTTTGCATAAAGTTCTGGTGGAAGAGTATCTTTGATAAACTTTGACTCCTTTGCAATCTTTAGTGCATCTCCTAAGTTATCTGGTAAAGCTGTTAACTGATCTGTAATATTTTTGTCTGCTGAATAAAGGTCCACATTGATGCTTTCTGGTAAGGTCAGATTGTTTTCTATGCCAAGTATTCCTGCATGAAGAACTAGTGCAAAGGCAAGATAAGGATTAATCGTAGGGTCTGGAGACCTTAGTTCCATGCGCATCTTTTCTCCAGTAGCTGCAGGAATACGAATAAGTTGTGAACGATTATCATAGGACCATGATATATACTTAGGTGCTTCATGCTCTCCTAGCCTATCATAGGATATAGGTAGTGGATTTAAAAAAGCTGTCATTTCATTTACTTTGCTTAATACACCAGCAATAAAGCTTTCTGTTTCCTTTGAATGTTCCACATTTCTGCTATTAAAAACGTTAAAGCCATTTTTAGCTAAAGATAGGTTAATATGCAGCCCGCTACCACTCTTACCTTTAAGAGGCTTAGGTGCAAAAGAAGCAAAAAGGCCACGTTGGTCTGCTAAGGTTTTAACAACTGTTTTAAATGTAAGTAGATTATCTGCACTGCTTAAAGCATCTGAAAACTTAAAATCAATTTCGTTCTGACCCGGACCTTGTTCATGATGGGATGTTTCTGGTTTTAAACCCATTTCTTCAAGGCAAAGGCAAATCTCACGGCGCACATTTTCCCCTTTATCTACAGGTGCTACATCTAAGTAGCCTCCTTGGTCAAGGGGGATATTTGTAGGCTCACCCTGTTCATCTGTCTTGAATAGATAAAACTCACACTCACTACCAATCTTGCAAAAATATCCTTTCTCCTCTGCCTTAGTAATAATGGATTTTAAAAATCCCCTAGTATCTCCCCAAAATGTGGTGCCATCAGGATTTTTAATATCACAATAAAACCTAAGAACCCGTCCCTGCTGTGGTCTCCATGGCAGCACAGATAGTGTTGTTGGATCTGGAAAAAGAAATAAATCAGATTTGCTTATGTCCGTAAACCCTCTTATGGCATGAGCATCAAACGATATTCCGTTTTCAAATGCCAAAGGTAGTTCATCTGGCATAATAGAGATATTTTTTTGCCTACCAAACAAGTCACAAAATGCAAGCCTAATAAATTTAACGTCATTTTCTTTGACAAACTCAATAACTTCCTTCGCCGTTGTATTCATTTATTTTAGTTCCTCCCACCTTCAAATATTGTTCTAGTTTTCGGTGTATAACTGTTTATATGGATTTTTAGCGTTAGGTGTAAGCTTATAAAAGGTCTTGTTAAGAATCTCTTTTAAATCTAGTTCAAAGTCATGCACATATTCTTCTAATATATCGGTTATTTTTGAGATATCTTCACTTGTTGCCTGACTTAAGCTCACTTGCTTTGGTAGATTTTCAGGTGCCTTATCTGTTCTAAGATAAATCTCCCCACCATGCATACCTGTTCCTATAAAACTTCCATCTAATAAGTTATCTTCCTCTAATCCTAACACAATAATTAGTCCGCCTGCTAGGTATTCACCTAAAAAGCTGCCTGCCTTTTTCCCAACAACAATAACAGGTCTTTTATCTTGATACTCTTTCATATGAATACCTGTTCTGTATCCTGAATTGCCACGCACAAATATTTTCCCACCACGCATAGCATAGCCTAAAGCGTCTCCGCCATCACCATTTATAATAATTTTACCATCATTCATGGTATCTCCAACTGCATCTTGTGCGTTGCCATTAACAATAACAGTCGCTCCATCCAAATAAGCACCAAGGGCATTTCCAGGAGTCCCATTGATGGTGATTGTCTTGTTATCTGCGCCACAAGCTATAAATCTTTCACCAAAACATTTCTCAATAACAATATCTTCATCTAATGAACGAATTTTTTCATTAAGAGCTTGGTAGCCTAAATCAAAAGCTGATAGTATCATCGCACACCACCTCCTAGTTTTTCTATGCGAATTTCTTTTGAAAATGCCATAAGCGTAGGTTCTTTACAGATAAGATCAAAATCTATAGAATCAAGTGGTGTTTTTTCTCTAATTAATGAAGTATAGATGCCAGCCTTTTCTATATTGCCTACCAAAATAAATCCGTTAAGTTTATTATCAGAATAGAAGAGCTTCTTATAGTTTTCACCCTCTTGCTCATAGTAAATGTCACCTACATAATTTCCAGCAGTTATTATATGGACGCCAAAAAAACCGATCGCATTCATTGGAATAGCCTTATCAAAAGTATATTCTGCCCCTGTCATATTAATTCCCGCACATTCGCCTTGCATATAAGCATTTGGGAGCAGTGCCATAATCTTTCTTTCACCTGTAGAAGCATCTATACTTTCGCAGCAGTCTCCAGCAGCATAAATATCTGATAAGGAGGTTTTGCAGTCTTCATCGATCAAGATACCTCTTTGCGTCTCTCCGCCTGCCTCTTTAATGAGTTCGATATTTGGACGTACACCTATGGCTAATACAAGTGCATCAAATCTAATTGTCTTGTTTCCTTCAAGTAAAGCCTCATTTTTTCTAAACTCTTTTACTTGCGTATTAAGATATACTTCTATGCCATTACTTTCTAAATGGGTTTTGATGATATTAGAACTCTCATCGTCTAAGATACTTGATAATACCCTTGATGATAAATCAATACAAACACACTTTGTTTTTTTAGCAATCGCTTCGCAGCACTTAAGTCCAATAAGCCCTGCACCTACAACCAATACTTGTGAATCTTCCTTAAGTACACTATCTAAGGCTTTTGCATCATCTAAGGTAGTAAAAGTAAATTTATTTTCAACTGTATCAAGGCCTGGAATAGGTACAATAAAAGGAGACGATCCCGTTGCAACAAGTAATTTATCATAGCTAAGCTTACTTCCCGTATGAAGCGTAACCTCTTTTTCCTGAGGATCTATCTTAGTAACTTTTGTGTTTAACAGTAGTTTACAATTGTTTACTGTGTAAAAGTCATTCCCTCTGTACTTCATCTTTTCCTCAGTTGTTTTCCCTTGAAGTAAATAGGAAATGAGAGGTCTTGAATAGGTGTGATGACTTTCATCACTCACTATGGTTATCTCACCCTTTGTATCATATTTACGTATGCCCTCTACAGCTCCTATAGCAGCTGATGAGTTACCGATTATCACATATTTCAAGCTTCCTCACCCCTTTCTTCAAACACAATAGCAGCATTCGGACATCCCTTAACACATGCTGGCTCCTTTACGCTATTTTTTGTACAAAGCTCACATTTTTGAACAGGTCCTGTCTCTTGTGGTACAATAACCCCATATGGACAACATAAAATACATGTATAACAGCTAATACACCTGTCTTTATCTACTGTAATGACTCCGTCCTCTTTCTTTAGTGCTCCAGTAATACATCCTTTAACACATAGCGGCTCATCACAGTGACGGCAAGATACCGCAAAACTAATAGCGTCCATTTGTTCTACTTTAATATTAGGATTAATTTTTATATCCTTTAAAGCTCTAGCCATATCTTTTTCATTGCTATTTGCAAACGCACAATAGTATTCACACAAATGACAGCCTAAGCACCACTTTTCATTAACATATACTCTTTTCATCTCTCATCACCATCACATCGTCTATTTTATTCTCCTGCATACTTAATACCTAAAATCTCTAGCTCTTTTTCTGTTAAGCCAACACCACGGAGCATCAAGCGATTGCCTTTTAGACTTTCAATAGAATTAATACCCATACCGCCCATCATTTCCATAATTTCATGTTGCCATGCTGATAACAGGTTGACAAGTCGTTTATAGCCTATGTTAGGATTGAGGCGTTTTACTAATTCTTCTCTTTGCGTCGCAATTCCCCAATTACATTTACCTGTCTGACAAGTACGACATAAGTGACATCCTAGAGCAACCAGTGCTGAGCTTCCAATATAAACAGCATCTGCACCAAGTGCTACAGCTTTGACAATATCTGAAGCTGAACGTATACTTCCTCCAACAACAATAGAAACATTATCTCTAATTCCTTCGTCACGAAGACGTTTATCCACACTTGCTAAAGCCAGTTCAATAGGAATACCTACATTATCCCTAATGCGTGTAGGTGCTGCACCGGTACCACCTCTAAAGCCATCAATTGCAATAATATCTGCTCCACTACGAGCAATACCACTTGCAATTGCTGAGACATTATGAACAGCAGCAATTTTTACAATGATAGGTTTTGTATAAGCAGTTGCTTCCTTTAAAGAGTATACAAGCTGCCTTAAGTCCTCAATAGAATAAATATCATGGTGAGGTGCTGGTGAAATTGCATCTGAGCCCTCTGGTATCATTCTCGTTTTAGAAATATCCCCTACGATTTTTGTACCTGGCAAATGTCCTCCGATACCTGGTTTTGCCCCTTGCCCCATTTTAATCTCAATAGCTGCCGCACTATTTAAATACTCTTTGTGTACACCAAAACGTCCAGAGGCTACTTGAACGATGGTGTTTGGACCATATTTATAGAAGTCCTCATGAAGTCCTCCTTCACCTGTGTTGTAATAAATCCCAAGCTCTGTTGCTGCACGTGCTAGACTTTCATGAGCGTTGTAACTAATTGATCCATAACTCATTGCTGAGAACATAATAGGCATAGAAAGTGTAAGATGGGGTGACAGATTAGTTTTTAGTTTATTATTCTCATCTCTTTCTATATTTTGTGGCTTTGCACCTAAAAATACTTTTGTTTCCATAGGTTCTCGAAGTGGGTCAATAGAAGGGTTTGTTACCTGAGAAGCATTTAAAAGCATTTTGTCAAAATAGATAGGGTAATTCTCAGGGTTTCCCATACTAGAAAGTAATACCCCGCCACTTCCTGCTTGTTTATAAATTTCTTTTATAGTTTTATTGCTCCAGTTTGCATTTTCCTTAAAGGTATTGTCACTTTTTACAATCTTTAACGCCCGTACTGGACAAAGGGATACGCACCTATGACAATTCACGCATTTAGCATCATCTGCCGTCATTTTATTTTTATCTTCAAGATATTCATGTGCTTCGTTGGCACACTGTCTTTCGCAAACACGGCAAGTAATACAACGATCAAAATCCCTTTTTATTTCATAATCAGGATATAAATAATCTATTGACATGATACCAAGCCTCCTTCAAGTTTTACGATAACACCCTCTCCACCTTTTGGTGCCCAAACTTTATCTAAATCATTTTGTATAACTCTTATGGCTGCTTCTTCACTAGCGATATAAACCATATCATCTTTTTCACCAACCACCATACTACGTAGTTTTAATCTATCATTTAACGCCATCATGCCACCTTCAAAACCAACTAAAATAGAGAAAGGTCCTGTGATCAGCTGCGAAGCAAATACATTTCTTAAATAGGTAAGCATTTCACGTTCTTCTTTTGGCTTCCTTTCGATAGTAGACCAAAATGGAGCGGCAATAACGCTGCAGATTTCTTCTAACGTCAATCCTTTTTTCCTATGTAAATAATCTATGATATAGGTGATTACTTCTGTGTCTGTCTGTAAGGTGCACTTATACCCAAACATTTCAATTCCCCTGCGATTTGCATCATAAGAAGATATTTCTCCGTTATGAACTACTGAATAATCAAGGAGTGCAAATGGATGGGCTCCGCCCCACCACCCTGGTGTATTCGTTGGATAACGTCCATGTGCTGTAAAGCAATATCCTTCATATTCCTCCAGACGATAAAACCTTCCAACATCTTCTGGGAACCCTACTGCTTTAAAAACGCCCATATTTTTTCCGCTTGAAAAAATGTAGGCGCCCTTAATCCTTGTATTGATCTTAAAAACACACTTGGCAACAAACTCTCTCTCATCTAACTGAGAGGCCTCAAGCTTCGTCGGAAGTGGTGTCACAAAATAACGCCATATTAACGGTTCATCTGTTATTTCTTTTATCTTACGTGTAGGAATTTTTGAAAGATTAATAATGTCAAAATGACGCTCTAAAAATTCTTCACACTCTTTTTTGGCTTCCTGACTATCATAAAACATATGAAACGCGTAGTAATCTTTATACTCAGGATAGATTCCATAAGCAGCAAATCCACCTCCTAAACCATTGGATCTGTCATGCATTACGGCAATTGATTCAATTATTTGCTCGCCTGAAAAACGTTTTCCTTTTTTAGAAAACATTCCCGAAATGGCACAACCTGATAAATTTCTAAATTGTCCTTCTTTCATTTTGTTCCCTCCTAACAAAAAATAAAGACGCCCATCACACCATGCCATTTAAATGGTAGAAAGCCCCTACGGTACTTTCACCTGACACAATCTGATGAACGTCTTTGTTCTTACTTATTATATATGCTATTATACATCTATGTCAATAATTATTCTAAATAAATATGAAATTATTGTTTTTGTTTCTTGCAAATATACTTGTTATAGTTCTACGTTCTTTCATAAAACCCATTGTTATTAATGCCTTTCTATATTTATATCAGATCGAATAATGCAAGTCTCAAAAAAAAATACTTCAAATCTGGTTAAAATTCTGAAAAACCTATTGACATTTTTTTTGACCTGTAGTAAAGTATGGTCATACAGCAAAGGTGCTGTGGATTTCCAAGTCCACGGCACCTTTTTTTGTTCATAAAATTTTATTTTTGAAAGGAGCATATAAATGAGTAAGCTAACCCAACCAAAAGGCTATCAACCAACTTTAAGCCTTTACGATACCCAAAAGTCAATCGGTAAAGTCAAGAGAATTTTCGAGGACAATTTAAGTAATGCTCTCAATTTAAAAAGGGTTTCGGCCCCACTGTTTGTCCTCCCTGAGACAGGACTTAATGATGACTTAAACGGAATAGAACGTGCCGTTTCTTTTGATATAAAAGAAACATCAGAGATTGCTCAGGTTGTGCATTCTTTAGCAAAATGGAAACGTATGGCTTTATATAAGTACGGTTTTCATGTGGGCGAAGGTTTATATACAGATATGAATGCTATTCGCCGTGATGAGGAAATGGATAATCTTCATTCTATCTATGTAGATCAATGGGATTGGGAAAAGATCATTGATAAAGAAACGAGAACTGTTGATACTTTAAAAGCTACTGTAATTAAAATTGTAGCAGCCATCGTTGATACATTAGAAGAAGTGAAAAAAGCCTATCCACAAATTACAACAAGCTTATCAAAAGAAGTTTCTTTTGTTACCACTCAAGAGCTTGAAGATATATACCCAACGCTTTCACCTAAAGAACGTGAAAATGAATACTTAAGAGAACATAAAACTGCTTTTATCATGCAAATTGGTGACCTTCTAAAATCTGGCATCAAACATGATGGTAGAGCACCAGATTATGATGATTGGTCACTAAATGGAGATATTGTTTTCTGGAGCGATGTTTTAGAATGTGCTTTTGAAGTATCTTCAATGGGTATTCGTGTTGATAAACAATCTCTTGATACACAATTAACTAAAGCAGGATTTGATAACCGCCGCAGTTTACCATTCCATCAAATGCTTTTAAACGATGAATTACCATTATCTATTGGCGGAGGTATTGGTCAATCACGCCTTTGCATGTTACTCCTTCAGAAGGCACACATTGGTGAAGTTCAAGTTTCTATCTGGGATAAAGAAACAATAGAAGCTAGCAAGGCGTGCGGAATAAACCTACTTTAAGGAGGAAAATAAAATGTCAAGCAATGTTCCAAATTTATTTGGTAGCAAAGTATTTGGCGATGCTCTCATGAGAGAGCGTTTGCCTAAAGATACCTATAAAGCTCTTAAAAAAACTATAGCATCAGGTACTCATTTAGAGTTAGATGTAGCTAATGTAGTTGCTACCGCTATGAAAGAATGGGCTGTTGAAATGGGTGCTACTCATTTTACCCATTGGTTCCAGCCTATGACAGGTGTTACAGCTGAAAAACATGATAGCTTTATTGTACCAGGTGAGGATGGTCAAGTGATTATGGAATTTAGTGGTAAATCCCTGATCAAAGGAGAACCTGATGCATCTAGCTTCCCATCTGGAGGCCTTAGAGCTACTTTTGAAGCAAGAGGCTATACTGCATGGGATCCTACTTCTTACGCATTTATTAAAGACAACACCCTTTGTATTCCTACTGCATTTTGTTCTTACAGTGGTGAAGCTCTAGATAAAAAGACACCGCTCCTTCGTTCAATGCAGGCTATTAACACTCAGTCTCTAAGAATACTTAGACTGTTTTCAAATACAGATGCCAAACGCGTTGTATCTAGTGTAGGTGCAGAGCAAGAATACTTTTTAATTGATAAAGAAGTGTATAAGAAACGCCCTGACCTTATGTATTGTGGCAGAAGCCTCTTTGGTGCTCGTCCACCTAAAGGTCAAGAGATGGAAGATCATTACTTCGGTGCAATTAAACAGCGTGTTTCTGCTTATATGCGTGAACTTGATGAAGAACTATGGAAATTAGGTGTGCCTTCAAAAACGAAGCACAACGAAGTAGCTCCAGCACAGCACGAACTCGCTCCAATTTACAGCGAAACAAATATTGCAACAGATCACAATCAACTTACTATGGAGCTTATGAAAAGCATTGCCGCTAAGCATGACTTAGCTTGTCTTTTACACGAAAAACCCTTCGCCGGTGTAAACGGTAGCGGAAAGCATGTTAATTGGTCTATCTCTGCAGATACCGGGATCAATTTACTTGAGCCAGGTGATACACCTTTTGAAAATGCACAATTCCTGTTATTCTTAGTGGCAGTGATTAAAGCAGTAGATGACTATCAGGATTTGCTTCGTGTTTCAGTAGCCAGTGCAGGTAACGACCACCGTTTAGGTGCCAACGAAGCACCTCCTGCTATTGTTTCTATGTTTTTAGGTGAAGAACTTACTGAGATACTAAGTGCCCTCGAAAATGATACATTGTATGTGGGCAAGGAAAAAATCTTAATGGAAATTGGTGCTACGGTACTACCTCATTTCCCTAAAGATACAACAGACAGAAACCGTACATCACCTTTTGCCTTTACAGGTAATAAATTTGAATTTAGGATGCTCGGCTCTGCTTTTTCTGTAGCTGGTCCAAGTATTGTGCTAAACACTATTGTTGCAGAAACTTTAAGGCAATTTGCAGATGAACTTGAACAAGGTACAGACTTTAAAACTGACTTAAGTGCTCTTATTAAAAGAACTATAAAAAATCATAGACGCATCATCTTTAATGGAAACGGTTATGATGACGCTTGGGTTATTGAAGCAGAAAAAAGAGGTCTTTTGAACCTCAAAACTACTCCAGAAGCACTTCCTGCATTTGTTTTGCCAAGGAACGTAGAGTTATTTAAACGTCATCACGTATTTTCTGAAGACGAAATTCATTCTCGCTATGCTATTTTACTAGAAAATTATTCTAAGACTATAAATATTGAAGCACTGACTATGATTGACATGGTTAACAAACAAGTTATTCCTTCAGTTGTAGCTTATCAAAACCAACTTGCGAAACTCATATGTCGTAAAAAGTCAATCTCCAATATCCCATACGCTTTTGAAGAAAACCTTCTTTCAAAGCTATCAAGACTTTGCGACTCCTTAGGTAAACGGTTAGAAAAGCTATCTTCAGAGGTGGTTGCTGTCAGAGAGATTTCAGATCACTTAGAGCTTGCAAAAGCTTACCGTGAGCGTGTTTATATGGCTATGAGCGAACTTCGCTTAACCGTTGATGAACTTGAAACTCTTGTTGGCAGCAGCTACTGGACAATACCAACTTACGCAGAAATTTTAAATAG
>JAEYPM010000066.1 GCA_023410675.1 Bacillota bacterium | reverse complement strand
ATCTTCAAGAGTGAGTTGTTGAACATGATTTTTGCGAAACATAGGTGTTCCCCCTTCGAAATTTTTTCTTTAATTGTACCATATTTACACGTACCTTTAAAAACTAACCTTTTTGTGGGCTAATCATATATATAAAATGTATACTAATTTATATTTATATACTAAAATATACAAAAAGGGATTCATTCATTTAATATACCCTAATGTTTATAATTTGAAAGGAGTATTCAATGACTACAATTAAAGAAAGAAAAGACATACCTATAACAGATACTTGGAATCTAAATGATATTTTTGAAAGCATTGATCTGTTTCATGAAAACTTTAAAAAAGTGCAATCTAAAATCCCAAGCTTTGCTAAGTACGTAGGGAAACTCACCTCTTCCTGTGAGCTTCTCTATGACTTTTTATCAGAGCAAGATGAACTTGCCATAACAATGAATCAGCTTTATTTGTACGCCCATATGCATCTTCATGAAGATGGTAATGTTTCACTGTATCAAGATCTTTCAACGAAGACTGAAACTTTATCTATTGAGTTTTATTCTGCTATTTCCTTTGCAAATCCAGAATTAAGTGCACTAACAGAAAATATGATTCTTGACTTTATCAAAGAAAATCCAAAACTAAGTGTATATAAACGTTACCTATTTGAAATTCTAAGACAAAAAAAACACATTCTCAATGCTTCTACTGAAAATCTTTTAGCTAAGGTATCTGAGATAGCAAGCTCACCCAGTCAGATTTTTGCTATGTTAGATAACGTAGATATTAACTTTGGCACAGTAAAAAATGATGATGGCGTAGAAGTTCCCCTTACTCATGGAAACTATATTTCTTTTCTAGAAAGTAAAACTAGGTCGGTACGAGAATCTGCTTTCAAAACTTTATATAAAACCTATTCTAGTTATAAAAATACACTTGCTACTACCTTTAGCTCAAATGTAAAACAATATCTACTTTTTTCAAATGTACGAGGCTTTGAAACGCCACTGCATTATGCCTTACATGAAAATAACATTCCAATATCTGTTTACAACAATCTCATAGATACTGTCCATGAACACTTAAATCTTATGTATGACTATGTTGCTCTTAGAAAGAACCATCTTATGCTAGATGAACTTCATATGTATGATCTTTTTGTACCGATGGCTAAGAACTTTGATAAAAAAATAAGCTATGATGAAGCCTGTGAATTGGTATTAAAATCCCTCGCTCCTCTTGGCAAGGAATATACAGATATTGCAAAAGAAGCTTTCACAAATAGATGGGTTGATAAATTTGAAAATATGGGTAAGCGTTCTGGTGCTTATTCTTGGAGTACTTATGGTATACCCCATCCTTATATACTCATGAATTATGTTGAAAATATTAATAGTTTATTTACATTAGCTCACGAGCTTGGCCATGCTATGCATAGTTATTTCTCTCATAAAACTCAGCCATTCATTTATTCTGACTATTGTATCTTCGTTGCAGAAGTTGCTTCTACAGTTAACGAATCTCTGCTTATGCAGTATCTTCTTAAAACCACTGAAGATCCTACTTTCAAACGCTATTTAATAAGCTATTTTATGGATCAGTTTAGAAGTACGCTTTATAGGCAAACTATGTTTGCTGAGTTTGAAAAAGAAGTTCATCTTTTTGCTAAGGAAGGCGGCGTCCTAACAGCCTCTTACCTCTGTGATAAATATTATTCCCTTGTACAGAAATATCATGGTGATCATCTATGTGTCGATGAAGATATTAAATATGAATGGTCTAGAATCCCTCATTTTTATAACCCATTCTATGTCTATCAGTATGCAACTGGATTTAGTGCTGCTATTGCACTCTCTGATCGTATCCTAAATGAATGCGATCAAGCTGTAAAGGATTATATAACCTTCTTGTCCAGTGGTTCATCTAAAGATCCTATTGACCTACTTAAAGATGCTGGCGTTGATATGAGCACTAAAGAACCTATTGAAAAAGCCCTAGCTGTCTTTAGTACACTTATCTCCTCCTTTAATTGATTGCCACAAAAAATGCATTGCTGCCTTATAAACCCACACCATAATGGATAGCAATGCTAAGGCTAATCAAAATGATTGCTAAAATAACTGCATTCATAATAAGATTGCATATTGTTTTTTTCTGAGTAAAACTAAAAAGGCTAATAGTAACAAATACTGGCAAAAGAACATAGCCATTAAGCCATAAAATAGTTTCTTTATGTTCCCACCATCTGCTTATTTTATCTGTTAACACACCCATGCCAAAAAAACCTGTTACAAAGGTTGGCAGTATGAGGGCGGCTCCTATGATACTAATAAGCTGAACCTGAAGTTTTGAACTAGACTGCTCTAAAAGTGTTGCATATTCTTGCATTTTTTCTATTTCAAGCCCTAGCTGAGCAAATTCATCTTCTATTTTAAGAAGATATGATAACTTTTCATAAATGATTGAGCCTTGAATATCTTCTGTTACTTCTTTAAAGTAAAGTTGGTTCATAAACTGAATGTAAATTTCATAAATGGTTTGCACTGCCTTTACTATAATTTCTTTTGAAAGAGAGGATATTCTTGTTGCTTCATTTGAAAAGCTAAGAAGCGTTGCCCTTTGCATGAGTATAAGGGAAACCAAGCAGTCATAGGCCTTGCTCTCTAGGTCTTGATTACAAAAGCAAATAAGTGACATTCTACTCATGCCATAAACGCTATTGTCATTTTTAATATAGTAAATGGACCTTGCACTATTTTTTTCAAGTTCCTCTGTGTGATAGACCATTTTCTTATTAATCATAACAAAGTTTTCTAAAAACCGACTACTCACTTTATTTGATTTAATGTTATGAACAAACTTAGTATTTTTATAGATGCATAACGTAAACATTTGATTGCTAAGTACTGGTTCTATATAAATGGTATTTTTCTTAAATCTATCTTTCTCACAAACAAACCCTTCTCCTAATAAATCCATAATTACTTTTGACACATAGGCCCTTTTTTCATTATAGTTATCATTAAAATGTTCTCTGCTTTCTAGGTGGTTGTTCGGCTTTATGATAATATAGTCTGGAAACAAATCTTCTTTTGCTTTGTAGATGGGAAGCATGGGCGGGTAAATGCATTTACAGAAACTATTAATGCACATCACGTCTTTTGCTCTGTGATATTTTGTGTTGTCTATACTAATATATAATATACCTATTCCTGTTTTATAAAGTCTAAGCCTTATATCTTTAATGGATAAGTCATATACTTTATTTTCTACAGATAATATTAAACTATTATTAGGCTCTAAGTTTTTATAGATATAATTGTTAACGATTATGGGTTCTTTAGGAAAAGAATAGAGACAAGACCTTACGGGCTTGTAAAAATAAATAAATTCGTTATAACCTTTATTTGTATGATCTATTTCATAATGATTCATCCAAGAAGGGAGATTTTTAATAAAGTGGTTGTTAATGCTTTTATGTGCAGAAAATAACTGAGAATTTTTTTTACTATAGTATTTCCATGTAAACGGGAATAAAAAAATATGCTCACTCTTTTCTTTCATCGAAATCATCCTAATGTAAGTATTTGAAGTGTTTCTTTACAAAAATGAGATCGTATATTAAGAATATACCATCTCATTTTTTTGAATTATAATGCTATCATTGGTTATTAAATTAGTTGTTTCTGCAATTTTTGCTATCGAAATCATTACCTGCTTCTAGGTTGTTTTTGTTAGCATTTGTGTTATTATTGTTTACTTTATTTGTATTGTTATTATTTACTCTGTTTTCTGATTTTCTGTTGTTTGCCATATTAAAATCCTCCTTTCATAACCATATTGTAATTGCTTACAAGACTATTATGGTCATAAAAGTTTTTTTTATACTTCCATAGTGCCAATAATTTTTCATAAAAAATTAGCTTTAGGAATCTTATATTTATAGATAATGCATTTTAGATAAGCTATCTCTGTTTGCAATAGTAATTTCAATATCTTTATCAATAAATAAATTTTTTTGTTCTAATGCATTTTTTATCGTAATATAAGCAAGATCAGGAATATTATTATCTTTACTAAGATGTGCAAGAATGGCCCACTGCATATCTTGATGATAAATATCTACCAAAGTTTTAGCTGCTAACTCATTACTTAAATGCCCACTATCACTTAAGATTCTTTTTTTAAGTGGATAAGGATAACTGCCTGCCTCAAGCATATTAATATCATGATTAAATTCTAGGAGTATTCCATGTAAACCACTTAAATAGCCTTTTATTTTCCCATCAATAATACCACTATCTGTTATTATTCCTATTTTTTTTTCATTATATTCAAAGATATAGCCTACTGGGTCAGCAGCATCATGGTATGTAGCATAAGGAAAGACTTTTAGATCTCCTAGTTGTAATACTTGCTCTTTACATATCGTTTTTTTATTTTCTTCTATAACCTTACCAATCATATTATGTTTATCCATCATATCCCATGTGTCTTTTGTAGCATAAATAGGGATGTTATTTTTTCTACTAAAAATACCCACCCCTTTTATGTGATCTATATGCTCATGTGTTACAAATATACCTTTTATTTGATAAGGATTTACGCCCATCTCAGCTAATCCTTGCTCAACTTTTTTCCCACTAATCCCAATATCTATGAGATATTCATCTGATCCAGCTTTTAAATAGATGCAGTTACCACTGCTTCCACTGGCTATTGTACATAGATTAAAATCCATTATGTTCCCTCCATATAGAATTCATCTATCAATAATAACCTATAAATGAACACCATAATATCTTGCTTTTCTTATAGTATATCATATTAATACTCGCTTAGTCATTCTGGATACTTACTTTTTTATTTTCATCACATAATATTTTTCGTGGAATATTGGTTAGTGTCGTTCTTAAAATCACCTTTCCACCCCATAGTGTTTGAATATGTTTTAATGTTTCTGTTGCATACCCTAAATGAATCTCTCTTCCATCATAAATGTGTTCTAATATAAGGGTGTGATCACTTTTTCTTATTTCTTCAACATTAATACGTGGTGTTCCTCCCATCCCCACTGATTCCGCTAAAGTATTTCTAATCTTTTTCCACCCTTCATCATTAGAAACCTCTGAAACAATATAGTATTTTTCCTCTTCCTCATATTCAATTAAATTTGCTTCTTGACATACATTAAAATCAAGGTATTTTCTAATAAAAGAAGCATCTCTTTCTAATTGTCTTATAGATGAAAGTACTTTAAAATCTCCTCCATAATGATGATATAAATGCTCCCATATTTTAAATCCAAGATAATAGGGATTAATACTGCCTGGCATCTGCGAAATAATATTATTGTGTACTTTTAAAAATTCAATTTGCATCCCTTGACCTAATTTTAATCGATTGAGTATATTATAATGCCAAAAAGTTGCCCAACCTTCGTTCATAATCTTAGTTTCTATTTGCGGAACAAAATATCTGGTTTCTTCAAGTACAATCGTTAATATATCCTTTTGCCAATGACTAAGCTCCCCATATATACTCAGAAACTCTAAGACATTTTCATAGGGATATTCTATTACCTCTGTAGCTTCATACTTTGGCGAACAAAAAACACCGCAGTGATACTTTATTGAATGTGCCGCATCTAATATTTTTTCTACTTCTTGATAGCCAATACTTGGATCCTGAATATAACTTCTTATTCTGCTGGCATGGTTTTTGAACATTTCTACTGTAAGATGAGGTTTTGTATATTCTTTAAACATTCTATTATTTTTAAAAAAATCATTATGTGCATACACATGTGCTATTGTGAGTATTTGCAATAGTACGGTATTGTCTTTCATAAGATAAGCTAAACAAGGATTTGAGTTAATGACCATTTCATATGGAAGTCCTACTATATTGTACTGATACAATACCTTTAACTTTTCATAACTTTTCCCATAGCTCCAATGTGGATAATGGGAGGGCATACCAAGGTAAGCCTCATAACAAAGCATATCTTCAAAACTCACTATCTCAAATTCTTGATCATAGTAATCTAGTCCAATATCCTTTGCTATGACTTCTATCTTTTTATTATAGGTTATTAATTCATCCATTGTATAATCCATACATTCACTCCTCCCTATCCATAGCCGCCCTTTCTACCTTGAGTAAATCTTTAAAAGCTTGCCATACATCTTCTTTTTTGAATATCCTTACAGATGCAAAATTAGGGTGTAAGACTTCTTCAAGATATTTGTTCATAATTGTACTTGTATAGGTACTGGTTTTAATTTCTCCATAACCAAATAAATTACATACTGTACATAACATATTGGCCAGTTCTACTGCCTTTTCATTATCCTCACCCCAGTTATCACCATCACTGCAATGAAAAGCGTAAATATTCCATTTATCTGGGTGATAGCGTGCATCAATTATTTCTAATGCTTTTTCATAACCGCTACTAATGTATGTGCCACCGCTTTCTCCTCTATGAAAGAAGTCGTCTTCACTTACCTCCTTAGCTGTTGTTGTATGTGCAATAAATACTACTTCTACATGAATATATTTTATTCTGACAAAGTGGTACAGTAAAAAATAGAAACTTCTAGCTAAATACTTTTTTGTTTGGCCCATAGAGCCTGATGTATCCATAATGCAAATGATGACTGCATTTGAGTTTCTCTTTTGTTTAGGCTTTTTATAATAATATTTCAAATCATCTTGATGGAAAGGGATTCTTTCATCTTCGTTATCAAAACCACTTATTTCATTTTTAGCCTTTTTTATTACCTTTTCTCTCTTAATCCTTTCTATCACTGTATGTTTTTTTGAAAGTCTTGAGGTTGGCCCTTTATCTCTTATTCCTGATCTTTTTTGAGCGTACTCACTTTGCACTTCACTAAATTTCTTTCTTTCTAAATAGGGAAGGTTTAAGTCTTCAAACAAAAATTCTATTGCTTCTTCTATCGTGATTTCTGTTTCATAAATATCCTCCCCTTCTTCATTCCCTGCACTTCCTACCCCATTGCCTTTGGTATAATCACCTTTAGAGAGTTTTTTCCCTTTTTCTTCTGATCCAGTGCCACTCATAACCCCTATGTCGTTTTTTCCGTACCTAAAATAGTATTCCTTTAGTCCTTTGATAGGGATCTTAATTTTTTTATTTTTATTCGTCCCAATAATGCTTTCTTCTGCAACAATAGAACCTATGTTTTCTTTGATACTTTTTTCTACAAGTTCTTTATGCCTTCTTCTATCTTCAATACTGCGATCCCTACTATTTGGTTTAAATTCTTTAAATATGGCCATAATGTATTCCTAGTCTTTCCATAGATTGTTTGCAGCATATTTAAGAACAACATTACAACAGTGATCGCAGTATCCATTCTTTTTCATTTCTTCAACCATAGCATTATACTTGGTACTTTGTTCTTTGTCTCTTACTTTACTTTGCGTAATCACGCGTGTGAGTTCTCTTACAGAAAAAGTGAGTTTTTTCTCAATAGCTTCTTTTAATGGCTCATATGCTGTATAATCTACTCTTCCACTATTTCTTATGACTGAAAACATATAAGAGGTGACGTCTTGTCTAAATCCTTTAGCACCTATTTGTGTAATGCCAAGCTGCTCTTCTATGCTTCGCAAAAAAGCTTCATCAGGATTTAATTCTTCACCCGTACTATTGTCTTTAATCTTAGTTTTATTGACGTAAGCTTCAGCATGATCTAAATAATTATTAAATAAATCTTCTGCTTGCTCTTTATATCCATGAATAAAAGCTTTTGTTACTTCGTTTTCCAGTATTTTATGATACTCATTTTTTATACTCTCCTGCAAAAATCCTAGATACTTCTTTTTAACCTCTTCAGGAACGCTCATTTCTTTTACTTCTTTTAAAAGAACATCCATAAGTCCTATTGGATTAATGCAGTTGCATTCTGACTCTGATAAAGCCACATCTATAGCTTTAGCTATAAAACGTGTGGAAATACCACTCATCCCTTCACGTTCCACTTCTTCTTTTAGCTCCATTATATCAATTTTTTTTGTTGTTCCCTTTTCAATAACCTCTTCACCATTATATATTTTTAATTTGGTCATAAGGTCCACCTTGTTGGAAGGACTTAACCTTGTCAATATTGCAAACATGGAGGCGATCTTAATTGTATGGGGTGCTATATGTGATTTAAAATTTGACTTATAAAGCATCTTTTGATAAATCTTGATTTCTTCATTAAGTTCCATACAGTAAGGGACTTCTATTTTCACGATACGATCTAATATAGCCTCGTTTGTATGATCTGCTTTAAATTTGTTCCATTCAGCTTCATTAGAATGTGCTAAAATAACCCCATCAAAATAAATCATGGCATTTTTCCCTGGTGAAGGTATATTTTTTTCCTGTGTAGCTGTAATCATAGTATGCAAATATTCTACATCATTCTTAAATACTTCAATAAATTCTACGAGTCCTCTATTCCCCACATTAAAAGCTCCATTTAGACTTAAAACTCTTGGATCATCCTCAGGATAAAGATCCATCTTTGAAATATCAACACTACCTATGAGTACAGAAGTATCTTGATTATTAGGATCTACCGGAGGAACTACACCAACTCCTTTTCTCGATCTAATAGAAAAGTCAGTTTGAATGACTGGAAATTTCTCATATTCTCCATTAAATTCATTCATTAATCGATAGCGACATATAGGACATAAATCTCCTTCTATTTTAATACCCATCTTTTTTTCTATATATGGCCTTAAATGCTTAGGAATAAGATGGAGTGGTTCTTCTCTCATAGGGCAACCCTCTAAAGCATAGATAGAAGTACTTTCTTCTAAAACTCTTTTAATGGCATCAATTAATGAAGACTTACCTGATCCTACAGGACCTACTAAATAAAGAACTTGTCTTGATTCTTCACCACGCATGGCCGCTGAATAAAAATACCTTACTATTTTCATCAGTGTGTGATCAATTCCAAAAAAATTATCCTTGAAAAAATTATAGCGTTTCAATGATTCTTTTCCATATATTCTTCTTAGTCTTGGATCTTCTTCTGTTTTTATTATTTCTACTCCCTGCTTTATTAATAGGTTATATATTCTTTCATGAGCTAACTGATATATTCCTGGATCCTTTTCTAAGATATGTAGATAGTCCAAAACATTTCCTTTAAATTTCGGAAGCTCTCTATTTTTTCTATCTTCTAAAATCACAGACGAAAAATCTACCATATATAATCACTCCTTCAGAAAGTATAGGTCTCTCTTTATAAAATATATGGTAGACATCAAGAATACATGATTAAAATAATCTATAATGAACAAAGTTAGTCATTATATAGACTGTTAAAATAGTAAAAAATAAAAAAGAGCATACTCTTTGCCAATGTTGCCCTAATATTTACTGCTCAACAATTGGAGAAATATACTCTTTCATCTTTAAATAATGTTTTTCTAAGATAATAATGCTATTGCCTTCTCTATCAATATACCCTTCTTCTTTCATTTTTTTAACTGAGCGATTGATTGTTTTAATACTCAAGCCTGAGCAATCTGCAATATCTTGTCTACTTAATTTTAATATGCATTTCTTATTTTGTTCCATCTGCTCATAAAACTCCATAAACAATAGGATTACTCTATCGATACCATGTACAAATAAGAAAACTCTTTCTTTTCTTGCCTGCTCCAAAAGATAAGCACAGAGGGTTTTTGATTCCAAAAGCAGTGCATTAATATCTTTTTTGATCCATTCTTCAAACTTGCTTTTAGAGATAACCAGCATCTTACATGGTGTTACTGTAATAAGGGTGGTCATATATTTTTCAAGCTCCAATAATAGCTCCATGGTGCCAAATACTTTAACTGGATAAAACCGCATATAGTCATACTTTATGCCAAAAATACGATACTCAATGCCTTTGACTATTCCTTCGATCAAGATATAGATCGTATCTACCTCTTGACTTTCTTTGATAAAAACATGATTTTTCTCCATATTGACTATCTGAAAAGAATCTAAGATCCACATAGGTGCATTAGCCAGATACCTATTCAAATAATCTTTTTCATCACCTTTTAAGCCATTTTTCAAAGCAACTAGTTTATCAATATTTGTTTGTATTATTTCCATGCTCATATCCCCATGTCCTCATTTCATTATAAGCATAAGCCAATGCCTACAAGAAATTATTAAGCTTTCTTCTTAGTTCTTCTTTTACTTCCTCTTTAGCAAATGATACCTCAATCGCGTTTTTTAAAAGAAGCACAATGCTTTCTTTATTATCTTGTAGCATGTGAGAAGCAATCATTAGTTCGTCAGTCATAGATGTTCTACTTACTGTTCTATTATCTGTATTAATCGTTGCGAGTAATCCTTTTTCTAAGAATAATGCTAAAGGATAATCCTTTAAGCTACTTACCGCTTTGGTCTGCTTATTACTTGACGGGCACATCTCAACACCTATTCTCTTTTGCCTACATTCTTCCATCAATGCCTCACTCTTTTGAAGTGCAATACCATGTCCCAGTCTTCTAGCCCCAAGTCTCATGGCTTCTTCAATGTTCTTTGTACTCCCACATTCACCAGAATGAATTGTAAAAGGCATTTCCCACTTTTGTGCCTTATAAAAGAGTTCTCTTTGCAAACTTGTAGGGAAAACGGATTCATCTCCTGCCAAATCCAGTGCACATACCCCATACCCTAGCAGTTCCCTTGCAACTTTAAGCATCTCTATGTTTTTTTCTACCTCATGATGTCTCATTGCACATACAATGATGCCTCCTCGCACAGAATACTTACTTTCTCCCTCCTTAAGTCCCTCAGCCACACTTTCTATCACCTTTTTTGCACTTAAACCTGGATGAACTGAAAGCATTGGTGCAAACCTTATTTCAATATATTGAACATTTTCATCCGCTGCCTGTTTTAGAAGATTAATAGTTGCAAGCTTAAGTCCATGTTCTGTTTGAAGACATCTTAAAGGAATCTCAAATTTCTCTAAATATTCTGTTAGGCCTTTGCAATTTTCAGACACTTGCAAAGTCTCTCTTAACTTATCATCTTCAAATGTTTTCTGATCATTTTCTAATAGGTTTCGAACAGTTTCAATATCCATTGAGCCATCCAAATGACAATGTAAATCTATTTTAGGCAAATTCTTAATCCATTCTCTATCCATCATACTTTAACCTCCCAGTATTTGCAATTCATTATCTTAGAAATTCCATCAGCTATCCATTGAATCACAGGTCCTGCTGTCAGTGCAGTAGCTACCGTTATAATACCAAGCTTACCTCCTAAAATAACACCAATGATTACCATAGTTATATCAAAACCAATCTTTGTCTTTTTAAATTCCCACTTTAAGTGATCTCTTATAACCATAACAAGCCCAGTAAAAGGATCAAGTCCAATGTCCATTTCAATAAAAATTGCTACTCCTGCATAAAGCATAAGGCATCCTAATACACCAGCTGCTCCTCTAGAAAAAATATTTTCTGATATGTTAAGTATCTCATACAATCTCGTGCCAAGTCCTACAAAGAAACCATATGGCAAGATATAAATAAACGTGCCAATGTTTACATACTTTCTTCCAGTAAAGGCTAACAAAAAAATAAGCACGAAATTCACAATATTAGATGCCATACCTAACTGATGCCTTGATAATTGTGCAAAGTTTCTTACACCATCATATACTATCCCTATTGGATCATTTCCAAACATGGTTTGTGCATTAAAAGCTACTCCTAGTCCTACTAAAAATATCCCCACTAATGCCCCTATTATTCTAACTACCTTCTTTATTCTCATTATTTTCCTCTTTCTAAATTGCTTTATATAAAGAAGAAAAGTCATCTTAAAAACCTCTTGGCATCAAGATAACTTTTCTCCTTGTTATGTATAGAATTCACATTATTAGATGTTAAGCTATATCATGTTAAGTTATATATGTGAATTCTAAAAAATCCTATTTAATAGATTCTACTTTTACAAGTGTAACTGGTACCTTATCTGCATCTTCTGCTATATCATTTTTACCTATTTGGATGGTTCCATCTATGATTTGACTATATATTTTATCATACATTTCTTTAGTAAACTTTGTAAATTTAGAATTTTCCATTGGTAACTGAACATTATTTGTTGATGCATCTAAAGTTACTGAAACGCCACCTTGAAATTTATTATTATAATACTCATCTAGTGAATCATAAACAGATTTGCTAAGATTTTTCATAGCAGATGTAATAACTGTATCAGACTCACCTGATTGGTCAACGTCAACGCCAATAACCTTTTTGCCTGCAGCTTCAGCTGCTTTCATAACTGAGTTACCTACACCACCGCCACATGCAAATATAACTTCTGTTCCTTCATTATACCAAGCTGCTGCTTTAGACATGTTTTCTGGAGAAGCATCAAAATTACCTACATAAGTATATTTGATATTTATATCTGCTTCAGAAAGTCCAAGTTCTTTAGCTGCATACTCTGCTCCTTGAATATATCCATAACCGAAACGTACAACTGCTGGGACTGCAATTCCTCCCATAAAGCCTAGGTTTTTATATCCTTCTTGTACAGCAGCATATCCTGCTAAAAATCCAGCTTGCTCTTCAGCATAGAAAATTGATTTTGTATTTTCTTTAATATCGTAGTTGTAATCTCCATTGTGGGGTGCCCCATCAATGAGAATAAATTTTACATCTGGATACTTAACTTGTGCATTATAAATGGGTACTTCAAAAAGAAATCCTGGGCATACAATAACCTTTGCACCACCTTTTACTGCTAGGTCGATGGATGTCATGACTGCATCATCAGACTTTTCTGAAGGCTTATAATATTTATGAGAAATATTATTATCCTTAGCATAAGCCTCTACCCCTTCCCAAGAACCTTGGTTGAAAGACTTATCATCAATAGTTCCTACGTCTGTGATAAGAGCAATTTCTGCTCCACCTGAAGTTTCCTGCTGAGCTTTTGATTCACCTGTGGTCGTATTATCTGTACCACCTGTATTGCCTCCATTTGCTGTGCAACCTGTTAAAGCTGTAAGTGCCATTGTGGTTGCCATTAATAAACTTATTAATTTCTTTTTCATGCTTTCTCCTCCTAGTATCCTTTTATTTGTTGATTCTTAATTAAGCTTACTGCTGAACTTGTCCCAATTCGGCTACATCCCTCCTTTAGAAAATTATTTAGGTCTTCTTCGCCTTTTATGCCACCAGCAGCTTTCATCTTTACACCTGTTCCTATGTGTGATTTAAAAAGCTTAATATCGTCAAGGGTTGCCCCGTGAGTCCCAAAACCTGTAGATGTTTTTATATAATCGGCACCAGCCTCAGTAACTATCTTACACATCATAATTTTTTCTTCTTCCGTTAAATAGCAGGTTTCAATAATAACCTTTAAAATTTTACTGCCAACCTCTTTCTTTAATGCTACAATCTCATCCTTTACTGCTTCATAATTACCATTCTTCACATCACTGATATTAATAACCATATCAATTTCATTAGCTCCATCTAAAAGAGCTCTTTGTACCTCAGCAATTTTAGCTTCTTTCACACTATATCCCAGTGGAAATCCTACCACAGTACAAATATTAATTTTATCTCCATACTTATCATGCACACGCCTGATATAACATGGCGGAATACACACTGAAGCCATCTCATACTCAATCGCCTCATCGCATAGCTTCTCGATTTCTTCCCATGTGGCAAATGCCTTAAGCTGGGTGTGATCCACAAACTTAATCATTTCTCTTATCTCCATCTTGTTCCTCCTTGTATTTTATAACTATCCTTATCTTCAAAGATCTACGTATTTTTCCACCTTTTCTTTTTCTACTCTTGCAAAAATAAGGGGCTCATTTCCTGGATTGTGATCGTCAATAGTAATAGCTTCCATCAGTTTATCTTCAGCTGCTTTAAATAGTTCTTCTTTATTCCCAAATAGTGTTGCAATCACTGCTCCTTTTTCTACATATTCCCCAGTTTTGGACTTTAGGATAATTCCAGCTGAATAATCAAGTACACTTTCTTTTGTTTCTCTACCTGCACCTAACATCATCGATGCAATGCCACAGGCTTCGGTATTCATATGGGTGATAAAGCCTGATTTTAATGCTTTAACTTCATAGGAGCATGCTGATTTTTCAAATCGATCTGGATCTTTAATAACAGAAGTCTCTCCTCCTTGAGCTTCTACCATAGCAATGAGTTTATCAAGGGCTTTTCCAGTATGAATAGTTTCTTTTGCCATCTTCATACATTCTGTCACTTCACCTTTACCAGCTAGATAGAGCATATTCGCTGCAAGGCTTAGACATACTTCTGTTAAATCCCTAGGTCCATTTCCTTTTAACGTTTCAACTGCTTCTATCACTTCAAGAGCATTCCCTATATTGTTCCCTAGTGGACGATCCATATCCGTAATGAGTGCAGCTGTCTTTCTCCCTGAATTTTCACCAATAGCTACCATACACTGAGCAAGTTTGATGGATTCATCCAGACTCTTCATAAAAGCTCCACTTCCTGTTTTAACATCTAGTAAAATACAGTCACTGCCAGCTGCTAGCTTCTTACTCATAATCGATACCGCTATGAGTGGAATACTGTCTACTGTAGCAGTTACATCTCTAAGGGCATATAACTTTTTATCTGCTGGGGTAAGATTTCCCGATTGACCAATAATACTAAACCCTATACGATTGACTACGTCAAAAAATTCTTCCTGAGTAAGCGATGTCTTCATCCCAGGAATGGATTCCATCTTATCAATTGTTCCACCAGTATGTCCAAGTCCTCTTCCTGACATCTTGGCTACTTTTACCCCACATGCTGCGACTATTGGCGTGATGATTAATGTGGTCTTATCACCAACGCCACCTGTTGAATGTTTGTCTACTTTAATTCCATTAATTCCTGAAAGGTCTACCCTATCTCCAGAACAAGCCACCGCATCTGTCATAATAGAAGTTTCTTCATCTGTCATCCCTTTAAAATAAACAGCCATCAAATATGCTGACATTTGATAATCTGGAATACGCCCTGCAACATAACCTTCTATCATATATCTTATTTCATCTTCATTTAATGCCTTACCACTTCTCTTTTTCATGATAAGATCATACATTCTCATGATTGACTACACGTCCTTTCTTCTCGTAAGAACAACCTTATCGACTTCCTTTGTCATATGGAATACCCGATGCTTTTGGTGCTTGTGAACTTTTAGATACACATGCAAGTACAATTAGTGTGGCTAAATATGGAATCATTTTATAAACCTCATTTGGAATAGGTAGATCTTTTAAAACTGGAATACCTGAATAGGTACTTGCCAGAGTCTTCATGATTCCAAAGAAAAAAGCAGCCCCTAAAATTCCTTTACTTCTCCACTGTCCAAAAATCAAAACAGCTAATGCTAAGAATCCATATCCAGCAACGCTTCCATTAAAATTGGTAGATGTTGGAATAACAAACACTAATCCACCTATACCCGCTAATACTCCTGAAATAATCACCCCAGCATATCTAATTTTATACACATTGATTCCTACAGAGTCAGCAGCTTGGGGATGTTCGCCACATGCACGTAATCTCAGTCCGAACTTTGTCTTGCTTATTACAATAGCTGCAACAACAAAAATGGCGATACCTATATAAGTTGTGATATAGCAGTTTTGAAAAAGCATAGGTCCAATGACTGGAATAGCTCCTAAAACAGGGACTTTATTAATATGAAAAGTATCTACAAACTGAACCTGCTGTACGCCTTGAATCATCCTTGCTGTGAAGACTGCAAACGCAGGAGCAAACATATTAAGTGCAGTACCACTGATTGTTTGGTCAGCTCTAAGGTTAATTGAAGCAAAAGCATGAAAAAGCGAAAATATAGCGCCACTTATAGCTGCAACCAGAATTGCTAAAATCAAAAGTCCTTGTCCACTTAAAGTGCTTCCAAATATACTTATAAAGAAAATACTTATAAATGCTCCCATAACCATAATTCCTTCAAGGGCAATGTTTACAACGCCACTTCGTTCTGCATACATGCCACCAAGAGCAACAATTAAAAGGGGTATGGCAAAAAACATAGTTTGCTGAATAATAAAATATGTTATATTCATACTGACTTATCCCCCTTTACTCTTTTAATAAAGCTATGAATAATATTTTTAAATAGCAATGCAAAGGCTCCAAAGTAAATAATAACTGCTATGATAATATCAATAACTTCAAGGGCAAAATCATACAGCTGTAGATTATAACCGCCTACAGTAAGATGTGCAATAAACAGTCCTGAGAACAAAATACCAATTGGATGAGAAAGTCCAAGTAACGCAACTGAGATTCCATTAAAGCCTTCTGCAGCAATATTATCCAGCACTTGAAGATATTTCCCTGAGCCTGATAGATAAAGGAGTGATCCTCCAACTCCAGCAAGAGCACCAGCAATACTCATGGATAGCACAATGTTTCTCTTTGCATTAATTCCTGCATATTTACTTGCATGAGGATTATGTCCGCAAGCCTTAAGTTCATAACCAAAGGTTGTTTTCTCAATCAAAATATAAATAATAATAACGAAGAAAATGGCGATAAAGATGCCTATATTCATATTAGACCCTAGTAGCTTATCAAGCCCTGCCTTCGGTAAAATAGCAGTACGCATAACAGGCAATGATTGATTTTTAACTTGATCATAAACATTTTTAACAATCATCATATTCACAAGATACATACCAATATAGTTCATCATGATTGATGCAATAACTTCATTCACATTTAAGAAAGCTTTTAATATTCCTGGGACAAGGCCCCATAAAGCCCCAAAAAGTGCAGCCGCTATAATTGCAACGATCCAATGAATTTCTCCAGGAAGCCATCCCCATTTTATCCCTACAAAAATTGCTGCAAAAGCACCTACCGTAAACTGACCTGAAGCCCCGATGTTAAATAATCCCGTTTTAAAAGCAAAACCTACAGATAATCCTGTCATAATGATTGGTGTCGCTACATAGAGCATCCTTCCAACACCTGAAAGGCCATCCGCAAAACCTCCCTGTAAAATTGTTAAGAATCCTACGCCTGCCTGCTGTGGGTTTGTAAATAACAATATGATAAAACCAATCATTAGACCTGCAAAAATCGCTAATACTGAGGACGAAAAATTAATCAATGTTGTATTTTCTACTTTTGCTTGTTTCTTAGCTTTCAATGTTTTCACTTGTAGTCCCCCTTTTCGTTCCTGCCATATAAAGGCCAAGTTCATTTATGGTAACCTCGCTTGGTTTAACATCTGCAACGATTTCTCCTTCGTACATTACCAAGATACGGTCACTAAGTGTCATTACTTCATCTAGCTCAAATGATACTAAAAGGACTGCTTTGCCATTATCCCGCTCTTTAACAAGCTCTGTATAGATATACTCAATAGCACCAACATCTAATCCCCTAACTGGTTGAACAGCTATAACAATATCAGGATCTCTATCAATCTCTCTTGCAATAATTGCTTTTTGCTGATTTCCTCCAGACATCCCTCTCATCAAAGAAGTCTCTCCTTGTGCAGAGCGAATATCAAATTTCTCTATTAAATATCTGGCATACTCACTGATTGCCCCAAAATTTAGAAATCCTCTTTTTTGGAACTTTGGTTTAAAGTAAGATTGCAATACAAGGTTTTCTTCAAGTGAATACTCTAAAACTAAACCATGCTTATGTCTATCCTCTGGAATATGTGCCATACCTTCTAGAGATCTTTTACGAACAGATTCTTTTGTAATATCTTTTCCTTTTAATAGCACGCTACCTGAGTCAATTGGATTTAGTCCTGTAATGCCATAAACAAGCTCTGACTGACCATTTCCATCGATTCCTGCAATACACACGATTTCTCCTTTTCTAACAGTAAAAGAAACATCTTGAACTACATTTTTGTGTGTTTGTTTTGACTTCATTGTTATGTTCTTAACTTCTAATATTGGCTCACCTGCTTGTTTGTCACTTTTATCAACTGAAAGATTTACTTTTCTTCCAACCATCATCTCTGACATTTCTTCTTTAGTAGTCTTAGAAACATCAACTGTACCAATATATTTGCCTTTGCGAAGAACACTACATCTGTCTGCTACTTCTTTAATTTCATTGAGCTTATGGGTAATAAAAATGATGGATTTCCCTTCTGATACTAACTGTCTCATAACCTTTAAGAGTTCTTTAATTTCTTGAGGGGTAAGAACTGCGGTGGGTTCATCAAAAATTAAGATTTCATTATCGCAGTAAAGCATCTTTAAAATCTCAACCTTTTGCTGCATACCTACTGTAATGTCCGAAATATAAGCATCAGGATCAATTTTAAATTTGTAACGTTCACTTAACTTAACGACTTTTTCCCTTGCATCATCCATTTTGAGAAGTGCATTCTTTGTCACTTCTCTACCTAGAATGATACTCTCCAGCACTGTAAAATTGTGTACTAGTTTAAAATGCTGATGGACCATACCAATCCCTAAGTTGTTTGCATCATTTGGATTATTAATCTTTACTTCTTTGCCTCTTATTTTGATTTCACCTTTTTCAGCTTGATAGAGTCCAAAGAGCACACTCATTAGTGTTGATTTTCCAGCCCCATTTTCTCCTAAGAGTGCATGGATTTCTCCCTTTTTCACCTGCAATGTAATATCATCATTTGCTTTAAAGTTACCAAATTCTTTAGTAATATGATTCATTTCTATTACATGCTCCACGCCTACCCCTCCTTCTCTATGTATTTATTTCAAATCGTCCTTTGTAAACCCAAGTGGTAATAATTCTTCAAGGGAAAAAACTTTGTAATCTGTTTCGCTCTTTGCAAGAAGCACGCGAAAATTTTTTGGATCACAAAACTCTGCCATCACTTGTCTGCATACGCCACATGGTGCACAGTAATCGCCTTCACCCTTATTAATTCCTTGAGGATTTCCAACAATGGCAATAGCGTCAAATGTCATTTGTCCCTCAGAAATGGCTTTAAAAAATGCTGTACGCTCTGCACAGTTTGTGGGTGAAAAGGCTGCATTTTCAATGTTACATCCTAAATAGATCGTTCCATTTTTCCCCAGGAGTGCTGCCCCAACTCTAAAATTAGAGTATGGGGTATAAGCTTTTTCCTGTGCTTCAAATGCTTTTTTGATAAGCGTCTTATCTTCTATCATGGCAATGTCTCCTTTACAATAAATATGATACTCAAAACTTGACGTTATTTTTTTGTATGCTAGGTGCTTATCAAGTGGAAACTACTGACTTATATTTATACAATATCTCTAACGATCCTACATATTTGTTAAAAGTGATTTAATCTTATTCATTCTACTTTTAAATTATATTAACTTTGAACAAATCAAAAAAGGTCACTTGTCCTTTTTAACAACAAAATAACTTTTTAAATATAATATTCCATTCAAAATGTAATCTTTGGTATTTGATAAAACACTTTTTCATATTGTGCAATATCTTCTAATAAGTAATATTCTTCTCCTTCCAAATCTTTTATGCTAGCAATCTTTGATAGAGTGATCCCTTTAAATAACACTTTTGTATATTCTTTTGAAATATAAATTTTGTCATTACATACCACTGCAGGAATATCACACTTGATAAGTTGATAAGCTGTTGATGGTTTTTCTTCTGCTAAGAAATCTAAAAATCTATCTTCTTTGAACTTGTTTTTTAGGTAGTCACTGAGTTGTTTTTGCATAGTTACCCTGTAATCATCTGTTCCTTTATTACTAATCTCTCTCATATCTATATCAATATAAATAACGCCTTTAAGACGTGGATACAGCTTTGTATAGGTATCATAAAACATGTTCAGTTTATCTTTTGTTTCACTTACTGTATAGGTATGATCAACAGTAGAATAATGAGAAATAGCTAATGCGGAAATCATCATCGGTTTTGAATGTTGAAAGTTTTTATACCAAAAGTCTAGATTTTTTTCAATATTTTCATCATACTCTTTATTATTTTTGTATTTTGGTACATAAATATTAATTCCTGCCCAGTCTGCATATTTATTGCCTGGATAGTATAGGGGCATATCGTAAGTCCTTCCAAGTTCAATGCTCCAAACGATAGTGCTGTCTTTTATATATTTTTTAATAATTTTATGAGCATCCATGTAAATATCTTTATAAGCAGCAGGATCCGTAATATCATCTGTAAGTGGAAATAACTCAATAAATATAGGTATATCATATTCTGAACGTAAATCAGCAATCATCTGATAGACTCTATTTAGTGGATCTTTTTTGGGCATGAGCAATTTAATATATGGCACTTTTTTTTGTGCAATACACTGCAAAATATCCTTTTTTGTAATAACATTTTTGCTCGAATATTGAAGCACTCTAAAAGTTTGTGGGTGCCCAACCAACCTTTCAAATACTTTGATATCATCATGAATATAAGAATTTTTTTCAGTATAAGCACCTAGATAAATCCCTTCTTCAGGTTCATATTTCCCTAATGATATCTTTTTTTCGATATATAGGCATATCTCTATGTTTTTTTTACTTTCTTCTGACAATGTAACTTCTTGTTCGCTAATACTGCTTTGAAGTTTGTTACAACCTGAAAGCATAAAGCAAAAAATAATCCCTATGAGGATCCCTTTTTTCATCCTTATCACCTCATAGGAATTATTTACTATTTGCCATTATTCTATTCATGTTAGTGCTTTTGTCTTTTACTCAAATAAAGATCTACTATCTTTAAGTAATTGAGAAACATTCCATTTTCTACTGGAATGATATAACTTTTATCGAACTGCTCATAAGGAATGGAATTTTTCCCCCCTCTTAATGTTTCATTATAGTATGACTCAAGGCTATCGATATCCATAAGATAATGCTCTTCATATTTCTTAAAATAAACAATTAAAAATGCCTCCCCACCTTGCTCTTTAAATGCTTTCATAAATTCGATTTGATGGGTATGAACATTTGCAAGTGGCAGTGATTTTAAAGCTGTTTCTTTTGCATCAAAGCATATAGGAATTCCTTGTGCCACACCTATATAATCTACTGTACTTTTTTGTTCAAAATAGGCAAGGGTAATAACCCTTTTCTCCTTATCAATATTAATTGGTTTAATAGGCGTTGGGATCTTTTGAATGAGTGCTATTCCTTTTCGTTTATATAACTCATTTGTCATATTAATAATGTCCTCAAGAGCACTTCCTCTAAGTCCCCTTGTATTCCAATAACCCATATTATTTTATCTCCATCTCTTGATTTTTTTGTTAATTTTTGGTAAAATTGTCATACATAGATATTAATACGTAGATATTATGTAAATTTATGAAATTAGGAGGAACTATGATACACTATATCGTATTTTTTATTCGATGTACCAGAAAAAGATTTAAATTTCTTAAATATAGCACTGAAAAAAAAGCTCGAATTCTAGACAAAAATGGTCTTTATTTTATCGCCGGTCTTCTTTATAAGAAATTAGGTCAGTATTTGCTTGCTGCCCAGTGTTTTACAAAAGGGAAAGCCTATCTATTAGCTATTAAGTGTTATGAAAATCAAGGACTTTATTCTGAAGCTATTCAACTTGCTGAAATAAAAAAGTATTATCGTTTAGGAGCCATGCTGTGCGAAAATATACATAGTGAAAAAAAAGCAGCTTTCTTTTATAGCTTTTTTAACCTACCTCTAGCTATAAAGCTCTATAAAAAAAATTCTTACTATTACGAAGCTGGTCTTTGCTATCTAAAATTATACCAATTTAATCATGCCATCGATTGCTTTAACAAGTGTAAAGAAGAACACCTTAAGTACTTAGGACTTCGTCAAATAGAAGAAACTGCTATTACGTTGTTTTTTGTAAAAGAATATGTTGATGCCTGCGAACTTTTTATAAAGCTCCATGATTACTTTTCAGCATTAATGTGTGCCAAAAAACTTAGAAACTCGCAAATCATAATGGATCTTACTTTACTCGTTGCCTATGAAGAATATCAAAAAAGGAATTTTGCTGTTGCCGCGAAATATATTGCTCCATATGATAGTGAAAAAGCACTTATTTATCATTATATGGAACAAGCTAAGCTCTCTGCTTCACATGTACTTCATCAAATGAGGTTTTCTGCTTGACAGATTTGTGAATAAATATAAGGTGCCGACACTGTGAAAACCCTATCTTGTAAATACATAAAGGGTTCAATACATAGTTCAAATTTTATCTTATAGGCACATAAAAACTGAGCTGTTAAATGAAACTTATCTTTAAAATACTTGTTTTCTATCTTATCACCATACTTTGGATCACCAATAATGGGATGCCCTATTGAGCTTAAATGAGCTCTAATTTGGTGGGTTTTTCCTGTTACCAGCTGTACCTCTATAACTGTATATCTACCATTTGTTTTAAGAGGTAATATCCTAGTTTCTACTTCTTTTAAGCCACTCACATAGTGATCAAATATTTGAACCTCATTTTTACTTGTATCTTTCATATGATAGCCTTTTAAGATAATAGGCTCTGTTATCCTTCCTAATACAATGCTCATATAATACTTTGATATTAGCTTATGCTCTAACATTGTGCTTATAGCCTGAACTGCCTTTATGTTTTTACCTACAAGGACGATCCCCGCAGTGTTTCTATCTAAACGATTACACGGAGCAGGTGTAAACCCTTTGGTGTGTTTGCTATCATAACTTCCATTCTCACTTAAATAACAAAGCACTTGCTCGGCTAAACTACATCCATCTTTACTGTCCTTTTGAGTAAGTAAACCCACAGGTTTATCAACGATAAGTATATTATCATCTTCATAAACCGTTTTAAAGGTTATTGGCATCTTAGTAACTATTTTATTTTCTTCAAAGGTTTTTATTTGTTCTTCATTAAAATATATTTGTATTTCATCATTTGTCTTCAGTATTTCATTCCCTTTAGCTCTTTTTTGATTATACTTAATTTTCTTTGTGCGTATGCCTTTATAAATAAAGCTCTTAGGGCACTTTTTATAATGCTTTAATAGAAATTTGTCTAACCTCTGATTTGCCTCTTCCTGTGAGACTATGATCTTCCTCATGTATCTTCTCCTATTTTCTACATCATCATTGCTTCTAAAATTTCACTTTTTTGGTCAAGCATACTACCTTTAATTTGTAATTCTTTTTCTATACTTTTTGCAGCTTCTTTTACTTGCTTCTCATCTTTTATATTAATAAACTGAAGTTCTTTTTGGTTTATACCCTTTTTACTTAATCCCTTAACAAGCCAATCTTTAACGTTATCAATAGTTTTTATATCTTGTGCTATAAAATAAATGTGATTTTCAGTGATGATAACATGATCAATAAAGTGAATTTTCTTTGTATCTGGAAGTAAAACTCCATGGTATAAATAACAATCCCCCTTTATTGTGTTTAAAATGGATACATGCTCTTTACTCGGAGAATTAAACCTTCTAATAGCTATATATCTTGTAAGATTCTGTGCCAGTGAAATAACAAGTACAGCTGCAACAACAGTAAAATAGTTTGCTCGTTGCTTGGAAACAATGATTCCAGCAAAAAATATTATGAGAACAATACTCATCCATATTATGCTCATTTTTAGATACTTGTTTTTTTTGCTACGTATATAGTTATCTTCTTGTTTTATCATGATATAATCCCCTCTTATTCTAAATAGATCATCTTAACTGTCATTCCACCATCAATGATCATATTGGTTCCTGTTATAAAACTTGCCTTTTCACTAGCTAAATAAAGGACAGCCTGAGCAATATCTTTAGGTTGACCTACCCTGCCAACAAGATGCTGCATATGATCTTGTTCCGTTAGAACAGTAAATTTACGATCTTTTTTCTTTTTAGCTTGTGATACATCAATCCACCCTGGGCTAATACTATTTACACGCACTTTAGGCGAAAGACTTGCTGCTAAAGAATGTGTTAGTGAAAGGATTGCTCCTTTTGATGCAGAATAAGGCTCTGTGTGTGGTTCACTCATTATAGCTCGCGTTGATGCGATATTAATAATGCTACTTCCTTCTTGCATATATTCACTACAATAACGGCTACATATATATGCACCAACAACATTGACCTTTATAACTTTCTCAAAGTCTTCAATTGTTCGAGAAAACAAAGTGCCTTCGGAACTAATAGCCGCGTTATTGACTAATATGTCTATTTTCTTATAACGCTCTGTTACCTGTTTTACCATATCTATTACATCTTGCTCTTTGCTTACATCTGTATGGATATACATACAGTCACCACCAAAAGCATGTATCTCTTCCTGTGTTTCAAGACCTGCCTCATTATCTATTTCAGCTATAATAACACTTGCCTTTTCTTTTGCAAATTCTTTGGCAATACTATTTCCTATTCCTTGTCCGCCTCCTGTTACTATAACAACTTTGCCCTGAAATTCCATTTCAACCTCCATCTATTACTTTTACTTTTTTATCTTTTTTCTACTTCTTTTTAGGTGGTATACATAGCAAATAAAAAGCAACCAGCAAGATAATCATCTGCATAAATTTTACTATTTGCTCATTAAATTGAATGTTAAAGACAATTTGTAATGCCCCAGTTGCTATAAGAATAAATGCTAAAATGATAACAATTACCCTTTTTTGTTTTTGTGTCAAATTCATGTCTTTTTCTCCTCACTATTAGAATTCATAAGAATCCATGTTGAAAAACAAAGTACTATTATTTCTAATAGTACTTTGTTTTAACAAATCTTATTATATCAAAAAAATACCTTTTCGTATAGAACGTATTGTTATTGCACCTGTGTAATCTCTTTAAATATATCTTTTGCTTCTTCAATACTATTTGTATTGCCAAAAACGCAATACATGTTCTTTTCAAAACAATCTTTTATAAGTGGTGCAAAACTTCTAAGCGTTTCATTTGTCGTTGAAAACAGCTGGTCTCTAGCTTTTTGAAGTTCTTTTTGTGTCATGCCTACAAAATAGTAAACTTGTGCTGTTTTACCTTCTGTAGAAGCTGTATATGGAAAATCTAAACTGCTAATGGTTCCAATAAGATATTGGAGGAGTTCTCTTTCGTTCAGATTAAGATTTTCTATATAGCTAACTGTTTGCTTATATATATCCATTGTTTTTTTAACATTAGGATCTCTGTAGGATACCATAAACATATTTCCACTACGCCTAAAATCGCAGAAGCATCCATATGCTCCATTTTGTACTCTAACTTTATTCCATAAATAATCCATAGAAAGAATGGATTTTAGCATTAGCAGACTGCCACTGTAAGTGTATCCTAGATGAGAAAAGTTATAGCCCATGGCTACATAATTAACATTTCCTGGATATACAAGAGCTTCTTGAATAGTGCTTGATTTAAATTCATTATGTGTCGATGATATTTCCTCATTGTTTAGTTTATGAATTTCTTTTGCTATGATGTCTATCGATGTGTCTACAAACTCATCATCTACAGTGAGCCCGACTACTATTCTTTTTTTATTAGCAAGATAGCTATACGCTGTTTTTAAATCTTTGATAACCGAACCTTTTTTTAAGTCCCAATTTTTTTCGATGTCACATATGAAATGATAAAAAGATAACCCTTTGGTCTGTTCTTCAAAAGCATCAGTTTTTGATAAGTGTGCTAATAGCCTTCCATAAGCAATGCGATGGCCTTCACCACTTATGGTCATCTCAAGCAAAGATTTCATTTCCTTAATAATTTCTAAAATTCTTGTTTCATCTTCAAAAAGTGTATTTTGAAGAACTTCTCTTAGTATTTCCACTTGCTCATTGATGCTACCCATTAATGCTTTTGATTGGATATAAAATACTGGGGTGAACTCCTGCGAAGGATTGAGATTTGCAATTGCTTGTATATGATATTCTAGTCCGCCAATATTTTTGTCTATATAGGCTGAAAGCTGCTCATACGTATAATTTTTTGTATTAAGCTTTCCTAATATCCCTACAATCATACCTAAATAAGGCAAGTATTTATTCTCTATTCCATTTAACGAAACATACCAATTGATATAAGCTATTTTATTAGTAAATATAGGGGTTACAATATAAGTGTTCTCATCTTTAGTTTTCGTTTCATATCTTGGATAGTTGACTTCCTTCTGTAAGTCACTTTTCTCTAGTAAAGGAATACTATGAATAGATTCTAGTGAATCAACTTCCTCTTGAAAAGCTTTAAATTTTAATGTTTCTTCTATATGTTTTCTTAATTCATCTTGACTCCAATTGGCTTTAATCTTAGCAAGTTTTGCCTTTATTTCTTCGTCCATAGTTTTATCAAGACCTAGTTTTGGATAAAGTTCAACTTGAGATCTATGGGTGTTATTAAGAAAATATTCTTTAATGATGGCTTCAAAGTATCCATTATTCATATTTTCTTTAATAAATGTAAGGTCATTCTCATACTTAAGATAATCAATAGGTGAACTATCATAGACCCAATTCTTAATAGCACTTAAAGAATAAAGCAGTCCTTTTGAATAACCCTTTGAGTCTGCCTCTCTTAAATTAAATTCTTTTACCTGAAGTGCTCCTTCCAAAAGCTCTGTTGGAATTCCTTCTTCTTGAATCTTTCTAAGTGTCTCCATCACTAGTTGATAAAACACTTCTTTTTTATCTTCTGATGCATTTTTTGCAACTATACTAAAAATAGGCTGTCTCAAGCTTCCTTGGAAAATCCCAAAAACATCTTCTGCTATTCCTGCTTGGATTAGAGCTTTTTTAAGGGGTGCACCAGGTGTTTCTAAAAGTACATATTCTAGTATAGACAAGGTAAGCATAAGTTTCCTATTTGCTATCTCTCCTACCACAAAGTTCATGGAGATATAGAGTTGATTTCCTCTTTCTTCTGTAACAGAATAATAGGCTTTATTATATATTGGTTTTTCAAATGGTGTTTGAAGTAAAATATTAGAATCTATTTCTTTATATTCAAAATGAGATAAATACTCCTCATCTATAAAACGAAGCTCTTCTTCAATTTCTATATCTCCATATAAAAATATATACGCATTTGAAGGATGATAATATTTGTCATGAAATTCTATAAAGTCTTTATATGTCAGATCTGGTATTGCACTAGGATCTCCTCCGGACTCATAAGCATAAGTTGTATCAGGAAATAAACTTTGCTTAATCTTCCTAAACAATATTTCCTCAGGTGAAGAAAACGCCCCTTTCATTTCATTATAAACCACACCTTTATATTCTAAAGGATCTTCTTCACTTTCAATATGGTAGCGCCATCCTTCTTGCATCAAAATTTCTTTTTTTTCATAAATTTTTGGGAAAAATACAGCATCTAAATAAACAGACATAAGATTGTGAAAATCTTTGCTGTTCTGACTTGATATAGGATATACTGTTTTATCTGGATAAGTCATGGCATTGAGATAGGTATTTAAAGAGCCCTTGGCTAGTTCTACAAAAGGATCTTTAAGTGGATATTTTTTTGACCCACAAAGAACTGAGTGTTCTATAATATGAGGTACTCCTGTACTATCCTTAGGGGGTGTTCTAAATCCAATACAAAAAGTTTTGTGCTCATCTTGTGCTGCAATATATAGTATCTTAGCCATGGTTTTGTTGTGTCTATATATGGATACATGGCTATCTATTTCCATCACATATTCATTATAATCTAAAGTATAACCCCTTATATCATGTTCTTGCACTTTATTCCCTCCTGTAAAATAGTTTAAATATTCGTACTACGTTAGTCACTTCTTCCATTATAGCTACATAATAGACATTTGTCTACTTATCCCCTCTTATTTCCATCAGCTGGCTCAGTGTTACAAATTTTATGCCTCTTTCTTGCATGCCGCCTATCGTTTCTCTTAGTGCCCTTGTAGTATAAGGTCCTTTCTTCCCAACATGACCAATCCCAATCGCAAAGCCTTTTTCTTTAGCAATCTTCTCAAGATCAAGAAGTCTTTTTTTCGCTTCATAAACGGAAAGTTGATTATCAATAAATACATCTCTTGTAAAAAAAGTGACCCCATTTTTTAGGCTTAGCACTTTAGAAAGTTTGCCATCCGTCGTCTTACTGTCTACAAAGTAAAGAGAATTACACCTTGCAAATTCCATGAGCTGACTGACAATTTTTTCATCTTTCATCGCCTTTGATCCCATGTGATTATTCATCCCCTTTATATGGGGTATTTCTTTAATAGCCTTCTCAAGTATTTTATTGATTTGGTCTTCATTCATATCTGTTGTAATACCCATATTGCCCAGCCATTCTTTTTTCCCACATTCTGCTTCTAAAGGAACATGAAGAATGACTTCTTTACCTGATTCATGAAGTCTTCTTGCGTCTTCCACAGAATAACGCATCCCTGGAATTACGGCACCAGTTAATTGAATAGGCATTTCCAAAATTTCTTTTGTCCCTGTCAAATTATTTCCAAAATCGTCAATGATAATAATCACATAAGCCTCTTTATTCTTTGGTATATCTTGTGATGCGAATACGTTATAACTCATTAAAGCAAATAGTAAAAGAATCAAAGTTTTTTTACTCATAACTCACCTCTTGTTATATTATCTCTTGTTATATTATCTCTAATTCCATGATACTATTATGTGTAATTAATAGAAAAAAAATAACACTTGAAAACATGTAGTGTTTCCTAGGCAGTGACATTCTATTATGTAGACTGTCATCCTAGAAGGAAACCTCTCAACTTATCAAGTGTTACTTTTTCTTATTCCTCATCATTCTTATTACTGCTACTAATGATGCCTTTTATTTCTTGCCTATGGTCATATATTCTTGCTAAAACATCCGTTAACTGCATTTCAAATTCATTAACTTCTCTATGAACATTATCTAATACACCTTTTAATTTTTGCTCGACTTCTTTAAATACTTCTTCAGCATATTCCATAGCACCAAGTCTAATTTCTCTTGAGTCCCTATTTGCATTTTCACGAACTACCTGTGCTTGTTCTTTGGCTTGCCTTGTAATTTCATGTTGATCAATTAGATCCTGTAAGCGTTCATGAGCCTCTTCAATAATTATGTGTGCTTCGCTTTGTGCATCCGCTAATATCTTATTTCTTTCATCTCTAACCCACATGGATTGCTGTACTTCTGCAGGAATTTTAAGTCTGATCTCTTCTATAATTTCTATGAGTTGCTCTTTATTAACTGCAACTTTATTTGATAACATTGATGGTTTACTCTTATCAATAATATCTTCCAAATAATCAATCAAACCCATTATTTCTCCACATTTGCTAATATCCATTGCTTTCCCCCCTGACTTAAGCGAATTTTTCAACTAATTTGTTTGCTACATATTCTGGAACTAAACTAAAAAAGTTTCCTTTAAACTTTGCAAGTTCTTTCACTGCACTTGAACTCAAAAAAGAATGCTCTGCACTTGTTACAAGAAATATGGTTTCAACCTTGGTATAGATACTTTTGTTTATTTGTGCCATCTGCATTTCATATTCGAAATCAGTGACGGCCCTCATTCCTCTTACAATGACTTCTGCTCCTTGTGCCTTTGCATAATCCACCAAAAGTCCTGAAAAACTATCCACATATACATTTGACAAATGATGCACACAATTGGTAATCATATCTTTACGTTCTTCTATAGCAAATAAACTATTATTTTTACTTGGATTGGATAAAATAGCTACAATAAGTGTGTCCACTAGTTTTGAAGCTCTTTCGACAATATCCATATGTCCATTGGTAATAGGATCAAAACTTCCAGGATATATTCCTATTCTCATTTTTTACTGTCCTTCCTCAAAAAATTAATCGTCGTCGTTTTATATATCTTTTCTTTCCATAATACCAAATTTTTTACGATTGGTATAGTAGTATTTGAACTTCTTTCTAAAATAATATACCCTTCTTTAGATAATAAGTCGAAATCGAGAATTTTCTGTAATATTTCGGATATATATTCTAGGTGATAAGGTGGATCCATAAAGATAATATCAAATTTTTCTTCATTTTTTTCTAATGTTTTTAATGCAGATAATACATCAACAGGATATATTTGACTGTTTTCTTTTAGGTGCGTCTTAATTAAATTTTTTTCAATGCAATCTAAAGCTACCTTATCCTTTTCTACAAAAACTACTTTTTTAGCCCCTCTACTTAAACTTTCAATACCAATTGCTCCTGATCCACTAAATAAATCTAAAAAATTGCTGTTTGGAATATCAAAGGCAATCATATTAAAAAGTGTTTCTTTAATTCTATCTGTTGTTGGTCTTGTGGTTAACCCTTCAGGGGCTATTAGTTTTGTTCCTCTACATTTTCCACTTATTACTCTCACTTCATCCACTCCATTTATCATCTATAGTGTGTGGTGCACATTATTCTTATTTATTATATCTAGGACTTGATCTTTTAATAATTGATGCTCTTCATTTTCTAAATATCGATCTTGACTAATTATCTCTTTAACAGCCTGTTGTGCCTCCTGCAAAATTTCAGTGTCTTTATAAAGATTTGCTATTTTCATTTCTGGGAGACCATGCTGTTTGGTTCCAAAAAAATCGCCAGGTCCTCTTAACTTTAAATCCATTTCTGCAATTATAAATCCATCCGTTGTTTGCTCCATAGTCTTTAATCTTTTCTGCGTTAACTTATTTTTGGAATTACTAATGAGAATGCAATATGATTTATACTTTCCGCGACCAACGCGTCCACGTAATTGATGAAGCTGAGCAAGTCCAAAACGATCCGCGTTTTCTATCATCATCACTGTTGCATTAGGTACATTAATCCCTACTTCAATAACTGTTGTAGAGACTAATATGTCTATTTCACCTTTACTAAACTTGTCCATAATTTCATTTTTTTCTTTTGACTTCATCTTCCCATGTAAAAAGGCAACAGTCTTATCCGTAAAAATTTCTGTTTGTAACCGCTGTGCATAGCTCACAACGTCCTTTAGTTCTGCTTGATCTTTAGTTTCTTCAACTAATGCACAAATAATATAGCATTGTCTACCACTTTCAATTTGCTGCTTTATAAAAGCATAAATTCTATCATAATAAGAAGTATCTACTACATTTGTCTTTATTGGCTGCCTACCTGGAGGCAGTTCATCTATAATGGAAATATCCATATCCCCATACAATATCATGGCTAGTGTTCTAGGAATAGGTGTTGCACTCATAACCATAACATCTGGCGTTTTCCCTTTGTCTAAAAGTTTTACTCTTTGCCTAACACCAAACCTATGTTGCTCATCGGTAATCACAAGTCCTAAATGATTAAAACTAACTGGTTCCTCAATGAGTGCATGGGTACCAATCAAGATATCAATGGACTGTTCATTAATACTTTTGATTAATCCTTCCTTCTGTTTCTTAGTTGTTGAACCTGTTAAAAGCCCTACATGAATATTAAATGGCATAAATAATTCGCTTAAAAAGGTATAATGCTGCATAGCAAGTACTTCTGTTGGTGCCATAAGAGCTCCTTGCATACCATTTCTAACACAAATGAAAAGCATTACTGCAGCTACCACTGTCTTACCTGAGCCTACATCGCCTTGAAGCAATCTGTTCATTGCATATGGACTTTTCATATCTTGAATAATTTCTTCTAACACACGTTTTTGAGCATTTGTTAATGCGAAAGGTAGTTTACTTATAAAGGTTTCAAAATCATCAGGTACCTGATAGTCTATTCCTTCATTTTTTTCCATAAAATCTTCTTTTAATGATGAAAGTGTCAGCAAAAGCATAAATAATTCTTCAAAGACTAGACGTCTTCTTGCTTTGAAAAATAATTGATTGTCCTTTGGAAAATGAATATTAGTAAGTGCTGTTTTTTTATCTATAAGCCCATAGCTTTCCCTAATCTTATCTGGTAAATTTTCCTTTACATTTACAAGTGATTCTTTAAGGGCTGTATCAATAAGTCCTCTTAGCACCTTTTGTGATAGCTTCTTTGTTATTGGATAAATAGGTATGATGGAAGCCTTGGCCTCTAGCTGGTTATCCACTTCAATTTTTTCATATTCTGGACTTTCCATCTCTATTTTATTGATTTTCCATTTCACTTTCCCATAGAAAATATATCTTTCTCCTACGGAAAAATTGTTTTTCATATAGGCTTGATTATAAAAGGTAACAAAAATGCCTCCTGTAGCATCTTTGATTAGGAATGTTACAATAATTTTATTACCTCTTTTCATAATCTTAGGAACACTTGACACCGTAGCTAAAATATTATTGTCTTCATCAAGCACAATATCTCTTATATTTGTTATCACTCTTCTATCTTGATATTCTCTTGGATAATGCGTCATTAAATCATTAATAGTATAAATATCTATTTTATTTAGTTTTAAGGCTGTTTGTTCCCCAACGCCCTTTAAACTTTTTACTAAACCTTGAAGCTCCATAATAGTTGCCACCTTTATTTTTATAAAAACCCCCAACATAAGTGTGTGTTGGAGGTCTTTAATATTTTTATATTTAGATATCTAAATTATTCTGCTGAAATAATAAAGTGATAAACTGGCTGATTACCTTCATATAATTCTACATCTGCATCAGCAAAAATGGTTTCTGCTTCTTCTTTAAGCTCTAAAGCAATAGCTTCATCTACTTCTTCACCATAATAAATTGTCAGTACTTCTGCATCTTGCTTCATTTTTTTAAGAATCTGCATAAAGGCATTCTTAAGGTCAATGTCATGGACAACTATTTTCCCATCTAAGATTCCTAAATAGTCACCTTCTGTAATATTAAGATCATCAACAACAGTATCTCTTATTGCAATTGTAATCTGAGCCGTTTCTACTTGCTCCATTGCTTCCTTCATATTTTCTAAAATAATTTCTGGCTCTTCATCTCTTCCATCATAACTAATCATAGCTGAAACGCCTTGTGGAATAGTCTTTGATGGTAGAACAAATACTTTACATTCTTCTTCAATTTCAGCCGCTTGTTCAGCAGCCAAAATAATATTTTTATTGTTAGGGAGGACAATGACATTCTCTGCGTTACATTTCTTAATGGCCAAACTAATATCTTCTGTACTTGGATTCATAGTCTGCCCACCTTCAATAACTTGATCAACTCCAAGACTCTTAATAATATTAGTAATACCTTCTCCTGCGGAAATAGATACAAATCCAATTTGTTGTTTGGGCTCGCTTATCGTCTTCTCTTCATCATTAAAAATAGAGGAATGCTGTTCTCTCATATTTTCTATCTTTATATTACTTAAAGAACCATATTTTAGTCCTTCTTGCAAGGCAAGTCCTGGATTATCTGTATGCACATGGACTTTAATATATTCTTCATCTGAAACCACGACAATACTGTCTCCAATTGAGTCTAAATAACTTTTTACATTATCTTCGTTATAAGAAGAGTACGGATTTCGATTAACAATAAATTCTGTACAATAACCAAATGTAATAGACTCTGTATCAAAGTTCTTTAATGCTTCAAATGCTGATGGCTGTGAACTCTTCAAAGGTTTTTTAATCTCAATTTTCAAGTCTTCTATAACCACTCGAGAAGCACCTTCTAAAATTGTAAGAAGCCCTTGACCTCCTGCATCAACTACACCAGCCTGTTTAAGAACTGGAAGCATGTCTGGTGTCTTACTGAGTACATCATAGCCATGTTTTAATACTGTTGTTAAAAATTCTTCTATATCTTCAGTATCAATACATACTTCTAAAGCTTTTGAAGCAACTTCTCTTGCAACAGTCAAAATGGTACCTTCTTTAGGCTTCATAACTGCTTTATAGGCAGTGTCAACGCCTTTTTGAAAAGCATTTGCAAGGATCACGGTATCTGCTACAGATTCTTCTAATAAGCCCTTTGAAAAACCACGTATAAGTTGTGAAAGAATAACGCCTGAATTTCCTCTAGCACCCCTTAAAGCTCCTGATGCCGCTGATTTTGCAACAACTGATACATCTTGGGGATCTGACATTTCCACTTCTTTTGCCGCAGCTAACATTGTCAGCGACATATTTGTACCTGTATCACCATCTGGAACTGGAAATACATTTAACTCATTAATGATTTGCTTTTTTTCGTCTAACAGCTGAGCTCCTGAGATAAACATAGCTTGCAGCAGTTTTGCATCTATGAACTGTAATTTCACTTTATTATCCTCCTAAATATCAAGTTCTTATGATTTTTTTATTATTAAGAACTCTATTCCTTATCAACCCTTACCCCTTCGATGAAAATCTTAATATGATCTACTTCAACCCCTAATACATCCTTGAGCTTATATTTTACTGTACTCATAAGATTATCTGCTACTGCGGAAATTTTTGTACCATATTCAACAATAATATGAAAATCAATAGTGGCTTTATTCTCTAATAAATTTACCCCGATTCCTTTTGTTAAACTGTCGCCCTTCAAAAGATGTACAATGCCGTCCTTCATATTTCTAGCAGCCATTCCAACAACACCATAGCATTCCATAGCTGTTATTCCGCTAATCTGAGCAATAACTTCCTCATCAATAATAATTGTCCCATATTCATTTGAAATTTTACTTGGCATAACAAACCTCCTCAATATTCTATATACCACTATTCACTATTACATCAATTATTTTTTCATTTGATTCGTTTTATTATATCACAAAATTTTACCATTAAAAAGTAGGTATTACAACAATAAAAAAGCTAATCTATAAAATATGAATTCTATATCTTGAAAAATAATAATTTATCTGTTAAAATATAACGTGTTATGTCACGGAATAAATGAAGGAGGTGTTTTCAATGGCTAAATGTGAAATATGCTCAAAAGATGTTCATTTTGGTATAAAGGTTAGTCACTCTCATAGAAGATCAAATAGAATGTGGAAAGCAAATGTAAGAAAAGTTCGTGTATTGCAAAACGGTACTGCTAAGACTCTAAATGTATGCACACGCTGTTTACGTTCAAACCTTGTGACCCGTGCCTAATAGATGAGTATGGATAAAAATTCCATTTTATGCAAATGGAATTTTTTTTTATTATCATTTTTATTTTTTAACATTTTAGGAGCATATAGCCACAGCATATCAGCATACCCGCTGTAATACATACCCATCCTATCTGCGGAACAACCATAACAATAACCATCCCAACCCCAATGCAAAATGCACAAAGCCCAAATACTCTTCTTTTCATAGGCATACCTCTTTTTTGCAATAGATTTCTATAGTAACATCATATTCAATAATTTCCAAAATGAGCACAAATGCTTCCTTTTTCCATTATTATTTTGATTTAATCTATTGCATGAATAACGATTAATACACCTGATTTAATCGTAACAAAGGCTTCTTTATGTGTGAGGTAATTACTTATGCCATAAGGCTGTCCTAAGTTAAAAACAGCATCTTTTAAAGGATAAGCAAGCCCACTGGTATCTATTCCTGTTACACTTTCTGTAAATGGAAGTAAGCTCACCAAATCCCCTTCTTCTCCTTCTATCTTACAATGATCCTTTATTAAGTAAACGACATTATGACTGCTTATCAAGCGAGCCATGACATTACTATTTAGTGCCTTATACAAAAGATGAACATTAGCTAAGCTATGGTCAAATCTTGTACCTAATCCTCCAAAGATATCTATTTTATCAGCTTTTAGCTTAATGGCCTTGCATAGTGCTATTTCTGTATCTGTCTCATCTTTAGCCTGTGGGTATCTATAAATTTGGGTTCCTTTAGACGCATATTGCTTAAGAAGTTCCTGATCAACACTATCAAAATCTCCTACTATTAAGTCTGGTATTAGGTTAAGATGCATGGCATGCTTTAAGCCATTATCTGCACAAATAACATAATCATAACAAGTAGTCCCATGATGGACAAAATGATAATCTCCATACTCTCCATTAGTTAAAATAAGTACATTCATAATGAATCATCATACTTAGAAATTATTTGGGAGAAAGCTGACATTCTTTCGTTTATATCCGGTGCATGATACACAGAAGATCCTGCAACCAGCCAACGTGCCCCCTTTTGTATCACTGTTTCAACATTTGCAAGGTCTATCCCTCCATCTACTTCAACAATGATATTTTTATCTAAGCTTCTTATCCTATCTGTTATATCTTCTAATTTTTTAAGGGAGTAGGGTATGAACTTTTGTCCTCCAGCTCCTGGATTTACTGTCATAATAAGGACTAGATCTAAGTCATTAAGAACACATTCTAGTGATGAAATTGGCGTTCCAGGATTCAATGCAACTCCTGCTTTCATACCTAAAGCTTTTATTTGCTGAACAACTCTATGAATATGTTTTGTTGCTTCAATATGAACCGTTAGACTATCTGCTCCAGCATCTTTATAATCTTCTAAATATCTCTCTGGATTTTCAATCATAAGATGAACATCCATAATACCCGTTATATGCTTTCTAAGTGCTTTAACAACTGGTGGCCCAATTGTAATATTAGGAACAAAATGCCCATCCATTATGTCAATATGCATCACCTTAGCTCCTGCATCTTGAACACACGTAATGTCCCTTTCTAAATTTGCAAAATCCGCTGATAATATTGATGGTGCCAGTCTTATCATTCTACCACTTCCCTGTTGTATTTTTTATCTGCTCAAAATAGGTTACATAACTATTATATCTTTCCGTACATATGATGCCAGCTTCATGTGCTTCTTTTACCTTGCACCCCGGTTCATGAATATGCATGCATCCATTAAATTTACATGTGCCTTCATACACTCTAAATTCTGGAAAATAATCTTTCAAATCTTCCTTTGATATATTATCAAAATATAATGATGTAAAGCCTGGCGTATCAACTACATACCCACCCTCTTCTAGTGGCATGAGTTCAACATGCCTTGTCGTATGCTTTCCTCTTTTAATCTTTTGACTCACTTCTCCTGTTTCTAGGCAAAACTCTTTTCCTATAGCATTTAATAAAGTGGACTTACCTACACCAGATGGGCCAGCAAACACAGAAGTTTTGCCAATCAGTTTACTTTTTAGCTGTGGAACAGCAATCTCCTTTTTTGCAGATACAGCCATAATGTCGTAGCCTATTTTAGAGTATCTATCTAAAAGATAGCTATATGTGTGTAAATCTGCTTCGTCAATTTTGTTTAAAACAATATAAGGTATAATCTTCTCTTTTTCAATAATAATGAGGAATCTATCCAGCAAATCAAGATGCAATTTTGGATAAGTTACTGAAAATACAACGATTGCCTGATCTATATTGGCTACTGGCGGTCTTATTAAGCTATTTTTTCTTGGCATAATATCTTCAATAAAGGCTTTATCGAAAATATTATTATCCGACTTTTCCCCTAGCACCTTTATCATGACATGATCACCTATTATAGGCACAACACTGTCATTTCTAAATTTACCTCTTGCTTTACATTCATATAGGGTATCACCAGCTTTCACATAGTAAAAGCCAGCAATACCTTTTATTATGATCCCTTCTACCATATTATTGTGCACCACCAAAATCTATTGTATCTTGATAAGCCAGTTGTGCGTCAAAGTATGTTTCAGCTGTTGCTATTCCTGTCCCCGTCAGCTTTATCTGGAAAGGAAATTCGTCTCTGCTTACTGTGGCATCATAAACTGTTCTTTGAACACTTGACTGATCAATAAGTGTCACAAGTACATGATATCTGTCTTTATCCATATTTAATGGTGCTTGAATTGTATAGTTAACTGTACTTTCAAGCTGTGCACTTGGAACTGTCTCACTTGGTTCACTTGTAACTTCTTCTTTTCCCTTACTTACGACTACATTAATAGGCGTGTCAACTTCAACTTCTCTATTTGGTGGAACACTTTGCTCAATAATAAGTCCTGATTCTACTGTATCACTTGCTCTTTCTGACACATCACCTAAGCTTAATTGACTATTACTAAGGCTTAGTTTTGCTTCTGCAACAGTCATACTCATAAGGTTTGGCATTTTTACAGTAACAATCTCTGGTCCATTACTTACTACTAATATAACAGTACTCTCTGTCTCAACTTCTGTTCCTTGATCTGGAGTTTGTGATATTACTTTGCCCATATCAATGTCATTACTATACTCTCTCTTAATACTAAAATCTAAATTATTTTCTTTGAGTATGTCTTGTGCTCTTGCTGCATCCATTCCTTTAACATCAGGAACTTTCACAAGCGAAGTATTTTTCTGTGCTTGTTTTGCTAAGGTAACTTCTATCTTAGATTTTGCTTTCACGATTGTGTGTTCTGCCGGATTTTGCCTACATATAGCTCCATCAGCATATTCTTCATTTTCTTCTTCTCCAACAACAACTATTTCAAGTTTATCTTTTTTTACTACTTCCTTAGCTTCTTCTACTGTCATACCTAGTAAGTTAGGCGTATCGACATTGCCTGACCCAAATTCTGGCATAATAAACAGTACAGCGGTTATAATACCCACGAGCACTAAGGCTGCCAGAACCCCTGCTACACTAACAAGTACCTTATATAGTGTTGATACATTTTCTTCATCCTCATTATCTTGTTTAGGCTTTTTAATTGGGGATGAATTTTCCTTTGGATTGTTTGATTTATTCTTATCCGAATTTACCATAGTTTCTCCTAATTTAGTATCTTGAACTTCTTGCTGAGCACGCAATTGCCTCTCATTTTGCCTAATAATATTCATATCTGCTTCACTCAGTAAAATCGTTTCATCTGTTGACATCGTAGCTGGCATTACCTTATAAGAGGGATTTGCAAGTATCCCCGACATATCCTTAAGCATTTCATCAGCACTTTGATATCTAATGACTTGACTTTTATGTGTTGCTTTTATGATCACTTCTTCAAGTGCAGGCAATATTTTTTTATTATAGACAGATGGCTGTGGAAGCTCCTCATTAATATGTTTTAAAGCAATGGATATATGCGTATCAGCTTCAAATGGGAGCCTGCCTGTAGCAAGTTCAAAAAGTACAATGCCACATGAATAAAGGTCACTTGTTTCATTGACATATCTACCTTTGGCTTGTTCAGGTGAAAAATAATGAACAGAACCAATGGCATTCCCTGTTGCAACAATTGTAGAAGAATCTACTGCCTTCGCTATTCCAAAATCTGTTACTTTTAGAATATCATCATGTGTAACTAATATATTTTGAGGTTTAATATCTCTATGAATAATTTTTTTACTATGTGCCTGTTTTAAAGCGGATACCATTTGTATCCCATAGCTGAGTACTTTTTTTGAATCAAAAGGAGCTCCGCTTTGAATGACTTGTTTGAGTGTCATTCCTTCAACATATTCCATGACAATATAGTTGATTTCATGGTCATTACCAACATCATAAATACCTACTATATTGGGATGTGAAAGACTTGCTGCGGCAAATGCTTCCTTTTTAAATTTTGTAACAAATTCTTCATCTTTAGCAAATTCTTCTCTTAATACTTTTATTGCGACAAACCTTTGGAGCCTGTTACATTTAGCTTTATAGACTATAGACATGCCACCAGCACCAATTTTTTCAATTATTTCATAACGATCGGAAAGCACCGTTCCTGGTCCAAACATTATTCTATCACCTCTTTATTCATTCCAATTACAACTGCTATGTTGTCTTTTCCACCACGACTGTTTGCATGCCAAATAAGTTCATTTGCTATTTCTTCTAATAGGCCTTCTTTACTGTAAATGATTTGATATATCTCTTCATCGCTAATCATTGAAGTTAGTCCATCTGAACAAAGAAGCACATACTCTACTTCTTCTAAGTCATACATAAATGTATCTATTTTTACCTTATCGTATGTACCTATGGCTCTCGTAATCATATTCCTCTGTGGATGCCCCTTTACTTCACTGCTTGAGATATACCCTTTTGAAAGCATTTCTTGCACAAGAGAATGATCTGTAGTCGCTTGTTTTATTCCATCTTTATTAACGAGGTATATTCGCGTATCCCCTACGTGTACAATATAAAGTTTATTATTGATTGAAGAGCATGCAGAAAACGTAGTACCCATACCTTGAAGATTTATATCCTCTATAGAGTACTGATACACCATATGATTAGCATGAAGCATACTTGTCTTCATAAATAGCAATATCTCTTCTTCTTTATCAATATTTGCATCTTCATGGGATTTTAAGTAATTGCAAAACTCTTCAACAGCTAATTTACTGGCTACTGCTCCAGCATTATGTCCACCCATTCCATCTGCCACTACATACAAATTAGAAAGTGGCCCTATTCTTGTATTAGATACAAAGATTGAATCTTCATTTTTCTTTCTAACTTTACCGATATCTATCTTTCCTAAAGCAATCATACTATTCACCTCGATTCACTACATATCTGCGTCTAAGCTGTCCACAAGCTGCATCAATATCAGCCCCAAGCTTCCTACGCAAAGTTGTATCAATATTATATTCCTGCTCCAAGATTTTAATAAATCTATCTATGTTGGTTTGAGGACTTCCCTTATAATTTCTTTCTTCGATAGCATTAACAGGTATAAGATTAATATGACAAAGCATACCTCTTAATAATTTTCCTAGCTTTCTGGCATCTTCTGGTGTGTCATTTTCTTTGTCAATCAGTGCATATTCAAATGTTATCCTGCGACCTGTTTTTTCTGTATAGTATCTACAAGCATCAAGGAGCTGCTGAATGCTATATTTATTTGCAATGGGCATTATGCTTTTCCTCTTGTCATTATCCGAAGCATGTAAAGAGACAGCTAGAGTAATTTGTAGCTTTTTATTCGCTAACTCAATGATATTAGGTACTATGCCACATGTAGAAAGTGTAAGATGCCTTTGCCCTATATTTTGTCCTTTGTCACAATTAATAAGTTCAATAAATCTACATGTATAATCTAATCTTTCAAGTGGTTCTCCACTACCCATCATAACCACATGCGTTACTTTTTCGCCCGTATCTTTTGCAATATGATATATTTGAGACACCATCTCCCCTGGTGTTAGATTTCTTACTAATCCTTCTAATGTTGAAGCACAAAATGCACAGTTCATATGACATCCTACTTGCGTAGAAATGCATACAGAATTCCCATGTTTGTACCTCATTAAAACACTTTCTATTATATGTGAATCTTTCAGTTCAAACAAGTACTTTATGGTTCCATCTATTTTTGATTCATACTTTTTAACTATTTTCATAGTCTCTATGGGGTAATCTCTTTTCATTTGCTCTATTAGCTTTTTAGGTAAATTAGACATTTGCTCATAGTTTAATACCATCTTGTTATGAAGCCATTCAAATACTTGTTTTGCTCTAAATTTATTTTCCCCATAATCTTTCATAACCTGTTCTAGTTCATCAATATTTTTGCTCATTATATCATTCATTTGTCTGCCCTCTTTTTTAATGATGCTATAAAAAATCCATCTGTATCTGCCATATACGGATGTATTTGTATATAGCCTTTATTTTCTACATATTCCTTTAATTTTTCTGGTAAAAAAGGCGTTATATCTTGAAACTGCATGCCAAACTCTTTTTCAGCAAATAAAGCTATATTTTGATTTTCTTCTTTTGTCATACTGCATGTACTATAAACTAAAATGCCTCCTGGCTTTAGATATTTATAGGCGTTAGTGATCATTTGCTTTTGTAAATGAGTCATCGCTACTAAGTCTTCTTCTTTTTTGCTATATCTTATATCAGGCTTTCTTTTCATGATACCTAAGCCTAGGCATGGGGCATCTAATAGTACTTTGTCAAACTGCTCATGAAAGGAAGGATTATATTGTGTAGCATCTTCAATTCTTGGCTCAATAATATCTAAATGCATTCTCCTTGCATTTTGCTTGATCAGATCAATTTTATGAGGATGGATATCAAAAGCTATGAGTTTCCCTTCATTTTTCATAAGCTGTGCAATATGTGTTGTCTTTCCTCCTGGTGCACTACACATATCAAGGACTATCTCCCCCTTTTTAGGATTAAGAATGTGTGCAACGAGCATTGCACTTTCATCTTGAACGATCCACATTCCTTTGTTATAGGAACTAATCTTTGAAATATCGCTTGTATTTTTGAGATATAAGCTTTCTTCTAATAGCTGTCCCTCTTGCACTATAATTCCTTGATCACTTAACTCTCTAATTATTTTCTCCTTTGTTGTAAGAAGTGTATTGATGCGTATGGTCACTTGAGCTTTTTTATTAAGTGCCGCACAAATCTTTTCAGTGTCTATGAAATCGTACTCTTTGAGCCATAATTGTATGATCCAAATAGGTATAGAGTACATAACAGATAAATATTCTATAGGCTTCTTTTGAGGGTCTGGAAAAGAAATGGCGGATTTATTGCTGGCAATGTTTCTTAAATTGGCATTTACAAATCCAGCTAACTGTTTAATTTTTCTGTTATGCATAATTTTAACAGCCTCATTAATAGCCGCTGAATCAGGGACCTTATCCATATAAAATATTTGATACACTGCCATTCTTAAATTGCTTCTAACAAGGGGTTTCATTTTACGAACAGGTGTTTTAGAAAAGGTATCTATAATGTAATCTAATTTTATTCTATGCTTGATTGTCCCATATACTACTTCTGTTACAAAATTTTTGTCTATTGGGTCAATTTCTTTTAGAGCCTTTTTTAAAGCTAACTGAATATAGGATTCATCCTTTTCACTATTCATAAGTATATCTAATATTTGCTCTCTTATACTTTTCATTACCAATTTCTCCTAAAAAGTTTCTTTATGCATACTATAGCATAAAAGACGCTTCTAAAGCGTCCTTTAATTTTCTATTTACCTCTTTTGGGCAAACTATAATCTATCTTATTCTTTAAAAAATAGATGTCATGGTTGTAGCAACATGCTTTAAATACCTAATCGCTCATTAGGTTCTATTTTGTTTCCTTTAATATACTCTGAAACATGCATTCTTTTTTTGCTTGAGAATTGTATCTCCTCTATTAAAACAATTCCCTTTCCAGTTTGCATAAGAATGCCATCTTTACTTACTTCTAAAATAGTACCTGGTATCCCTTCTTCAATTTCATCGCACACTCTAGCTTTCCATATTTTCATAACCTCACCTTGATAGTACGTAAAAGCTACAGGCCATGGATTTAATCCTCTTATTAGTGCATCAATTTCTTTTGCAGTTTTATTCCACTGGATGTGCCCTAATTCTTTGTTAATCATTGATGCATAAGTTGCCTCTTCATCTTTTTGCTTTTCTCTACTTAAGCCTCCCGCTTCAATATAAGGCATGGCTTCTAGAAGTGTTTTTGCACCAATTTCCTTCATTTTCTCATGAAGCGTATAATAGGTTTCATCTGGTTCAATAGATATTTCTTTTTTCAATAACATAGCCCCTGTATCCATACCCTTATCCATATACATAATTGTAACCCCTGTTACTGGGTGCTGATTGATAATAGCCCACTGGATAGGTGCAGCTCCTCTTAACTTTGGCAATAAAGAACCATGAATATTAATACATCCCAGTCTTGGTATGTGTAATATGCTTTCTGGTAAAATCTGTCCAAAGGCTACAACGACAATGAGGTCAGGATTTAAAGCTTGAAGATGATTATAAAAAACTTCGTCCCCTTTTATACGTGTTGGTTGAAGTACTGGAATATTGTATTTAAGAGCAAGCTCCTTAACTGGAGGCATAGCTTCTTTTTTACCTCTCCCTTTTGGCTTATCAGGTTGCGTCACTACAGCTTGTATAGTATATTTTTGATCGATTAACAGTTGCAAGGTTGGGACAGCAAAATCAGGTGTTCCCATAAATACAATGTTCATATTAGTCTCCTTTAATTATTATCTGTGACTTCTATTAAATCTCCTTCTACAAGGTCAACATATAATCGTCCTTCTAAATGATCATATTCATGGAGCATTGCTCTTGCCATAAATCCCTGTCCTTCTATTTCAAAGTACTTCCCATTTCTATCTTGAGCTTTTATTTTTACACGATCAGGTCTTTTTACATTACCATATTTGTTAGGCACACTAAGACATCCTTCTTCTCCGAACTGTTCACCCTCAGTTTCTAATACTTCTGGGTTAATAAATTCCACAGTTCCTTCTCCAACATCTACAATAAATATTCTTTTTAACACACCTATTTGAACAGCTGCAAGTCCAACGCCTTCTGCCCTATACATAGTATCTTTCATATCTTCTAGTAATTGCCATAGTTTTTCATCAAATGTTGCAACATGTTTGGATTTTTTTCTTAGGATTTCATCTTTATCTACTCGAATTGTTCTAATTCCCATATCTAGCTCCTTTATATCATAGTAATAGGATCAATATCCCAGTTAATATTTATTTCTTCATGCCTTTCATTTTGTTTAAATTTATCAATACAATATTGGCCAAATTTCAAAAGCTTTTCTCTATCTTCACCTACGATAATAATTTTCCATCTGTAGTGATCTGCAATTTTACTTATTGTAGCTGGCGTAGGTCCTATTACCCTAAACCAAACAGATGCTTTTTTAGAATAAAGCTTGTAGTATTGAGCAAGAATATTGGCAGCTTTTATAGTCTTTCCTTCATTTTTTCCTATTATCAGTATAGAAAAAATGTGCGTATATGGTGGATACATTTTTAGATGCCTATTAGCAAGTTCCTCTTCATAAAACTCTTGTTGACTAAAACTTTTTACCATATGAAGTACAGGATGCTGTGGATTATAGGTCTGTATCACTACTTCCCCTTTATTTTCCCCTCTCCCTGCTCTTCCCAGTGTCTGAGTTAAAAGCTGAAAGGTCTTTTCATTGCATCTAAAATCTTCTAAGTATAAAGACATATCTGCTGACAAAATACCTACTAAGGTAACATCTGGAAAGTCATGACCTTTTGCAATCATTTGCGTTCCTATTAGAATATTATACTCTTTACTGATGAACTTTTGTAGTATTTTATTATGACCTTCTTTTCCTGACGTCGTATCTAAATCCATTCTTCCAATGCCATACTCGCTAAAATGTTGACTGAGAAGCTGCTCAATTTTTTCTGTTCCATTTCCAAAAAATCTTATATGACTTGAACCACATTCTGGGCATGTACTTGGAATGCTTATACTTAAACCACAGTGGTGACATATCAAACTATTATTCGTTAAGTGATAGGTTAGAGCAATTTCACAATGCTTACATTTTACAACAAAACCACAGTTTCTACAATTTATAAAGGTAGAGTGTCCTCTTCTATTGATAAGAAGCATCACTTGCTTACCTTCTTTTAAAGTTTTCTCCATAAGCTTAAATAACCTTGTGCTAATGACCGTTCCATTACCTTTTTTCAGCTCTTCTCTCATATCTACAACTGAGATACTTGGAAGGCAAGCCTTGCCTATACGGTTTGACAACGTAAGCTTAATATACGCCTCACGCTTTGCATAGTAGTAACTTTCTAAACTTGGTGTAGCTGATGCGAGAAGAAGAGTGCCCTTTTGCTTTTTCATCCTCATTTTTGCAACTTCTACCGAATGATATTTAGGCATTGTTTCAGATTTATAGGATGTATCATGCTCTTCATCTATTACAATCAGCTTTAAATTTTCTAAAGGAATAAATACAGCACTTCTTGGCCCAATAATAATGGATATTTCTCCATTTTTTGCTCTAACAAAAAGACGTTGTCTTTCTTTTGGGCTCATTCGGCTATGGGTAAGAGCGACATTATTACCAAAACGCTCCTGAAAACGATCTAAAGTTTGTTTTGTGAGTGCTATTTCTGGCACTAAAACGATAACGCTACCACCTTGCTCAATTACTTGTTTGATACCATATAAAAAAACCTCTGTCTTACCACTACCTGTCACCCCTTCTAACAAAAAGGTTTGGTAGGTTCCACTTGCTATATTTTCAGCAATCCTTTCCTTTGCCTCAAACTGCTCTTCATTTAATTCCTTAAACTTACTGTAGTTTATTGGATCTTTCGTGGTAGTAACTGTTTCCATTTCTTTTTTTAAAAGATTATGCTTACATAATGTTTGGAGCGTACTTGGCGAAATTCCAAGTATGTCCATAAGATCCTTTTTCACTGCCTTTTTATTGATGAGCATGAACTCTAAGACACGTTTTCTCATCTCAAAACTTTTTTTCCCACTATTTTCTTCAATAATAGCTGTAATTGCCGTCTCGTCTTGAGCCAACTTTATGAACTCTTTTTTATTTATTTCTTCGTCAAAGGGCTGACTTAAAAGTCCTGGTGGCAATACTGTATCTATGCTTGATGCATAAGTTGCCCCATAATAGCTTACTAAAAATGTAATCATATCAAGTAAAATAGGTGATAAAATCGGCTTATCATCAACACAACCTATAATCTCTTTTATCTTATAATTTATCTTTGGTTCTTCATCTATAATATCTAGAACATAGCCCATCTGTAACTTATTGCTTTTACCAAAAGGAACGAAAACTCTATGGCCTATTTTGACTTTATCTAAAAGTTCTTTACTGATTTTGTAAGTAAAGAACATATCTATTTCTTTAACTTTTGCATAATTTATAATAACCTGAGCATATTTGCACATATCATTCCTGCCTAATATTTGTTTTATCTATATGAGAAGATTCATTGATGAGAAACAACGTTTAGGAGAAACAACATTATGAGAATAAAATACGTTAAATGCTTTAGCTGTTTCTCTACAATTAAAGGATAAATAAGTGAAAAATCACCTATTTATCCTTCTGGGTTATATTCACGCATTTGAATTTTACCTGAATACATCTCATCTACAGCGATAGAAATAGGCTTTTTAGATTTCAGCCTTTCTACAAGATCATTTGCTTCTTTTAGTTTTACTGTATCAACAATTTTTTCTCCTGTTTTTTCATTTTCTTTAGTAATAGCTGCTTGTTCATTGACTGTATTAATAATTTGCCTTGCTCTTTTAGCCGTTGCGATAACAATGGAATATCTACTTGTTAATTTTGATGTTCCATCACTGTTTAATTTATTCATTAATTGTGTGTATGATGGTTGTAACATGTTTTACATCCTCCTAAATTTTATATGTTCTTTATTTATTATTTAATATACTTTCTATTTTCTTTGTACTTCTTTCACTTTTTAATTTTTCAGCACAAATAATACTAAGTACTCTAGTCACTGCATTTTCTACTGAATCATTATCAACTACATAATCATATTCCCTATATAGTTTTAATTCTTCCTTAGCCCTATCCAGTCTTTTCTTGATAACTTCTTGATTTTCAGTATTTCTCCCAACCAACCTTTTTTCAAGTTCTTCTAAGGAAGGTGGAACAATAAAAATAAAGATTGCTTCTTTGAAATTCTTCTTTACTTGTAAGGCTCCTTGAACCTCAATTTCTAGTATACAGTCTTTGCCACTATTAATGGTTTCCTCAATGAATTTAATAGGTGTTCCATAATAGTTGTCACAAAAATGTGCATACTCCAAGAACTCATTATTTTTTATCATGTACTCAAATTCTTCATGTGTCTTAAAAAAATAGTGTATACCTTCTTGTTCTCCCTGTCTAGGTGCTCGCGTCGTAGCAGAGATAGAAAGTGTCAGTTCTTTATTTTTTATTAATTCTTGTACAATCGTTCCTTTCCCTGAACCTGAAGGTCCTGAAAGAATAATAATTAATCCTTTATCACTCATCATTTAATCTCCTTGGTTGGTACAAGTCTTGCTGCCATTGTTTCTGGCTGCAGTGCGGAAAGAATAATTTTTTCATTATCTGTTATGATCACACCGCGTGTTTTTCTTCCTTGGGTTGCATCAATTAAATGTGATTTTTCCCTTGCTTCACTAATTAGTCTTTTAATTGGAGCAGATTCAGCAGCTACAATGGCTACAATTCTATCTGCTGAAACAATATTCCCATAGCCTATATTGATGAAACGATTCATCTGCATCACCTACTCAATATTCTGAACTTGTTCTCGTATTTTTTCAATTTCAGTTTTTATCTCTACAACATAATTGGTAATGATAGAGTCATTAGCTTTAGACCCTATAGTATTAGCTTCTCTATTCATCTCTTGCATGAGAAAATCTAGTTTTCTTCCTGATGGCTCCTTGCTTTCTGAGATAGCGATGAACTGCGTAGTATGACTTTTGAGCCTTGTGAGTTCTTCATCAATTGCACATTTATCTGCATAGATAACAACTTCTTGAGCAATCCTACTTGGTTCAACGGATACATCTGATAACAAAAGTTTAAGTCTTGCTTCTAACTTCTTCTTATACTCATCTACTACTAGATAACTTCTTTTCTCTATTTGAGCGATCATCTCATTTAATAAAGATAATTTCTTCAAAATATCTTCTTTGAGCATAGTCCCTTCTTTTATTCTCATTTCAACAAGTGAATCTAGAGCTTCATTTAAGGCTTTCTCTATAATATCCATAACAGTATCTAAGTCTCCAGCCTTTTTGTGAATCGCAAAGGCATCTCCAATAGATAGAATATGTGACAGAGCAAGGTCATCTTTAAGATTAAACTTTTCTGCTAAATACCTAAGCCCTTGGATTGACTTCTGACAAACAGGTTCATTGATAATCACTTCTAAATCATCTTCTGTTTGACTTATAATATAGATACTAACATCTAATTTGCCTCTTGACACTCTTTTTTTTATTATTTCTCTAATCTTTTCTTCAAGTTTAACAAATGATCGTGGCATACGTATATTTAAATCACAGTATCTATGATTGACTGAACTAATCTCTACGGTTACCTTTCTACCGTCTTGTTCTATTTCGCATCGGCCATAGCCTGTCATACTTTTTATCATGTATAATCCTGCTTCCCTATATAATTAGTATTTATCACTATATGATAATATTTCCATTTTATATTACATTATAACATATATGTCTTGTCTATTCAAAAATTTATTTCTTATGCTTTCCCATTAAGAAAAATATTATTGATAATATGATAAAGGGTAATGAGCCAAAATCAGCGATGAATGTCAGCCACCATAGCGAAGCATAGGGATTGTTTGGGATAACTATAAGGGCAATGCTAAGACAAATAGGCCCTAATAGAGGGCCAAAAGAATGATGTTCTTTTTTCTTAATTAAAGAAACCCAAACTATGCACCAATTCATAGTTATAATATATAAGCCAAAACCTCCTAAAATTATCGAAATCACGTATCTGATTTCATTCATATACTCCCCCCTCTGTTCTATCATTAATTGCTCCTGTTTATCTCCCAATATAATGAATGTTATTATTTTGCTCTACTCATTTTATTTATTATACTATTTCCTCTAGAATTTTGCACCCGCCTATAGCCTATCATAATATGAAATAGATAAGCTATGCAGTACTGATAAATTATGGTATACTTTGCATAGTCAATCTGACACTTAAATCATATAGGAGGTATCCTCAAGTGGCTTTAGACGGAATTGTATTATCAAATATTATAGAAGAATTACGTACTACCCTCATTGATGGGCGTATTGATAAAATATATCAAATTGAGAAGGATGAAATCCTCTTAACTATTCGAAACAATGCATCAGCATATAAGCTTCTCCTTACAGCAAATAGTAACTATCCAAGACTTCATCTTTCAACGCTTTCTAAAAATACAGTGCAGCAACCACCCATGTTTTGCATGATGCTTCGTAAGCATTTAGCAAGTGGTAAAATCATCAGTATTACTCAGCCAAACTTTGAGAGAATTGTAGAAATACACATAGAAGCAATCAATGAATTTGGAGATAAAGAGTCTAAAAAGCTCATTATAGAAATAATGGGAAGACATAGCAATATTATTCTTACAAAAGAAAATTATATAATCATAGACTGTATTAAACACATTTCATTAGATACAAGTAGTGTCCGTGAAGTACTTCCTGGTAGAAATTATACCTATCCTCCAAATCAAGGGAAATCCAATCCTCTTCTTGCTACCTATGACTCTTTTATAGAAACGATTCATTCAAAATCTTGTCCTATATATAAGGCTCTTTATTTGTCCTATAGTGGCCTTAGCCCAACAATAGCAAATTCATTATGTCTAAATGCTCATGTAGATAATGATTTATTAGCCAATCTATTAGATGAAACTATGCTTAAGCAATTATATATACAATTTGATAAACTTATGGTCCGTGTAAAAAATGCTGATTTTACTCCAGTACTATATAGTGATGATCAAGAAATTCCCATGGATTTCTATAGCTTAACATTAATGATCTATTTAGCATACCAACAAAAAAATTTTTCTTCTATATCTGAGCTTATCGAACAATATTATTTTGAAAGGTCTACGCGTTTTAATATCGCTCAAAAAACCACAGATATCAAAAAGCTTATTCATATATTTATAGAAAGAGCTGTACGCAAACAACAAATTCAGTTAAATGCTCTTGAAGAATGCAAAGAAAAAGAGCTGTATAAAATTTATGGAGAACTCCTTACCTCATATGCCTATCAAGTTCCTGAAAACTCTAAAACCTTTACAGTTGCAAACTATTACAGTGAAAGTTATGAGGAAATAACGATTCCACTTGAAGAAAACCTAACACCTATTCAAAATGCTCAAAAATATTTTAAGCTGTATAACAAAGCAAAACGTACTGAAATAGCTGCTCAAAATCAACTTACAGAAATAAGTGAAGATCTTGAATATCTAAATTCTGTTTTAATCTCCCTAGATATTATACAAACGCCAAGCGATATTGAGGAACTTCGTCTAGAACTTATAAACATGGGTTATCTTAAGAAAAAAGCTCAAAAAGGCAAAAAAGTAATAAAAAACAAGCACCCTTATATGCAATTTAAATCTTCATCAGGATTTACTATTTATGTAGGAAAAAATAATTATCAAAATGATGAGCTCACTATGAAGTTTGCTAAGAATAATGACATGTGGCTCCATATCAAAGACGGTGCTGGTTCTCATGTTATTATCAAATCTGATCCTTCAAAGGATATTGATGAGTCAACTTTAAATGAAGCAGCTATACTGGCTGCCTTCTACAGCAAGGGGAAAAACTCAAGCAATGTTGCTATAGACTATACTTTTAAAAAAAATGTAAAGAAGATTCCTAATGCTAAACCTGGCATGGTCATCTATACGAACTTTAAAACCCTATTTGTTACACCAGAAGAATCTATTGTTAAACAGCTATTTATAGAGTAAAAATTAAACCTTCTAAGCCAAAAAAGCTAGAAGGTTTTTGTAATTTATCGTTTGCTTCGACTTCTTACCCTACCTGCATCTCAAGACGTAATCTATCTGCGATAAGTGCGATAAATTCTGAATTAGTAGGTTTTCCTTTACCATTATTTACAGTATAGCCAAATAATTTGTCAATGGTGTCCATCTTTCCTCTTGACCAAGCTACTTCTATTGCATGACGAATAGCACGCTCAACGCGACTTGGCGTGGTATTATAACTCTTAGCTATTGAAGGATAGAGCTGTTTGGTAATAGAATTTAATATGTCCATATCCGTAATAACCATAATAATAGCATCCCGTAAGTACTGATATCCTTTAATATGTGCTGGCACCCCTATTTCATGGATGACACTTGTTACTTCTGTTTCTAAATTATGATGGGAAGGAGCAGACTTCTGCTTAATGCCTGTAAGTTGACTGCCATTTAGCTGGGTAGTTATTGAAACATTACTCATTAGTGTATTAGATGATCGTACAGTTGATCCTGTAGATCTTAATTGTCTTATTCTATTAATTAGTGTATCCATATCAAATGGTTTGACAATGTAATATTCCGCCCCTAAGGATAATGCCCTTTCTGTTATTTTATCTTGACCAACAGCTGATAGCATAACGAATAAAGGTCTTTTTTCTATATCAAGACTTTTTACTCTCTCGAGTACACCTATACCATCTAAATATGGCATAATAACGTCTAAAATCACGATATCTGGTTGTGTATTTTCAATAAGTTCACAAGCAACTTCTCCGTTTGGTGCTACTCCTACTACTTCCATATCTTCTTGACGACTTATATATTCTGTTAAAATATCTGAAAAATCTTTATTGTCGTCTGCTATCAATATTTTCATTGTTGAATCAAACACGCTGTTTCCCCCTTGTAATATATAAAAGTTTTAAATAGTTTTTACTTTAAATAAATTATAACTAATATTAAAAATTAAATCAATACCAATTTTTGTAATATTTATTTTAATTTTACATTTAATTATATCTTTTTTCATTATTAATCATATTTTCTATAAAGATACCGTATCCTTTTGTTGGATCATGAACAAAGACATGTGTTACAGCACCAACTAGTTTCCCATCTTGAATGATAGGGCTTCCACTCATTCCTTGAACAATTCCATTTGTTAAATCTAATAACTTAGGATCTATTATTTTAATAACCATTCCCTTCGCTGGTTCAGAGTTATATCTAGATACTTTTTGTATCATAACATCATACGCCTTTTCTTCTGCACCTGTTAAATTGAGTATAATAGATGCCTGCCCTTCATGAACTTCATCTTGAAAGCCAACAGGAATTATTTTTTCCTCTATATCTTCAAAATTCTCGAACTTATCTTTTTTAATTGTACCATAAATACCTAAAGAAGTATTGTTGTCTATTTCTCCCAAAATATTATGTCTTTCATAGTCAATAATGCCACCTATTTCTCCTGGTTCCCCTTTTTTCCCTTTCTTAATACATGTAATATCAGCATCAATAATATTTCCTTCCCTTATAGGCATAAGCATTTTTGTATCTACATCTGTTATACCATGTCCTAATGCTCCAAATTCTCCTGTAAATGGGTCATAATAAGTAAGTGTTCCTATTCCTTGGGTACTATCACGTATCCAAAGACCTATCTTGTATTCATCATCCAGTTCTGAATGTACGGGTGTTACTTCAATATTTTTTGTTTCATCCCCTCTTTGAATCAGTAAATTAATCTTTTTGCCTTTACTCTTTTCTACAACATTTTTAAGGTCTTCTTTGCATGAAAGTGTTGTATTATTTGCTGATAATATAGTATCTCCAACTTCAATCATTCCTTTACATGGAGATGCTGCCCTATTTTCACCAATCTCAAATGAACCCACTCCTAATACTAAAACCCCTTGGGTGTCTATCTTGATACCAATAATCTTTCCAGATGGAACTACCTTTTTATGAGGCATAGCCTCCACTGAAACTGTTTTGATTGGAATAACCCCAAACATAGAGAGTCTAAAGTTGGCTACTCCTGGCTCATTCATAGTCAGTTTAAAAGGTTTATTTAAACTAATACTTGTCAGTTCTTCATTCTCACTAGCATTATCTCTAATGCGAATACTTTGGTTTTTAATGACACTTGCTTTAATAGGTATTTCAAAATTAAATATATGTTCTTTCCCTGCGATTAATTTTATATTACTTGGAAGATAAAAATATGAAATTATAAAGGGACTGGCTAAGCTTAAGCATAAAACAATACATAAAATACTTATGAGTATTTTTCTCTTAACACACTTTTTCATCTTTTGATCACATCCTGTATATTTTAAGCTGTCATATCTTTAAAATTTCCTTTTTATCCTACAATTATTCAACTAAAAAAATAATATTTTATGCATGAAAAAAGATAGTATAAAATGAGTATTAAAACTCAGTATTATACTATCTTCTTAGTAATACTATTTTTATATTGGCTTGCTAACTCTTTAATTTCCCTAGCACTTGCTAAAGTACTTTCGGTGATAATACCACCCATTAACCTACATAATTCGTTATCAATATGTTCTTTTTCTAATTCTAGTAAGTGCGTTATGGTTCTTTCACCTTTGGTCTCTTTTTCAATAAGATAATTTTTATCACCCATGGCTGCTATTTGAGGTAAATGAGTAATACAAATAGCCTGTTTGTTCCTTGATATTACTGCGAGCTTCTGTGCTACCTTTTGAGCTGCAACCCCACTTATTCCTGTATCAATTTCATCAAATATAACAGTAGAAATGGTATCACCAAGAACTAAGACTGTTTTTATCGCGAGCATAACCCTTGATATTTCTCCACCTGATGCAATTTTAGATAGCGGATGCATATCATCTCCTAAATTTGTTCGTATCAGAAATTCCACATCATTTCTACCATTTTTATTAAAACTTTCAATATCATTAATTGCAATTTCAAACTTTGCATGAGGCATTTGCAAATCATGTAAATGCTTGTCTATCTCTTCTTCTATTTTTAATGCAATTTCTTTTCGCTCTTTGGATAATTCACTAGATAGCTCAAAAAGTTCTTTTTCTGTTGTCTCAATATTTTTGAGGAGAAGCTCTTTATTATTTTCTCCGTCTATAAGCTCCTTTAATTCACTTTCACATTGTCTTTTATAGTCCAATATTTCTTTAGTTGAATTACCATACTTTTGCTTGAGCCTATAAATAAGATCTAGCCTACTTTGAATTTCATGAAGTAACTCAGGTGAATACTCAATCCCTTCTGTATATTTTCTAACTTCATAAGCAACATCTTGAAGTTGAGCTTCTATGGCGAGTAACTGCTCATAAATTGTCCCTAGCTCTTCACTTATTGAAGCAATATCTGAAAGTGCATAGGCTGCTTTACCTGTATAAACTATAGCCCCTTCTTCATAGGTTTGACTGCCTTCTAAAAAATCATAGGTCTTTTTGCAGCTCAACATAATTTTTTCTGCATGTGATTTAATGTCATATTCTGCTTTAAGGTTTTCTTCTTCATTTTCTGTTAAACCAGCCACACCAATTTCATTGATTTGAAAAGTAAGCATATCTTTAAGCTGAAGCAATTTCCGATCACTTAAATCTACTTTTTCTAACTCATGCTTTAACTTTTGCCACTGCTCATAAAGCTTGTTGTATCTTAATCTCTTTTCTAAATAAGTATCATTTCCGAAGCTGTCTAAAAGGACAATATGTGTGGATACATCTAGAAGTGACTGGGGCTCATGCTGTCCATGTACATCTATAAGAAGTGTAGATAAACTTCTTACGATCTGTCTGCTTACTGAAAAACTATTTATTTTATATACGGTCCGCCCTGATTGATATAAATATCTTTCAATCTCTATCCTTTTATCCTGATACGTTATATCTTGCATTTCTAAATATTCTAATCCTTTTCCTATATCGTCACAAAATACAAGCTTAGCATAGGCATAGTCTTGACCTTTACGAATGATTTGCTTTGACGTTCTATTGCCAATAGCAAATTGAATAGAGTCTATAATCATAGACTTTCCCGCTCCGGTTTCACCTGTAAATATATTTAGCTTATCATCTAACGCTAAATTGACTTCTTCAATAAGTGCAATATTTTTTGCTTGCAGATAGGTAAGCATAGTGACCCTCCCTACTCTTTATCCATTGAACGCTCATGAATTAAGTATTTTTTTAAAGTGATTTGCAACACTGTCCATTTCTCTAGCATTTCTTATAGCACAAAAAATTGTATCGTCTCCAGCTAATGTTCCTACTATCTCTTTGATAGCAAAGGCATCTATGGCAGCTGCTACAGCATTTCCCATACCTGTAAGCGTTTTTATGACAAGAATATTTCCTGCATAATCCATACTTAAAAAAGCATCCTTAAACACCCTTATAACCTTCTCAGAGACTTGTTGGTCATAGTGAGAAAAAGCTACATACTTTTGTCCACCTGCCTTAGTTGGCACCTTTGTTAGTTTAAGTTCACGAATATCCCGTGACACTGTGGCTTGGGTAACTTTAAACCCTTGTCTTTCTAATGATTCAGCCAATTCATCTTGTGTTTCTATTTCTCTTTTTTGAATTAAATCTAATATTGCTGATTGTCTTTGTTCTTTCATTCCCATTTTACTTTCGCCTCTCTACAATTTTATTCCTTAATATTTCAAAAAAGCTTAAGTGAGAAGTTTTGACAAGCTTTAAAATATAGGGCGACTTCATCACCTCAATATCATGTGCAGGTGTAATATCAACTTTTGGCTTTCCATCAACACATAACTGCATCATTGCCCCTTCATAGTTACACGTTTTAATATGAATGACATCTAAATGTGACATGATGATTGACCTAGAGTAAATGGTATGTGGACAAATCGGCGTAACAATAAGTGCTTTAGCAGTGGGAACGACAATAGGTCCACCTGCTGATAAGTTATAGGCTGTAGAGCCTGTTGGCGTTGCAACAAGGATCCCATCTGCAGGATAAACATCCACAAGCTCATTGTTTGCATATATCTTAAAGTCCTCCATCCTAGAAAAACTTCCTCTTGTAACCGTAACATCATTTACGGCATAGAAAATTTCCTCTTTACCATTTGGCTGTGTTACTTTTGTCTGAAGCATCATACGCTCTTCAATCTTATAATCTCTATTTAAAAGCTTTTCAATGAGCTCATCAATAGCATCAATTTCTATATCAGCTAAAAACCCTAATCTGCCTTGATTAATGCCTAAAACAGGAATACCCGATAATGAAGCATTTTGTGCACTGCTTAAAATCGTTCCATCTCCTCCTATGGCAATAATAACATCACATGTTTTGTATAGTTCTTCTTCGCTAAGCCCAATAGCCTCATCCTGTATGCACAATGCAATTTGTTTACTGACATATACAGAAATGTTTTTTTTCTTTAGGTTTTCAATAAGCTTTTTTGTTGTAAACAATTCCTTGTCCCTTTCAAGATTAGGAACAACGCCAATAACCTTCATATATGCCTCCTCATGATAAACTTTGATGGGAAGTACCAACTACTTGTTCTATTAAGCTTTCTTTATTTGTAGGATCAGTTGATTGCTTTTTTGATAAGTAAATCAGATATTCAATATTTCCTTCAGGTCCTTTGATTGGTGAAAAATCAAGTCCGTATATATAAAAACCTATTGACTTTGCAAAATCCCATATTTCATGAATGACTCTTTTATGCACTTTAGCATCTTTTACAACACCATGTTTTTGTATTTCTTCTCTTCCTGCCTCAAACTGAGGCTTAATGAGTGCAACAGCATCTCCATCTTCAGCAAGTAAATCATATAATGCAGGAAAAACCTTTGTTAATGAAATAAAGGAAACATCAATTGAACTAAAATCTATTGCTTCTCCAATTTTATCTTGAGTAACATATCTTATATTTGTCTTTTCCATACAAATGACTCTATCGTCTTGCCTTAAAGACCATGCCAGCTGCCCATAACCAACATCAATAGCATAAACCTTTAATGCTCCATTTTGAAGCATGCAATCCGTAAATCCACCTGTAGAAGCCCCTATATCCATACAAATCTTATTTATCAAGTCAATAGGAAAAGCTTCTAATGCCTTCTCTAGTTTGTAGCCACCTCTACTTACATATTTCATTTTTTGTTTTACATCTATTTGTGCAGACTTTTTTACCTTTGTCCCTGGCTTGTCTTCCTTTTGTCCATCCACAAAAACAACGCCAGCCATAATATATGCTTTTGCTTTTTCTCTTGACTCTGCAAGTGCTCTTTGCACAATGAGTAAATCTAGTCTTTCTTTTTCTTCCATATATAAACCCTCTTTCTAGGGTAAGTTTGTAATACACTTTATCTTTTCGAAAATTCCCTCTTTATCCAGTCCACATCTTTCAATAAGTATATCCACTTTACCATGATGAATAACGCCCTCTTGATAACCAAAGGTATATCCCTTAGCCGGATAACCTGTAGATGCTAAATAGGCTAGTACTTTTTCTCCTAATCCACCACTTACAATGTTATCTTCTACAGTAAACACATAGTCATGTGCTAACAAAATGCTATCTAATGCTTTATAATCTATAGGATAGACACATGGTGCTTCTACTACTGAGATATTGATACCTTGAGCTTTAAAAAGCTCCATCACTTCTAAAGCTGTTTTAACAAAGCGCCCATAGGTCAATATAACAATACTATTGCCTTTATTTAGAAATTTATAACAACAATCTACATAATCTAATTGATAGTCCTTATCTATGGTTATACTTCCTCTAGGGTATCTAATTGCTATGGGATCATCTTGCTCTAATGCATAACGCATACATGATTCCATTTCCTCTGGCATCTTAGGGGATAGTATTTTTATGTTAGGCATTGTACTTAAAAAAGAGACATCAAATATCCCTTGATGCGTGCTTCCATCTTCTCCAACTAGACCTGCTCGATCTATTGCAAAAATTACAGGTAATTTTTGCAGACACACATCATGTAAAATTTGGTCATAGGCTCTTTGAATAAATGACGAATAAATTGCAACAACAGGTCTATAGCCTGAACTCGCCAAGCCTGCTGCAAAGGTCACTGCATGCTGCTCTGCTATCCCTACATCAAAAAACCTTTTAGGATATGCCTTTGCGAAAGGCAAAAGTCCTGTGCCTTCAGTCATAGCTGCTGTAATGCCAACAATCTTTTCATTTTCATTCCCTAAGCTTAACATAGCTTTAGAAAAACCCTCAGAAAATGTTATCTCTCCTGGTTTTCTTAGGACTTCTCCAGTTTCTATATCAAATGGCGTGATTCCATGATATTTGCTTGGATCTTCTTCAGCAACCTTATAGCCCTTGCCTTTCTTTGTCTTTACATGAATAAGAACAGGTCCTTCTACGTTCTTTGCTGCATCAAATATAGCAAGCAATTCATCAAAATTATGGCCATCAATAGGTCCAAGATATCTAACACCCATTTGTTCAAACAAAGTGTTTTGAATAAGAACTCTTTTCAAACTATCTTTTGTTCTTTTAAGACCCTTTATCATGTATTCACCAAGGGTTGGCACTTGTTTTAAAGTACCTTCTACCCCTTGTTTTACTTTTATATAATCCTTACTTGAACGCAGTTTATTTAAATACTTTCCTATTGCTCCAACATTTTTGGAGATACTCATTTCATTATCATTTAATACAATAATTAGATTTGTGTTTTCTTTCCCAAGGTTATTGAGTGCCTCAAATGCCATGCCGCCGGTTAGAGCCCCATCCCCAATTACTGCTATTACATGATTTTTATCTCCATGCAAATCACGAGCCTTAGCAATCCCTAAAGCTGCAGATATTGAAGTAGAGCTATGACCAGTTTCAAATATATCATGAACACTTTCTTTTCTTTTTGGAAAACCACTCATTCCATCAGCTTGTCTTAGTGTCTTAAATGAGTCGCGTCTTCCAGTTAATATTTTGTGCACATAGCTTTGATGCCCCACATCCCAAATGATCTTATCTTCTGGAGAATCAAAAATATAATGAAGTGCTATAGTTAATTCCACAACACCTAGATTGGACGCTAAATGTCCTCCTGTTCTAGAAAGAGATTTGATTAAAAAATATCTTATGTCTTTAGCTAATACTTTTAATTCATCCTTATCTAGTTTTTTCAAGTCTTTCAGTGTATTTATTGTTCTTAAGACTTTAAGCATATGACACCTTCTTTAATGATAATGATTGGATTACTTTTTTAATCCTACATTTTTAGTGTTTGGCATAAATAAGTACTCCTTCTGCTTCCAACTTATCACCCACTTCTCAAAATATATGACAATATATAATGTATATTTTGTGGTATATAGTCCAACAGGTTTTCCCAATTCCATACTCTTTTGCCACCAAAAAAAGTGGTTTCCTTTAAATAGAATTTAGATATGTCACCATATTCTACACTAGATCGCCTCTTCTTATATTTTGGAAAATGTGTCATAAGTCGTGTCGCATATTACCTATAAAATAGTAATGCGATTATTATACCAAGTATAGCCCCTGCTCCTACTTGCAATTTTGTGTGTCCTAAAAGCTCTTTAAGTTTTTTTTCTGCATTTAACGTAGGATCTTCTAAAGTTTCAATAAGTTTGTTAAGAATTGCTGCTTGCTTTCCTGCTTCTAATCTTACATTAGCTGCATCATACATCACAATAAAACTCAGTACAGCAACGGCGGCAAAGAGGGGCGTATCATACCCTTGCGTTTGTCCAATGGACACAGTAAGCGTCATAACAAAAGCCGTATGAGAACTAGGCATCCCTCCTGAAGAAAACACTTTTGATAAATTCAGTTTCTTTTCATTAAATAATGAAACAAACACCTTAAGAATCTGGGCAACCAGCCAGCTTAAGATTGCAACGCCTAGCATATGATTATTTAAAAGTTGCTCTAAATGTGCCATCCTAATACCCTCAATTTCTCCTATTTATTAAGTCTTTTGCTAGATTTTTTAGCAAAAATGTCTCAGCATTGATACCCTCTAGTGCCTTAATAGCTTTATTGGTCAGTTCACCTGCTATCTCATAACACTCTTTTTCACTATAAAAGCATAGATACGTGTTTTTATGATTTTTTTCATCACTATTGATTGGTTTTCCTAATTCCTCAACTGTTGACGTTTTATCTAATAAATCATCAATAATTTGGAAAGCTTTCCCTAGGTATTTACCATAAGCTTCAAAAAGATTGATTTCTTTGTTACTTGCTCCGGCAAGAATAGCACCCATTTTAGTGGCTGCACAAATAAGTGCACCTGTCTTATTAAGCTGCAAAATATCTAGCGTGTCTTTATCAATCCTTTTATTTTCACTCTCTATATCTAATACTTGTCCTGCAATCATTCCAAAAATGCCACTAGCATTTGCTAGTACATAGGCAGCTCTAACTCTATTCATATCCTCATATCTTAATGCATCTTCTAGCATATATTCAAATGCATAGCTTTGAAGTCCATCTCCTGCTAGGATTGCTAGTGCCTCACCAAAAACTTTATGATTGGTTGGTCTTCCTCTTCTTAAATCGTCATCATCCATAGCTGGAAGATCATCGTGAATTAAAGAATACGTGTGTATCATTTCAATCGCACACAAGTATCTTGATATATCCTCTTTGCCACCTAAAGCTTCATAAACCAATAACATAAGTAGTGGCCTTATTCGCTTTCCACCTGCATCTAAGCTATAATTCATCGCCTCATAGAGTTTTCCAAAATAAGGTGATTCTTTAGGAAGAGATTCTTTTAAGTAGTTGTTAATCGTACTCACTAAGTGTTCTAAATTCATAATACTTCATCTCCACTAGACTTCTTAAAAGACTCTTCTTCATAAATATATATCTCTTGCTCTGCTTTCTTCAAAATATTTTGACACTCTAGTGCAAGTGTCATGCCTTCTTTATATTTTTTTATACTTTCTTCCAAAGTATATTCGCCACTTTCCATACTGTTAATAATTGCTTCTAGTTCTGCTATATTGGCTTCAAAACCTTTTACAGATTTTTTTGGCATCTCTTTACCTCTCTTTGATTACTTTTGTATGAAAGCTTCCATCTGTCACTGTAATACTGAGTATTTGATCCTCTTTTACATCTTTAATCGAACCAATAACCTTTTCATTTTCATCCGTTACTAAGCTATAGCCTCTTTTTAATGTGGCAATTGGTGATAGCTTTTCAAGTTGTTCTAGTCTTAATAAATACTCATTTGTAAAAGCCTTCAGCCTATTTTTATAAGATTTAGTGAGATTGTTTGCGAGTATATCTACTTGCTGCATCTTCTCATGGATTAATTTATCCTTTTGCTTCATGACAGGCCTTGACATCAAAGAAGCAAGCTTATCATTAGCTTGACTAATGGATTTCTGCATTATATAGCGAAGTGTTCTTTGATACCTTGCGATCACTTCAGTATATTCCTCTGTAGAAGGAAATACAATTTCTGCAGCTGCTGAAGGTGTTGGTGCCCGCTTATCACTGACAAAATCACAGATAGTAAAATCGATCTCGTGACCAACTGCACTAACAATAGGAATGGAAGATGCAAATATGGCTCTTGCAAGTGCTTCTTCATTAAACACCCACAAATCTTCAATAGAACCTCCGCCTCTTCCAATGATTAATACATCTACTATTTTGTCTTCATTTGCCTTTTTTATAGCCTCTATAATTTCTTTTTCAGCATATTCTCCCTGTACATGGGTAGGATAAATATAAATTGGAATTCCTGAATTTCTTCTTTTTGCAACTTGAAGAATATCTTTTACAGCAGCTCCTGTAATAGAGGTAATAATACCTACTTTTTCTGGAAACACAGGAAGTTTCTTTTTATGTTGCTCATCAAATAAGCCTTCCTCTGAAAGCTTTTGTTTTAGTTTCTCAAACTTTTCGTAAAGTACACCTATCCCTTGAAGTTCAATAAGTGATACATAAGCTTGATAGGTTCCTGTCTTTTCATAAAGGGTAATTCTAGCTTTTGCATAAATTTTAGTCCCCTCAACGAGCTTAAAAGAAAGTTTTTTTGCATCTCGTTCAAACATAACTGCACTTATACTTGATAGACTATCTTTTATTGTAAAATAGATATGACCCGAATGATGATATTTACAATTAGATACTTCGCCTAATATCCATACATCATGGAGCATAAAATCATCTTCTAAAAGTCTGCTAACATATTTATTGAGTTCTGAAACAGTAACCGCTTTTCTCTTCATCGTTTATTCCTCTACAGATGCAATAACCTGTCCAAGTATGCCATTAATAAACTTTGGTGACTTCTCTGTACTATAAAGCTTTGCAATCTCTAAAGCTTCATTAATGACTACCTTCTTTGGAATATCATTTTCCCATAGAAGTTCATACACAGCAAGTTTTAAAATCATTAGATCTACTTTTGCAATTCTCTTAATATCCCAATTTTGTGAATACTTTTGAATGATTGCATCTATTTCGTCTTGGTGCTTTATAATTCCTTGGTATTCTTTTATAACAAATTCTTTACCCTTTGAATCTTCTATTTCCTGAATTCTTTGATTAAATAAATCATCTCTATCTGAGTCTTCATGAAACTCGCTTTCAAAGAGCATTTGCATGATCAGTTCTCTTGCTTCACGTCTTGTCATTTTTTCCTCCTAAGGTCAATATAGCTTTTTATATTAGGATGAGCTAATTAACCTTATAATATTATACCTGTGGTTCTTTCTCAAAAACAACGCCCACAATATGGACATTAACTTGGGTTACTTCAAGTCCTGTCATCGTTTCAACAGAGCTTTTAACCTTTTTTTGTACTTCTGTACATACTTCTGGTATTTTTACCCCATATTTTACATTTCCAGTTACATCTATAGATACGCAGCCTTCTCCAACCTCAACTTTAATACCTTTTCCTGTCTTTTTGCGGCTAATTGCTTGCACAAAATCAGTTTTAAGTTGACCAGTACTCGCCATTCCTTCTACTTCTAAAGCTGCAATTTCTGCTATTACTGCTATTACATCGTCTGCTATCTGAACCTGTCCTTGTTCTTGATCTACTTCAAGACCTACTATATTTTGCTCCTCCACCATATTACCTCCCTTGGTATTCATTCTTCTTTTTGTATTTATTATATACAAAAAGAACTGATGTTGCAATTTAATTCTACAAAAGGCAATTAGGAGGTGCCTAATTGCCTTTTATCAGTTAGTTATTCTCTGTTTGCAGTGATCCTTTAAGAGGGGTAATTCTGATTTTCCCAATGCTATATCCTGTTTTTCTATGTACGATTTCTTCTATTTGTGCAATTTCTTCATCACTAAGTTCTGCTTTATTAACTACAACATCTACTGCATTATCATCCATTCTAACATAGACTTCCTTAAAACCTTTGGCTCTTAGAAGAGCTTCTGCACTATTTTCTTTTTCAATTCTTTCTTGAATAATAAGTAAATTTTCTGCGGCCTTAGCTTTTGATTCTTTATCAATATTTTCATTTGCTACATACTGAGTCAATTGATCAATTTGAGAAGCTCTGCTTTGTTCTCTAAGCATTTTTTCTTCAGCAAAATACCCAACATCTAGATTTTTATCTACTTTAAGAGCTTCATTCTCCTCTTCTTTATTGCTTATACTCGCTGCTTTCTTAGTAATGACAGCTTGTATGGTTTGCATTGTACTTGCACTATTTTCTGCTAAAAGATCTTCTTGACCTATATCATCACTATTTGCAAATTGTAAATCTTCATAACCTTCAGCATCTGGTGGTAAGGTTTCTATATCTTCATATTCCTCAAAAAAGTCTATTTCTTCACTATCGTTATTTGCTACTTCCATGTTGTTTTCGGAAATACTTGGTTTATTTCCATTAGGTAATTCTTTTGTATTTAAGTAAGCTGCAATGGCAATCATAAATACTAAGACGGTGATAATAATTTGGTTTCTCTTAAAATTGAACATAATAAATCCTCCTATTGTTTCATTTTAAATACTGATATTTTATGTACGGGAACATTGAGTAGTGATGACACAGATGCAATAATGCAATTTTTTACTTCACTGTTTCCAGCTCCTTGAGCTAATACCAGCACGCCCTCTATCTGTGGTCTTTTTTCTTTTATTACCACAGGTACCTCTCCATTTTGCATCATAATCTTACTTTGCAAATCATCCTTGTAATAAACTCTCTTGTTTCCCTTTTCATCTTCCTCTTCTTGGCTTTCAGTATTTTGTGTTCTTTCATTGGCATATATTTTTTCTTCATCGGATGCTAGCGTAATCATAACATCTACTTGCCCGACCCCCTCCATTTGTTTCAAAATCTTAATTAATCTTTTTTCAAGCTGTTGTTCATAGCTTTCATTTGATGCCCCTGTCTTTATTGGCGATGACTTTTGACCATCTTGTATGACCTCGCTTGATGCGTTTTTTATTGTTTCATTAGAATGAGGCAAATAAGTGATCATAATGCCTATTAGGGCTATCCCTATTAGTAAGTACAAATATTTATTCTTGCCACTATCCTTTGTAAACTGTTTTAATTTATCAAGCATCGTTTTATCCCCCTCATAGATTCTTTTGTACTGTAATATATATATTACAGTCTTGTACTATATAGAAGTTTTCAAGACAAGTTTTTATTTTATTTTTTAATTTTTCTTCTCTTGTTATAGCTTCATCATTTTTATTCGCTATCCCCATCTCTGGTAAAGGCATCTTTTTTAAATCTGTGTCTCCTTCTTCTCTAACAATAATTTCAATTTTTTCTACTGCCAAAGTTTCACTCTTTTGATCTTCTTTAAAGCTAATTTTACAGGATACAACACGGACATTTACTTGACTCTCAATAGTATTTCTAATAGTTTCCTTATAGGCATCCTCGAGCACCTCTTTTTGTTTGATGAGTATTCGCTTATATTCTTTTTGAATGGCATCCTCTTGCCCTCTATTATTAAGCTGAGCTTCATAAGATTTTACTAAATGATCATAACTATTTTCATCTGCTAATACTATGTTTGCTATGGGTCTAAAGAGAATGTAGATGATAATGCATCCCAGAACAAGCTTAAGATATTTTCGATAATCAGAATCTGGAAATATCATTTCTACAACAATGACAAAAAGCATGACCCAAATCATTACCTGTAAATATTCCTTCATATCTTTTGTCCCTCCTATACGGCACTGCTTCCTACGCTCATACAGATAATGAGTACACTCATACAAAGTAGAGCAACCATCCCCACACAGCTCATAATAAATTCTCCACCCTTAGCAATCTTTACTGCAATTTGAGCCATTTTCTTATCTCCAAGTGGTTCTATTACAGCTCCTGCAATATGATAGACAGCTACAAAAGCAAACATATGGATAAGGGGAATACTTACTAAAATAACGAGCCACACGATGACAGCTATAGAAAAAGCATTTTTCATAAGCAAGGAACAATTGACAATAAAATCTACTGCTCCATCAACGGCATCTCCCACTATGGGAATAAAAGCTGATGATATTTTAAGTGCACTCTTTTGAACGGTTTTATCGACATAGGGCATTGTGCTTTTGTAAAACCCTAATATTGCTATGCTGACAAAAAAAATACTTCTTAATGCCCACTTGATGGCTCTATAAAAAAGCTGAATAATTTTATCAATCTTAAAATCGTCGCTTATGGTTCCAACAATCTCTAAGGCTAATACAGAGATAATGCATGGAAGTACAAAAATCTTAATCACATAAGTAATTAAATTAAGTGCTGTTATCACTACAGGAGCCATAGCTACTGATGAAGAAACATAGCCTGATGAGCTCATAAATGCTAACAAAGTTGGCATACATATATACATGACTTCTGACATTTGATCAATTGTATCTCTAGCAAGATTAGTTAGTAAAGTGATAGAATCTATCACACTATATACAATGACCATATAGCAAACAAAAAAGGCGACTTTATTTGTTTCCTTACTTTGAAAGGAAGAGCTTAAACTTTGCAAAATGCTACAAAGTAAAACGACCAATATAAACCTTATCCCAAGCTTAATATAACTATGTATTTCACCAAGTAATAAGCTTACTACCTTGGCAATTAATTCTTCTATTTTAAACTGTTTATTTCCCTTAACTATTTCTATCACTTCTTCTTTAAGGTCATAGTCCTTCTCTTTTTGTGTGGTGGTGCTCAGCTTATTTTGAAGCTTTTCAATTTCTTCCCAATTAAAAAGATCCATTTGATAACTTATGATATCTTCTTGCTCCTCTTTTCCAAATCCATTAGAATAATCACTAGCGTAAACTTTTAGTGCACTAATAAAAATAAATCCTAAAATAATCCATATAATAAAACGCATCTTCTTTTGAATCATATAAGCACCTCATACCTTTTTATAATAGCTTTGTAATCATTTCAATAAATGCAAGTATAACTGGTGATGCTATTACAAAAATCATGACTTTCCCTGCAAGTTGTATCTTATTTCCTATTGCTTCTTCTCCAGCATCTTTGCATAACTGATAGCCAAATTCTCCTATATAAGCTATTCCTATAACCTTTAATATTATTGCAAGATAAGTATCATCCATTTTTATTTTTAAAGAGAGTCCACGTATAATCTCAAATAGTGACTTAAGCTGAAGTACAATAAAAATTAGAAAAATGGATACTGTAACTATTCTTATGATCATACTGAAGGTTTTTGCTTTCTCATCTACCCCTCCTAGCATTAAAATCATAATTGTAGCGACAAGGCCAAAGCTAGCTACTTTTAAAATATCCAACAGCTATCCCTCCTAAAACTTAAACATAGTCTCTACAACATCAAAAAGCTTTGTAATATAATCAGCCACCACTATAAGAGACATCACAACACCGACTACCATAATAGGCATTGTCCATTCATCTGCTCCTGCTTTTTTTAAAAGTATGTTAATAAGTGTAATACCTAATCCAAGTCCTGCCAGTTTAAAAATAATTGCTATATCAAACATGTTTTCCCCTCCTATACTAAAAATATGCTAATACATACACCTATGAGCACGCCTAAATACCTATTTAGCTTGCCTGTTTTCTCATACTGATTTTGCTGCTTATTAAAGGCATATTTTAATCTTTCTATGACATGATCAAGACTTTTTTGATGCATACTCTTATCCATGCCTTCATATTTTCTTGCAAATTCTTCAATAAGCTTATAATCCTCTTCGTTTAAGTGAAAGTAGATTCTATTATTGTCTATAGCCTTCTGCCACATCTTATATAAATCGGTACTTTCTTTTTCTTCCAAACTATGGGCAAAGTCTAATAATACCTTTTGAATATTATGTGGTGCATAGTTCGAAATAATCAGTGATGCTTCATAAAGTGGGGTCATTCTATACTCAATCTCTCCTTTTAACCCTTCAAAAACATCAATCCACCTTTCAAGCTCCGTTAGCCTAAGTTTCTTCCACCTATCAATAACAAATCCATATAGACTACAGCTTGTACATACTAGAAGTATTCCTAATATCTTCATGTTTTCACCTACCTTAAAACCTTAAACGCATTTTGTGCATCTAATATATTTTCTATCGTACAGGGTCCATTTTTGTTTGATAAAATAATGATTCTCTCAAATAATTCTTCACGTAGCATCTCACTTAATAAAGGTTTTTTTAGGCAATCCTCTATATCTTTCCCGTGAACTGTGCTAACAATGGTAATCCCTGCCCCCAATACTTCCTCTATTGCCAAGATATCTTCTCTTTTCCCTATTTCATCAACAACAATAACGTCAGGAGCCATAGAGCGAAGTAGCATTCTCATTCCTTCTACTTTCGGACAACCATCTAATACGTCTGTCCTCATGCCTATGTCATTTTGAGGCACACCTAAATAACAAGCAGCTATTTCTGATCGCTCATCAACAACCCCTATTGTATAAGGACCATAGCCACTAAAGCCATTACTTAAACTTCTCACGATATCCCTAAGCAAGGTAGTCTTTCCGCACTTAGGAGGAGATACAATTAAGGTATGGTAAATACGCTCTCTAGAAATAATATATGGAAGGACCTCTTTACTGCACCCTATAACCTCATGGGCAATACGAATATTCATGGCACTAATATTTCTTATGGTTTTTACGTGCCCATTTTCTATAACTGTCTTACCAACTATCCCAATCCTATGTCCACCTTCTATAGTGATGTATCCTTGTTTCATCTCATCTTCTAAAGCATATAGAGAAAAACCACTAATAAGATGAACCATTCCCTGTATGTCTTTCTCCTGAATGGTATAACTATCACTCATTTCGCATATCCCTGTTTCTGATATCCCATATTCCCTATTTCCTGCAATGATCATAATAGGTTGTCCTATTCTTAGACGTATTTCCTGTATCGTACTGAGTACTTTTCCATCAAGATAACGAAACATTTGCTTTATATTAAGCGGCATAATATGGAGTATACTTTCTTTTTTCATTGTCCTTCCTCCTTAGTAAATTATGGTGAATTCTATAATTACTAAAATATATGCATGTCCGAATAATATTAGAACAGGGCATAAAAAAAAGAGCATATCCAATGTATGCTCTGTGAAACTGCCCCCATAAGTTAGATTTTTGAATGATCATCTCACTTATAGGGGCAGTTTTATGCTTTATATTTTTTATACTCTTCCTGTATATTCACCTGTACGTGTGTCTATACGAATTTTTTGTCCTTGTTCAACAAAAAGAGGAACCATAACCTTTGCTCCTGTCTCTACAACAGCTGGTTTTGTAGCTCCTGTTGCTGTATCGCCTTTTACTCCTGGCTCAGTCTCAGTAATCTCAAGTTCTACACTAATAGGAGGTTCTATATCAAATACTATGCCTTGATGTGAAAGTACTTTTACCATCTCATTTTCTCTAACAAATTTAAGACTATCTGCTACAGAAGCTGCATCAAGTGCTATTTGATCATAAGTATTAACATCCATAAAGTGGTATAATTCACCATCAGAATAAAGATATTGCATATCTTTTCTGTCAATATGTGCTTTAGGTACTTTTTCACTAGGGCGGAAGGTTTTTTCAATAACGCCACCTGTTTTTATATTTTTTAGTTTACAGCGTACAAAAGCTGCTCCCTTTCCCGGTTTTACATGCTGAAATTCGATAATCTGGAATAAGTTACCTTCATATTCTATGGTAACACCATTTCTAAAATCGCCTGCTGAAATCATTCTATTTCCTCCTATTTGTAATATCCTTATATAGTGTAAACTACATTATTTAATTTTTCAACATTTTTTATAGAGAAACATGTCAAATAACAATAATCTCTTTTGGTGAATGGGTCAGATTCTCAATGCCTTTGTCTTTTATAATAATCATATCTTCTATTCTAACACCGCCAAACCTAGGAATATATATCCCAGGTTCTACAGTAAGTACCATTCCTGCTTCAATAATCTGTGTTTCCTTTGGAGAAAACCTAGGATTTTCATGGATCTCTATTCCCACTGAATGGCCAAGTCCATGACCAAAATATTTCCCATAACCTGCTTCTGTTATAATATCTCTGGCTATCTTATCCACTAATTTTCCTTCTACACCAGAGCAAATCTTGCTCAGTGCTTCCATTTGAGCTTTAAGGACAATCCCATATATTTCTCTGTGTTTATCAGTGGGCTGTCCAATAACTACCGTACGTGTCATATCAGAACAATAACCTTCAAAAACACATCCAAAATCCATCACAACAAAGTCACCTGGTTTCAAGGTGTTTAAATCTGGCTCCGCATGAGGTAAAGATGATTTTGCTCCTGATGCTACTATTGATGCAAAGGAAGTCTTTGAGGCTCCATTTTCTTTCATGAGTACTTCTAACTTCAGGGCAATATCTCTTTCAGTAAGGCCTTTTTGATGATTTTCTTTGATAAATAATAGTACATCAGAAAATGCAGTATCTGCAATTTTTGCTGCCTGTCTCATCTTTTTGAGCTCTTGTTCATCCTTAATCTGTCTTATTTTTTCAACGACGTTTTTAGTTGGTACAAACCTATGTTCCTTATATTCCTTAAGTTCTAAATAAGTACTATAAGATACATGGTCACTTTCAAATCCTATGGACTCAATATGATCTTTTTTTGCAAGCTTCATAGCTGTAGCAATGAGCCCCTCTGCCCCTTGATCCATAATTTCATATTCTTGACACTGACTACTTGCTTGCTCTAGATAACGAAAGTCAGTTATTAGCTTTGCTTCTTCCATAGTGATATACAAAAGTGCATTGGATCCAGTAAATCCACTTAGATAGTATCTATTCGGTTCATTTGTGATGAAAAGAGCCTCCGTATTAAGATTCTTCATTTGAGCTCTAAGTCTTGCAATACGTCCATTAATGTAATCACTCATACTTTACACCTCTTAATAAAGCATCTAAAGCTAAATAATAGCCATCTAGTCCAAATCCTGAAATAACACCTACGCAGCTTGCTGCTGTCACAGATTTCTTTCTAAATTCTTCTCTTTGATAAATGTTAGAGATATGTACCTCTACCGTAGGAATGGATACTGATTTAATAGCATCACAAAGTGCATAGCTATAATGCGTGTAAGCTCCTGGGTTAAAAATAATACCCTTGACCTTTTCATGGTAGCACGCTTGAAAATAGTCTATAAGTACTCCCTCAGTATTAGAAGAAAAGGTTATGAGTTCTATTCCTTTTTCTTTTGCATAGGCAATAAGATTATCTTCTAACTCTTTGAGTGTTGCATTGCCGTAAATCTCTGGTTCTCTAATTCCTAAAAAATTTAAATTTGGTCCATTAATAAGGGCTAATTTCATTTTAGTCTATCACCTCTTTGTTCATAAAAATGTGCAGTAATTTCATCTGCAACTTGTTGTATGCTTTTATTTTCACATGCTATAATTGCCACTGCAGACTCTTGATATAAATGTTCTCTCTCAGAAAATAAGCTTTGAAGTTGGCTATAGCTTTGGACTAGAGGCCTATTTTGATCGCCTTTTATGTGCTCAAATAATAGATCAAAGGGCCATTTTAAATAGACCGTATACTGCTGTTTTAATATTTCTCTGCTTCTTTTTAGCTTAATAATGCCACCACCCGTTGAGAGGATTATGTTATTTTGATTACTAAGCTCTTTTAAACTATCAGCTTCTATTTCCCTAAAATAATCCTCACCTTTTTGTTTAAAAATATCGGGTATCCTCATATGCAGTTTTTGCTCAATATAATGGTCTAGATCAATACAAGAATAAGTTAATGCCTCTTGCAAATAGTGACCTATAGTTGTTTTTCCAGCCCCCATAAATCCAATAAGAAAAATGCTTTGATTCACACTGTCCCCCTCCATATAGAATTCACATGATACAAATATATTATGCAAATTCTATATGTCACTATAATAAATTTTAGTTTTTCCAGTAACAGGTCTTACTGTAATACGTGCTTGCTTTTTAATTTTTTTATTTGTTAGGGTTATGGTTCCACAATACGTCGGACTCAAATCTCTTCTAAAAAAGATGACATTGTCTGATGAATTTGTGTGCACTGACAAATTAATGTTTTTTTCAATTCGTAAGCTATACACTGTTTTTAGTCCTTCTTTGACGTACATTTTTTGATTAATAAATAGCACAGTATAGGGCATTTTTTTCATATGTGCTAAACTTTGAGCCGCCACAATATGTCTTTCAATAGTGTTCGCTTGCTGCACAAACTTTATTCGCTCTAACATATTATTCCCTGACAAAAGGGTAATATAAAGAACACTCATAATCATCATACACAGTACTGTTTCAAAAAGCGTGAAGCCTTTTTTGTTCATTATACCTCCAAATGACTTTCTATCTCCTTTTTTATAAGTAGTATTTCGCTTTTATCACAGCTTATGTCGTGCATGAGTTCAAATGCTCTTACCGCTTGATAATAGAGCATTCCAAAACCGTTCATACATTTAATTCCTTTGTTTTTAGCATAGTTTAAAAAGGCTGTCTCTTTTGGACTATAAATAAGATCAACAGCTACCCTTGCTCCTTCTAAAGTATAAGGAGCACACTGTGGCATCTGACCAATCATATCTCCCATACCAACACCTGTGGTCTGAATGACGATATCAAATATTATATCAGGCTTTTCATCCATTGAATAGATAAAAGTAGGGATTTGATAATACCTCTTCATATGATCCACAAGAGCTTTCGCATTTTCAATACTTCTATTAAATATATGAATACTTTTTGCTTTACTCACTGCTGCATAGGCTGCATAAGCAGCCCCCCCACTTCCTATAATTGCCACATTCTTATCATCACATACAATATGTTCTTCATTTAATGCAGTGAGTAAACCGTAGGCATCTGTGTTATATCCTTTATAACCATCTTTGGTATAGACAAGAGTATTCACTGCATCAATAATCATTGCTGTTTCATCTTTAGAACTAATATAGTCAAAAAGATCTCTTTTATGGGGCATGGTAATATTAAGTCCTTTGATTCCTAGTGCATAAGCTCCTCTTATTGCTTCACCTAAGTTTTGCCTTGAAACAGAGAAAGGCACATAAACACTGTGCCTTTCTAATATCTCATATAACCTATTATGAATCATTGGTGAAAGCGTATGTTTAATCGGGTCACCGATCACACCATATATCTTGGTACTACCTGTTATGGTATTTATTAGTGTGTTTTTCATATTGTCTAATCACCTTTTTTTCAATTCCTCTTTTTATTTTAGTTATCCATTCATCTTTATCACTTACTGGTACTACCAGTATTGTCCTTATTCCAAATCTATTCCCACCAAATACATCTGTAAAAATTTGATCACCAACTATGACCACCTCATCTTTACTACACTGCATTCTTTTTACAGCTTCCTTGAAGTTTTTAGTGGATGGTTTGCGTGATTTATGAATGGCGATTACTTTTAGTTTCTCATTAAATTTGATGACTCTATCCTCTGTATTATTAGATAGAAGTGCTATCTGCATTCCATTAGATTTTATTTGTTCAAAAAATTTAATGATTTCTTTGGTTGGCTCAAGCACATCATATGGAACTAGGGTATTATCTATATCAAAGATAATACCCTTAATTCCATCCTTTTTCAACTGCATGATGTCCAATCTAAATATAGATTCTATATAGTCATTTGGAAAAAGTATTTTTAACATTTATATTCCTCTTTACCGATCAAGTACTTTAGTGTTATTGTACTGCAGCAGTTGTTTCTTCACTTGACTCTTGGTCACCTTCTGCTGGTGCATCACTACTATTATACCAAGTTTCATTTTTTACATTCACATCTTGGTAAGTAATAAATTCCACACTTCCAAGTTCAAGACCTGTTAAATAAGTGTATTCATAATATTGCACTTCATTGTTACTTAAAAGAGCTTTAACAGGTATATGCACTAAATATCTTGGTTGTTTCTTTGTACCATAAAGACTTGGTTCAACTACTATATTTTCTTCTTTAACTTCAATTTGAATAATATTATCTTTATAAGGATTGATATTACTATAAGCTTGCTTATAAGTAACTTGTGGAATGATAACCTTAGTTGATAGTCCTAATGATTGATCCCATACAGCCTTAAAAGTATCTAAATCTTGATTAATAGCCTTGTCGTAGTAATAGTAAAAATCATTTGTTTGTGAAAATAGTTTTAAAAATACTGTTTTAACTAAAAGATCATCTTTTGGAGGTACACCATCTGTATATGGTATTCTCGTAATGTATTTCGTATTGTTTGCAACATGTGTTGATTGTTCATCAACTTCAAGAATAGATGCCTCTTTTACACTATCAATTTTTAAAGAGCTTCCAGGAGCAACCTCAACCCAGTATTTTTGAAGAAGACGAAATTCATCTTCATGATCATCTGGTGTTTCTTGAAGGAGTAAATAAGAAGATGATGTATTTTTTGATAAATAGTTAGGAATACTAAAAGTATTTGAACTTGCTGAATCTGCCGCTTTCACATAATAGCCTTTATTATAATCCCATCTATATAACTTATTTGCCTCAAAAACATCGACTACCTTATTTTTGGTTGTAAGAGATACTTCATAAACCATGTTGTCTCCTAATTGCCTATAAGATAATATCTCAGCTTTCTCAATAACAGTTGGATCAAAAGTTACATACCCTTGAAGCTGAATTTTCTTAGGAAGATCAAATCCATAGTGAAGGTGCTGCTCCTTAATAATCTTTTTGGCATCATCTGTAAGATAACTTCCTAGCAAGTTAACTACTTTTTGCTCATATTGTGTATATGCCTCCCAATATTCTGGTGTTATCTTAGTAGGTCTTTGATTAATTACTAAAATATCATCCTCTGATATGGAAAAATATTTAGTGAAAAACTTTTTAAAATCATCGTCTGTTGGTTTATAAGTACTATCCTCTTCGGCTATCACTTCTGTTTGCCCAGCATCTGCAGACTCTACAACAGTGGCAACCTGAGAAGAGGAATTCATACTGCTACAGCCTGTAAACGTTAGTGCAACTACAATCATAATTGGAATAATGTATCTTTTTATCAACGTGTGTCCCCCCTCTAGTTTTTAATCTTTTTCAATTCTTCTATTTTAGCTACAATGTTCTGTGTCTCAACTGTTAAGTGTAAATCTTCGGTGAGCTTAACTCTTGGCAATGTATATTTATAACCTAAACCAACAGGCTCAAAAGCATTTAGAGCATTTGCTATATTAGAAGGATCACTTGAATCTGGCTCACAAAATTTGGTGATGTTCAGTGCATCTAAAATATATCTAAACACTTCCTTATCTGCATAATTGGCACCGAAAATAACATTTTTATCATAGGCTACATTAAGTGTATTATTGTTAAGATCTAAGCTTTTACCCAATACCAATGTTCCTGTAATTGTTATATTATTTCCTTGAGCCCCTGACTCTAAATCTACAGGGCCTTCACTTACTATAATGCCTGTAAAGTTTTTACCACCACTAGCCTTAAGTGTAAGTGTTCCACTTCCTTTATTGATAAGAACTGTGGGATAAGGATTTCCATCTACATAAAATTGAGATATGTCTACTGTACCACCCGCTGTTACCAAAACAGGGTTAGCTATAGACCAATCCATAGTTCCATCTAAATAGTTAAGGTTTGTAGCCTCATTAAATGATAATAAATCAAAAACATACCTACCATCATCATATTCCTTATATAGTGGTGATCTTCTAGCTATCATAACAGCCCGAACTCCACCGAAAAATTCTACACCCTCAACCTCTGTTGGCGAAGAAGCACCAGAAATAGGGTTAGTTAATTTCTTTGCATAAAAATCTTTTTCACCAACTAGGGAAGGATCTCCAGCATAATATTTTGCAAAACCATCATATACATAGTCATAACCTGTAAAATCATTAGCTACTTGTGCCGGAAGTCCATAAAGCTGATGTACATAAAAAAATCTTAACGCATTACTGCCATCACTTAGAACATCCACTTTATTATTAAGTGTGGTTCCATTAGCGGATACCCATTGAGGTGCATATATTTGACCATCTATTTGAATGAGGTCTTTCTTAATAAGCCCTTTGTAAGGATCTTCAGTAAGATAGTCTGGAGTGCTATCAAGTTCTTTTCTATACTCCTCTAAGCTGTAAACATCTTCATATGGTTCGCCTATACTTTCATATAACTCATGATATCCATTGCCATCGCCAAAATTAATATATGGTTGACCATGTACAAAAGCATTGTGGGCTTTAATTAAAGAGTTCGTTCCTCTGTTAAATATACCGCTACTCATATTAGGGTCAACTACTTTTACTGTCCCCCCCGAATCTGTTGGAAAATCATCTGCTCTCTCCCTATCACCATTCATAATGCCATATATGGATTTACCAACAGTAATATTGCCACCATCTACATACTTTTCTATTAATACATCATTTTCAAGAAAGGCACTCCCACCAATAGTTATTTTCCCAGTCCTCTTATTTTCATACTTCCATGGTTCTGTAGTTGCATCGTCTAAAAGACCAAAACCATCAAAAATAGCTAATGTGTCACCAATTACATCTCCTGAAACATTTATTTCAGCTGGGCTTGTTTCAGTTACCTTACTTGTTACTGCAACATTACTTCCACAGTAAAGGTTTCCAGCTGTAATATTGAGTTTTGCACTTCCTTCTACACTAACTCCTTTAAAATTCTTTGTTAAAGGAACATCTGAATTAGCTCCGTTTAAAGTCGACTTTTGAGTTTTCACACCCGTTACCTTTACATCTCCTGCAGTTACATTCAGTGTACCACTCTTAAGTATCAGTGGTGAATAACTCATAATTGCCCCACTTAAAACCTCTGCTGGATTATCTTCATCAAACCACTCATACCTTTCATTGATATAAGCATCAATACGATCAGGCATATCTATTTCTATGATGGCTTGATTACTTTGCTGACTCTCAATGACACTTCCTGAGCTATTTAGGATCTGAGTAACTGCACTTACCATATATTTGTCTAGACTTCCACCATCTGATATAGTGACTGTAACTCTTGTTACAGTTCCCTCATTCCCCTTATTTTTTACATCAAAGGCATAGTCACTATTTACATCATATGTAATTTGCTTTGGATCATAACTAGCACCATTATCAATTAATATCTTTTTTCTTATCTCCTGCAAAATTATATCTTTAATTGCATTACTATCATGAAATATAATTTTATTTTTTGAGGTTCCAAAAGTACCATCCCTCTCTGTAGGCAATGTTGCTTGCCCTTCGGTATGATCTACGTATTTCAACTTGGAAACTAAATCATCATACTTCTGTTTGGTTCTTAGCTGACCTACATCATTTTTTACTTTAGTTAATGTTTCTTTTCTTACCTCTTCCATAATATCATAGGTTGCAAGCTCTATCTCTTTGTTAATATTATCTACTGTCTTTTGTACAGCAGACTCCGCAAGGGTAGATGCATTACTTGTCTCTTTATCAATAAAATTAATATCTGACTGCAGACCTGCGATACTCAGTGAGCCTACTACGATTACCATCATAACAAGTACTAATATCATTGTTATTAATAATCCATTTCCCTTTTCATCTCGTTTAGGAATTCTAATTTTCACATCATCACCGCCTTACATTTTCGCATGGTCATACGAATAGACTTCTATCATTTTTTTAATCACTTTGCCTTTTTTTCCATTTGATGGATTAAGGTCTCTAACAATAAGTGCTATTAAATAAGCATCCTCTACCTCAATGTCTTTTGGTCTTTCAATAACTGTATTATTGTCTGTTACAGGAGAAAAGCGCAAAAATTTATCTAAGTCATCTACTTTCTTATCTAAACTTTTTCTTACCTGAACAACTAATTGATCTGATACATTATTTTGTATCTCCAATGTGAGTCCGTTATTTCCTATAGATGAGCTTCCCATTGTACTCACTTTTGTAGCATCGATTAAAATAGTACGTCTACCACTGCCACCAAATTCTAACTTATAATACTTTCTAGTATCTGAAGCACTTACAGAATCTGAATTCGTACGTTTCAGTTCTTTCCTAGTTAGAATAAGATCGTGATCTACTATATTACTAACATCTAGCGTCCCATCTTGATTAATTGGAATAACTACAGCATAATTTTTGTCGCCACCACGTTCAACCTGACCTGACAGATACTTATCTTTAGGAATAAAACTATCATCTAACAGGGCAGCTGGTAAATTAAATTTGATCTGTTCATTTATTACTGTTTCAGTAACAAAATCATAGTTTGAATTATTAAATACCTGAAGTCCTCTTTTGATTGAATCAGGCGACCATTCCAGCATCTTATCACTTCCTGGAGTTAAAGAACTAATATAGTCCAATGTCTCCTCATCAAGTCTCCACACAACTGCTTGATAGGCATACTTATCTGTTTCGTATTCTGTATTAAATTTTGTTTCATCCTTATTTAAGTAATCTTTAAGTTCATATTTAAATGTTGATGAAGCATCAGTTTGATCAATATTTTTCGTTTTCATTACATAATCTCGTATTCCTGTTCTTGGTTTTACACTGCCTGACGCATCAAAATCAGGTCTACTTTCTTCGTCACGTTGCCCTTTCACATCTGTATCTATTTGCTCTTTAATATCATTTAATAGATTCTCAGCATAGATGGTAGCTTTAGCTACTGACTGTGAGTCAGCTCTTGTTCCAGCTGCTATGGTAAAATATGAAGCAATAGGAAGGGCTAATAAACTTAGTATAGCTAATGACATAAGTACTTCTATTAAGGTCATTCCACTTTGAGAATTTCTCTTTCTACTTATCATTATTTCACTTCCTTAAAGCTACTGACTAACAAGTGATACTTTACCTGATGTCTGACCTGGTAATACTTGTTGTCCTAGCGAATTGTATATTTTTACAAATTCTCTGCCATGCCCTGCTAACCTTACAGAAATATTTCTAGATGTATAGTTGTTTACATATATATGAACATTAGGCATATTCTCACTAATACGTGTAATCATCGCATTGATTTGAAGGCTTAAGTCCCCTAATCTTATAATGGCACTATTTTGTGATATTTTACCAGTACTATCTTCTATTACAACGTCATAACTGTCTTCTCTTACTGTGATCGTCATAAAGCCTTCCTTTGATGATTTCATTCCTGCATAGACACTACCACTTGGTCCTGGGCCTGAAAACTGGAAGTTATCACCTGAGGTTAATGCATCTGCAAGGTTAACTGTAAATAACGCTGGACCAAGTCCACTTGTTGATGGCATTGTTAAATCTGGTTGCACTGTTTCTCCAGTACCAACACCAGTTTCTGGTGTGCCTGGAGTACCTGCTTGTGGCACACCATCTTGGTTTTCTTGTAACTTATAAAATGGTTCATCAGTGTTTGTAATAATACTAAATCCTGCATCATAAATTTCATTAACATCACTCTTGGTTGGATTTGTATACATTACAAATGTAAGCTCTGTCCTAACAAAGTCTTTTCCATTTCCGTTATATGTTGTCCCTTGCATTTCTTGTTGATTTCCCTGTGGCCCATTATCTATAGATATCTGACTAAGTTGGACTGTTTGATAAGAACGATTTAAATTTCTAATAAATCCTTCTGATTGTCCATAACTAGACAAATAACTAAGCGTATATCTTTTTTGTTTGATTTGTAATTCGCTTAACTCATCAACAGTTGGCTCTTCACTTGTAACTTCCATTTTTGATAAACCATTTGCCTGAGCAATATCCATAATATTAGAAAAGTCTTTTGCGGTTGAAGAAGAACTAGGTATTTGAGCAATTAAAGCATTTTTCTCAAGTCTAGTTTTTAAAAGTTTTTCTTCAAGTTGAGGAAGATTCTCAAGTTTTTGCTTAAGTACATTTATTTCCTTTTGTTTACTATTTATACTAGCATCTAAATCACTAATATTTTTTAATTGATTACTATATACTGTAAATAAATAAGCAATCTGTAAGGCTATAACCAAAACAGCTATTATGCCAATTATTTTGTTTTTTGTTAAACTCATTGTGCTCCCTCCTCAACCTGTTGTGTTGATTCTTGATTATCAGCAACCTGCTCACTTGCCGCGTCAACTGCATCTATGCCTTCATCCTCTAATACAATAGTAATATTATATGTTTGTGCTTGCGTATTTTTATCACTTGCGGTTACATCAAAGGTTACCTTTGAGTTTGCATAAGTATTTTCAAGAAGTGCAATATAATTAATTAATGCTTTACTTGCAGTAGTCTTACCTGTTATTTTAATCGTTTTTGCCTCAGCTATAACATTCAAGTTATCAATTGTTACACCTTCTGGCAATTTGAGAACTAGTCTATCAAGTAATTTTTCACTTATAAATTTTTCTGATGAAAGATCCCCTATATTAGCTTTCCAATCACTTATAGCATTGTTTTCAGTTTCCAAGTCTTGTTCTAATCTTAATACCTCAGCATATTTTTCATCTTGAGCTTCTTTGGTTAGTTGTTCTAGTCTTGATTGCTGAGATTTGATGGTATACATAGGTGAAACCACAAACATCCCTGCAAAAATTGCACATTCAAGAACTAATAAACCTACACCAGCTGTTACAAATACAGCTATCTTTTGTGCATCTTGGTAAGATTTTGGTAACAAATTAATTGAATCACCTGAAAGACCATTTATTGCTCCTACAAGATTCGCAAAAATTGGAGTTACTTTATCAAATCCTTGATTTGATCTATCTGATACAAATCCAATACTTGTAAGCTTTTCTACAGGTATATGAAGAGCTTCTTTCATGTAGTGTGTCAATTCACCTACACTTGCTCCGCCACCTATAATATATGCTTTCTGAATTCTCTTACTTTCTTTTCTGGAATAATAAAACTGTATCAAACGATCAATCTCAGAAATAATATCAGATTCAATTTGTGGTTTAAAATAATCATCAGTATCAGTAGTAGCCGCTGCTTCATCATTTGAATCATCACCACTTAGACTAATAGAGGATTTTTTTGAAGTAGCAGAACGCTCATTCTTAATTTCCTCTAATCCAACAGATATATATCTTCCTAGTGCTGCACGTCCCTCATTTAAAATAGTTGCTGTAGTAGATTTGCTGCCCATATCAACAACAATAACCCCTTCGCCATCATTAAATATATTTGAAACAGCATCTGAAGGAATTGTCATACCTTTAACTTGAATTTTTAGCTTACTAGCTAAATTTAACATAGGATATACAATACTATTTGGAACTGCAACTAGAAGAATACTTAGTTTTTTTACATCTTCATCTTGAAACTCTTTGATAACAGAAAAGTCAAACTGATGGTTTTCTGTATCAACTGGCAAGTATTCTTCTGATCTCATTCTGATAAGTTGTTTGATATTTTTATCGTTTTGTTTTTCTACATCAATGTTTCTTGTAATAACCAAACTACTTTCCACAATCATAACGGCCTTTTTAGCTCTAAATCGTTTTTCTTTTAATGCACTGCTAATAACGCTATATATAACATCTATATCTGTTATAATACCATTATCAACTGAACCTTTAGGTGTATTGACTAAAGCAAAATTTTCAACCAATATACGATTATTACTTTTTGATACTTCCATTAACTTAATTGTGCTATTGCCGATTTCTATTCCTAACATGAGATTAGGCATCGTATCACCCCTTCAATTATATTTAATCATTTAAAGGCAATTACATTTGTCTATTGCCTGATAAATATCTATTATACTTATACATCATCCTTATATTTTAATGAAATTTTAATATATGTTGTGAAGCTATGTACTGTTGTCGGATGATTTGGCCGATAGTCTCTCTCCTTTTCCAGATAGAGTTTAATGGTTATGATATCAGAATCTCGATCCTTTGAAATATAAATTGATCCTTCTTTAAGTAAATCAGTTAATACATTACTTGTGCCACCCTTAGAATAACACAGTGTTTTAGTGTCAGTTACTACAATTGATCTTTTATCTGCAGACCCAGTATAGTCATCCAGTACAATTGAACCAATTTTTACATCTGCTGTCTCTCCTATTGGATCTGTTTTCCATGTGCTTGGTGAGCTCCCCTTACTAATTTTAGTGCCACCATCATCAAAAATCGTCACAGTTTTAGCTGATTCAATTTCTTGTCTAATGAAATCTTCTACAATACGAGCTTCATCTTGTAGCCTGGATTTTTCCTCAAATTGCAAATAATTAATATATGTGGTGCTAAAAAAGGCAAATACACCAGCCAGAAGAAGACTTAACAGTATAGTAGATAACGCAACCTCAATTAATGTAAATCCCTTTTGTTTCATATTTCCCCCTCCCTTCATGCTAGCTAAAGTATCGTCCATGTTGTTTTTCCTGTAACTCCGTCAATTTTGACATTGTATGTTTCTTGGTCATCTACCCAAACACCTAATATAATTTCTTGAATATATATTTTATTAGATGGATTTGCAGGATCAGCTGTATAAGCCCCACTTGCATCAAAATAGACTTCTTTTCCAGCTGCATCAACGCCATCTATTAACATGCCCATTGATACTTTTGGATGCGTTCCAGTATAAGGATCACTAACGTAATTTGAAACAGATGGTGATGTTGCTGTAGGTGTAAGTGGTACTGCAGTAAAATCTCCATTGCCTACTATATAGGAATTATATCCTGTTGCTGGTTCAACACCAGCTCCACCTGATTTTGTAATAGTAATTGCAGTAGTCGTCCCCATCATTTTTATGTAATAATTTGCTCCAGGCAATGCCCTCCCTTTAGTTCGCTGTTTTTGCATATCTAGCACAAATGTATTAGAAAATTGTTTCCCATATTGTTTATACAGAATGCCAAAACTTGGAACCATTGATGCACCAATTATGCCCATAATAACTAAGACTAAGCATACTTCTAAAATAGTAAATCCTCTTTTGCTTATTGCTTTTTCCGTACTCATTTAATCACCCCCCATAAACTGTAAACAATTATGTAGACTAAAAAAAGTTAGATAAATACCAATTAATTATCTCATCCCCAAATAGCATACTTATAAATGTTGCCATGCTAATAAATGGGCCATATGGATATTCCTTGCTTG
>JAEYPM010000100.1 GCA_023410675.1 Bacillota bacterium | reverse complement strand
TTTGGTGGCGATGCGGCTTAGGGAAACACCCGTTCCCATTTCGAACACGCAGGTTAAGACTTAGCCGGCCGATGGTACTTGTCTGGAGACGGACTGGGAGAGTAGGTGGCTGCCAAATTTTACATATCGGGGTGTGGCTCAGTTTGGCTAGAGCGCCTGATTTGGGTTCAGGAGGCCGCAGGTTCAAGTCCTGTCACCCCGACTTGAAAATTAAATATAATAATGTGGGTCACTAGCTCAGTTGGCAGAGCACTTGACTTTTAATCAAGTGGTCCCGGGTTCGAATCCCGGGTGGCTCATAAAAATTTATGCGCGAGTGGCTCAGTGGTAGAGCATCTCCTTGCCAAGGAGAGGGCCGCGGGTTCAAGTCCCGTCTCGCGCTTTGTTTAATTAAACCGTTTAGTTTTATTTATTGAAACTAGACGGTTTTTTTATGGGATTTTGCCATTATCTTTATCAAATCATCTGTCTTACTTGAAGAAAATAAACAAGGGTTACTGTGAGAAGCATAAAAAGTATGGCAAAATATCTAAGACTATGTTAAAATTATTTATAATATTATATATAATTATATACATAATTTTTGGTAATATTTTATGTAATGTAATAATTGGGGAGCTGTTTTTACCAAGTGGATGCACATAGTATCAGCGAATATTGAACATGTAAATTCTTCATAAGATAAAATAACATTTTTATCTTATGAAGGATATTATATTACGATTAGATAATATGTAAGTAGTTATAGGGGGACTAAATAGTGGAAAATGATGAACTGAACAGGATAAGACGTGGACTAGAAAGTGTATTGATTTTGAAAAAACGAAGAGAAGCACTTATTAATCGCATTAATGAGGTAAAGCAGTTAATAATAGAGCTTCTTAGTGAAATTGAAAAAAAACAGCATGATGAAAAAATAGTAGATATTGCCTCTTTTTCAAATATACTTTTTAATTTAGTAGGCAACTATCAAAGAAAGATAAATAGGCATGAAAGGCAATTAATAGAATTAAAGCTAAAATATACCAAGGAAAAAGAGCATTTGAAAATTTTAGAGGAAGAACTAAGAGACTTAGAGGAAGATATAACACAGCTCTCTCAAGATACGAGGTCCTATTCTAAGCATTATATTAGGAAAGTGGATGAAATTTCTAAAGTGCTACCAGAGGCAATTAGGATTAAATACTTAGCATTAGAAGAAAAAAGGAAAGCCCTTGTTGAAAAACAAATTGGAATGTTAGCAGCTTATAAAATAGTTGAGCATATTATGGATAATATTAATAGTATTCAAAAAAGCCTAGATAGTGCTACAAAGTGGGTGGATAGTGGGGCTTTTGTTAATAAAAGTACGAGTGATACAGATATCAAGTATACTCATTTAGATACTATGGCCTACGAATTTGCTCAATTAGCATCAAGACTTCGGGATTTAAAAGAAGATCTAAAGGATTTAGGTCATTTTAATACACTCATAGGGATTGGTATCGACAATAGTATTAGAATAGTAGACTATTGGTTTGATAATTTATTTACAGACCTAAAGGTTCGGGATAAAATTACAGAGGACCAACAGCAGATTAATTCGTTAGCCTATTATGTAGAAAAGATTCTCCTAGATTTAGATGGTCAATTAAAGATTCTAGAAATAAATTTAAGTGGCATTGAGAGTATGCAGCAAGAATTAAGATAAATTTTTAATCATATAGTTGCTAATAAAGCCTGATATTCACTTGTTAAGTTGATATATTAGGCATTTTTTATTTAGTTTCTCTATACATTGATTAATAAAAGGATTAAAATAGGAGAAGAGAAAAATATTTAAAACTTGAAAGAGTGATAAAACATGAAGATAGGAATGTTTGATTCAGGTATAGGCGGAATTACTGTGCTAAAAGAAGCTTTACTTAGATTGCCTAACGTGGATTACATTTATTATTCTGATAATATACATGCACCTTATGGAACAAAAGATAAAAATGTAGTAAAAGATTATGTCCAGAACGTAGTAGAATTTTTAATAAAACAAGGTGCTACAGTGATTGTTATTGCTTGTAATACAGCCACAAGTATTGCAGCTTCTAGTCTAAGAGAACAGTATGACATTCCAATTATCGGAATGGAGCCAGCAGTTAAGCTCGCACTACTTAATAAAAAGCAAGGCAGGATATTAGTTACAGCAACTCCTTTAACATTACAAGAAGAGAAATATCAAAACTTAGTTCACCATTTTGATATTAACAATCGGGTGGATTCTCTGCCATTACCACGACTTGTTGATTTTGCAGAAAATTTTATTTTCGATGAACGCGTTACTCAGTATTTAGAGGAAACTCTTTCTTCTTACGACTTAACGAAGTATAAGGGAATTGTATTAGGCTGTACTCATTTTGTATATTTTAAGGATTTATTTAGAAAGATAGTTCCTCCTCATGTTGAATTATATGATGGAAACACTGGAACAATAAAACATCTATGTAGTTTAATTGGAGACAAACTAAATAAGGATAATAGTGCTAAGGGACAAGTGACATTATATTATTCAGAAAAAGAGGATAAGAACCATACAATATTAAATAAATATCTAAGTATTTAAGGGTATCTATGCAAAATGAAAGGATAATGATAAAATATTACTATAAGCGGAGGTGACGGAATTGGCAGACGTGCTAGATTCAGGTTCTAGTGCCCACAAAGCATGAGGGTTCGAGTCCCTTCCTCCGCATAATATTATGTGAAACACAACATTAAAATCTGGCATACTCCCCTTATCATAGACAGTTTCGCAATATGCAATGAGACTGATATTATAGGAGGAGCATTTTTATAGAATAAAGATGAAAATAAAGTGAGTACAAAGAAAAGCCATGCACACCATACTACTTATGGCTTTTTTGTTTATATCATACAGAAATAACAATGAGATAGAGAAAAGAGGTTGGGCTATGATACAAGTTAGCGACTTATCCAAGGCTTTTACACACACTGTAAAAGTAGACAAGATAAACAAAAGTAAATCTAAGATTAAAAAAATGTCTATGATCAAAGAAGAGTTTTTAGCAGTTAACAATGTAGGCTTTAATGTTAAAGAAGGAGAGATCTTTGGAATATTAGGACCAAATGGAGCTGGTAAGACAACATTACTCAGGATGTTAGGAGGAATACTTACCCCTACAGAAGGAACTATAAAAGTAGCAGGATATGATTATAGTGAGGACAAAAATAGTGCAAAAAAAGAGATTGGCTATTTATCAGGGAATACAAAGCTTTATGGGAGGATTTCACCAAGAGAGCTTATGACCTTTTGTGGCAATCTCTATGCGATGGAAAAAGAAGACATTGAAAAAAAGATTGAAGAAATCATTAATACATTAGATATGAGTGAATTTGCTGATAACAGAATTGAAAGGCTATCTACAGGTCAGATGCAAAGAACATCTATTGCTCGCTGCTTAATCCACTCACCCAAAATTTACATATTTGACGAACCAACTTTAGGCCTTGATGTATTAAGTAGTCATGCCATTATAGAGTTTATGCAAAAAGAAAAACAAAGGGGTAAGACGGTACTATACTCTACACATTATATGGAAGAGGCAGAGACATTATGTGACCATATTATTATGATTCATAAGGGAGAAGTTATAGCTTCAGGTAAAGTAGAGGAATTAAAAAAAATGACAGATGCAAATAATCTAAGGGAAGCTTTTGTTAGCGTACTTAAACAAAGGGGAGAGTTTTAGTGAGAAAAAATATAATTAAATATATTTTATTCAAAGAGCTAAGAGACATTTTCAGAGATAAAAAAACAGTATTTATGATGATATTATTACCTATTTTACTTTATCCTGCTCTTTTGATTGGATTTAGTCAAATTATGATGATTTCTTCACAGGCCATGCAGCAAAAAGAATTAGTGATTGCTTTTGACTTTGTTCCTGACACTAAACTTATAGAGATAATTGATGAAGCAAATATAGATGAAGAAGGAAAATTAATTATAACCAAGAAAGAAAATTTAGAAGAGGCACTGAGTCAAAAAGAAATTGCAGCTTATGTAAAACAAGAAGAAATAGCAGGTAAATATCATTATAAAATATATATGAATGCATCTTCAGACGATTCTAATTTAGCTACCCAAAGGATAGAGTCTATTCTTTCAAAATATAAAGATAGTCTAATAACATCAAAGATAGAAGAGAATGGTCTTAACTCAGAAGAAATATTAGAGCCTATTGCGTATGAAAACATTAATACGGCAAAAAGTGAAGAAATGACAGGTTACTTGCTGGGGCAAATTCTTCCTATCATTTTGATTGTAGGCATATTGCTTGGAGCTATTTATCCAGCAATTGATGTTATGGCAGGGGAAAAGGAGAGAGGAACTCTTGAAACACTTCTGGCACTTCCAGTATCTAATCTAGAGCTTATTATAGGAAAATATCTAGCTGTAGCTACAGTTTCCATTATATCTGCATTATTAAATATATTATCTATTGTGCTATCTCTTATACTTCTTTTGCTTCAAGCAAGTACCCAAATGGAAGAACAACTTAAAATGAATATAAGTTTTAGCGAAGCTCTATTTCCTTTTATTATGACGTTAATATGTATTATACTTTTTGCATTAGTGATTACAGCAATTATTATGTGTGTGTGTTCTTATGCAAAAAGTTTTAAAGAAGCACAAAATTATAGCACACCTATTATGTTAGTTTTTATGTTGCCAGCTTATGTATGTATGATACCAAATATTGAGTTTAATAACATAACAGCAGCTATTCCTGTTGTTAATATAGCCTTACTCATTAAGAGTGTCTTTCTCTTTCAATTTGATGGTCTTGCCATACTTATCGTCATGCTATCAAGTTTAGCATTTGCCATTTTATCTTTAATGGCATTAACAAAAATGTTTAACTCAGAAGCTATTCTTTTTGGGGAGGGTAAAAGCTTTAGTTTCCTCGATAAGAGACGTAATATTAAAAAGAATACCATGCCTAGTGTAAGCGATGCAGTTGTTGTATATGCAGTAGCAGTGCTTTCACTAGTATATGTAGGATCTCTAATGCAGCTTAAGCTTGGGATACTTGGAATGGCACTAACACAACTTATTTTTTTGGCATTGCCCCTCGGTTTAGGCTATTATATTAAGACAGATTATATAAAATTATTTTCTATTACGAAGCCCAAACCAAAGGGAATTATAGGGGGAGTAATTCTATGGGCTGGAACTTTTGTGATGATGACACTTATTGTTCAATTGACACTGTTTTTATTTCCAGATAGCTTAGAAATAGTAAATGAACTAAACAAGTCTTTATTAGGAGAAAATAGTCTATGGACTAACCTTTTTGTGATTGCTTTTTTGCCAGCAGTGTGTGAAGAAATATTATTTAGAGGTTTTATTTTTGGTTCGCTAAAAAGAAGAGATAATAATGTGTGCCCTATGATTATAACAACATTTATGTTTAGCATCATGCATGATTATGCGGTAAAATTTATTCCAACAATACTTTTAGGAATGGTATTAGTATATACTCTTTATAAAACGAAATCTATTTTTGTGCCAATGCTTATCCATTTTATTAATAATGCTACTATTGTAATTGCAGATAATAATCCAGATAGTATAATTAGTAAAGTCTATACTACCATTGCACTAGATTTTAATCATTATGACATGAAAATGTTATTAATATTATTGTTAATTAGTCTAGTTTTAATTACGCTAGGAATAAGCCTTCTTAAGGATAAAAATATGCTTAAACGAAAAGAGTTTACGAATACATGATTAGATGAGCATAAGGGTATGATAAATTTAAGTAAAGTGGTTATAAATACTTTAGAAGGAGTGATAATATGCTTAATGAAATTTATTCTGATGGTGTGTATAAAAATTATATCAATGGTGAGTGGAAGAGTTCAAATACAGGAAATGTAATAGATATTTTTTCACCTATAGACGGTAGCAAAGTTGGTTCAGTACCAGCTATGTCTAAAGAAGAAATAGATGAAGTTATGTTTGCAGCAAAAGCAGCTCAAAAAGAGTGGGCTCAGGTTCCTCTTATAGAAAGAGCAAAAATATTAAATAAAGCTGCACTCTTACTATTAGATTTTCAAAAAGAGATAGCAGATATTTTAGTAGTAGAAATAGCAAAGGACATTACATCAAGTCTATCAGAAGTTAAAAGAACCTCAGACTTTATATTATTTACTGCGGATGCTGTGAAACAAATGAGAGGAGAAATGCTTCCAGCAGATGCATTCCCAGGGTATGGTAAAGATAGAGTTTCTTTTGTCAATCGATATCCTTTAGGAACAGTACTTGCTATATCTCCTTTCAATTATCCTGTCAATCTTTCAGTATCTAAAATTGCACCAGCTATAGCAGCAGGGAATACTGTTGTTCTTAAACCACCTACTCAAGGAGCTATTAGTGCTTTATATCTTACAAAAATATTTGACATGGCAGGACTACCTAAAGGCGTTTTAAATACGATTACTGGTAAAGGAAGCGAGATAGGAGATTATGCTGTAACTCATGAAGATATAGACTTTGTCAATTTTACTGGCAGTACAGAAATTGGTAAGCATATTTCCAAGATTACGGTGATGAAGCCCCTCCTTATGGAACTTGGAGGAAAAGATGCAGCTATTGTTTTAGAGGATGCAGATTTGAAGGAAGCTGCTAAAGATATTGTAAATGGAGCATTTTCATATTCAGGTCAAAGATGTACGGCAGTAAAACGTGTTTTAGTGAAACAGGAAGTTGCAGATGAACTGGTAGGTTATATCAAAGCAAGAGTAGAAAAACTTAAGACCGGAGATCCAAGAAAAGACAGCACCGTTATTGTGCCTCTTATATCTGAAAAGTCAGCGGGTTATGTCTGTGAGCTCATAGAAGATGCTAAGGAAAAGGGTGCCAAAGCACTGACTTCTTATAAACGTGAAAAAAATTTGGTCTATCCAATGCTTATGGATTATGTTACTGAAGATATGAGACTTGCATGGGAAGAGCCTTTTGGACCTGTTTTGCCGATCATGAGGGTTGACAGTGTTGAAAAAGCCATTGAGATAGCAAATAAATCAGAATATGGTCTTCAATCTGCTGTATTTACTAAAAATATTGATATGGCTTTTCATATAGCTGACAAATTAGAAGTAGGAACAGTTCAAATCAATAATAAGACAGAAAGGGGGCCAGATCATTTTCCGTTTTTAGGTGTTAAATCTTCTGGTATGGGCATACAAGGTATTAGATATAGCATAGAAGCGATGACAAGAGTAAAAGCTATGGTTATTAACTACGAGAAAAAGTAACCTAAGGTAGCATCTAGTTGACCCAATTTAACTTTGGAAAGGGGCAGTTATAGAATTCACATCATATAAGACAATCTTTACAATGTGAATTCTATAACATAAGGGTAAAAGTTATATGAGAGGGGAAGAACTATGTACAGAAGGAAAATTATATCTATCTGTTTTGCTATTATGATGATGTCATCCTGTTTCACACCAATTTTATGTTTTGCATCAGATTGGGATACATTTGAGATCCACTGGGATGATTCAAGACCGACAAGTGTGGATGTCAGCACAATAGTTTTAGATGCACCAGCTGGAAAGCATGGTTTTGTAAAAGTTAAAGATAGTGACTTCTATTTTGAAGATGGAACAAAAGTGAAGTTTTGGGGGATCAATTTGACCTTTAAGGGAGCATTTCCAAATAAAGAAATAGCGGACAAAACAGCAGCTCATCTTGCTAAGTATGGATTTAATTGTGTGAGGATACATCATATTGATACGTATGAAGCACCAAGAGGGATTTTTATAAGTGGAACCAATAGTACACTAGAACTTGATCAAGATCAATTGGATCGGCTGGATTATTTCATTTATGTATTAAAACAGCAAGGAATTTACGTTAATTTAAATCTACATGTGGCAAGAAGCTTTAAAGAAGGAGATGGTGTGCAAGATGCGACGCAGCTTCCTGAAAATTCAAAAGTTGTCACTCTTTTTGACGAGCAATTGATAAATCTTCAGAAGGATTATGCAGAGAAATTATTAACCCATTACAATACATATACGGGCAAAAGATATTGTGATGAACCTGCCATAGCCATGGTTGAGATCACAAATGAAAATTCTATTTTCCCTGCATGGCGTGATGGAATTCTTTTAGGAAATGAAGGAGACCAGTATTTTAAGGCACTTCCTGAGCATTATGTCAAAGTGCTTGATGACAAATGGAACATATGGCTTAAGCAAAAATATGAAACAACAGACAATTTAGAAGAAGCATGGAGTTTACAACAAAATAGTGACAATTATATTCAGAATGGAGATTTTGAACATGCATTAGATGGAACATGGGAAGGAATCAATTATTTAGGTACAGATGCTCAGTTTATACGAGATACAACTGAAAAGGTATCAGGTGATTATTCGGCATGTGTTAATGTTGACAAAACCACAGGTAAAGATTTTGATGTCCAGCTCAGACAATTAGGATTAGCACTTGAAAAAGGAAAGAAATTTACCTTGTCATTTTATGCTAAAGCAGATCGATCAAAAAAAATGGCAGTAAGATATTCGCAGCAAATAGATCCATATGCGAGTTATGGACTAGACAAAACGATTTCTTTAGATTCACAGTGGGAAAAATATACTATAGATTTCATATCTTCCCAGACAGATGGGCATTCAAGGTTTTCATTTAACTTAGGAGAAACAGTAGGGAAAGTATGGATTGATCAAGTTGCGTTAAGAGAACAAGAGATGAGTTATTTAGATGCAGATGAATCCCTTGAAGAAATGACTGTTAAAAGAACAGAGTGGAAGGATCGATTTGATAGAGGGGATCAAAGAGTTGCAGATAATGTAGCGTTCTACTATACACTAGAAAAAGAATATTTTGAGGAGATGCTGAATTATATACATAATACACTAAAAGTAAAAGTGCCAGTCTCAACGTCAAATATGTTTTATGGATTTGTTGACCTAAAAGCACAAAGTGTGGGTGATTTTATGAATACACACACCTATTTTGATCATCCTACATTTAGTGGAGACATATGGGATGATCATAACTATAATATTACAAATGAATCTTTAATAAATACGCTTGGAAGTAAAACAGAGAATATAAATTTCGATTCTTTTATTGAAAAAATTGGTTTGTGTGCTGTATTAGGGAAACCAACAGTTGTCAGTGAATGGAATATGTCTTATCCTAATCAATATGAGTATGAAGCGATGCCTACTATGACAGCCTATGCCATGCTTCAAGGGTGTGACGCCTTATTCTTATATTACTATGCAAATAATCTTCAGATTGTGCCGAATTCAAATAGAATTGAAGACGCACTAGATATTATGAACAATAGAGTGAAGATGTCCCAGGCACCCTTATGTTCCGTCATATTTTTAAGAGATGATATTAAAATGGCCAATAGGAAAATAACATTAAATTTACCATTAGACGACTTGATTAAGGACTATAAATATGTGGGAGAAAGTAGGAAATTCCCTCTTCGAGGAGGTTATTTACCCTCTAATGTTATGTATTTTAATAGAATTAATATATCACCAGATGAGTCTTTAGCAACAACCCCTATTTCAGATGTATTTACAAATAGTCAGCTTCAGGCAATTAAGACGCGAGTAACACACATCAGTGATACAAATGAGATAGAACTAAATCATAATATTATTGATAAAGGGTATATCAGAATCAATACAAAAAATGCACAAGGTGCAGCTGGTTTTTTGTCTGATCATATTATTGAAACGGATAATATGAAAATAGATTTAGAGACAGATGCCTCTTGTATACTCATATCATTAGATGACAATAAGATAGGACAATCAAAACGAATGCTTCTATCTGTAGTGGCAAGTCAAAAAAATGAAGGAGAGCAGGAAGGTGTCTGGGGAACAGGACCTGTCTTATTAGAATCAGTAAGCGGAGAAATTGAAATATCTGTAGAGGAACCTAAAAATTATATAATATATGCTCTTGATGGAATAGGAGCTCACTCAAAAAACATAGCTTATACCATAGAAGGCAATACTTTATGCTTTAATATAGATGGAGAGTCATTATGGTATGAGATTATTGACAATGAAGGAAGGATACCAGATGAGATTAAAGCTTCATTAATAATATGGAGAAAATAATTGAAAGGCAAAGGACTAAAATGAGTAGTCCTTTGCCTTTTTTATGTTTTATTTGTAAAGACGATTTAATGCACTAAATACTGCACGGATGGATGCTCTTGTAATACTAGTGCTTATGCCTACACCAAAAGTAGAGACACTTTTATCTTTGAGTACACATACATAAGCAGCAGCCTTGGCTTCTGAGCCTTTAGATAAAGCATGCTCAGAGTAATCAAGAATCGAAATTTGAAGTCCTAGATGCTCAGCTAAAGCATTTTTAAGAGCATTTAGAGGACCATTACCAATACCTTCAATATCTTTATACGCACCATTATATTTTAATTGTACTTTAATACTAACAACATTTTCATGTTCATCTTCTGAAATATGTGTAGTCTTATAGTTAATAAATTCAAAAGGTGATTTTAAAGTAAGATATTCTAAAGTGAACTGTTGCATAATTTCATCTGCAGATACCTCACCTTTATTCTCAGATAACTTTTGAATGACATCTGCAAATTCCTTATGCATGCTTTTAGGCATTTTATAACCAAAATAATTTTCCATCACGAAAGAAATGCCACCTTTTCCTGACTGACTATTGATTCTGACAAGAGCCTCATACTTTCTGCCTAGGTCATTAGGGTCTACAGGAAGGTAAGGAACTGCCCAAACATCTGAATGTCTTTCTTGATACTTCTTCATACCTTTATAAATAGCATCTTGGTGAGAGCCTGAAAAGGCAGTAAATACTAATTTCCCTGCATAAGGATGTCTAAGCGGAACAGGGATATTACAACAATCTTCATAAACCTCTACTATTTTATTAATATCTTCTAAGTTAAGCTCAGGGTTGATGCCATGAGAAAACATGTTATAAGCAAGTGTTAAAATATCAACATTTCCTGTTCTTTCACCATTGCCAAATAAGGTACCTTCTACCCTGTCAGCTCCTGCAAGCATTGCAAGTTCAGCAGCAGCTACAGCTGTTCCTCTGTCATTATGAGGATGGATACTTAAAATGATGTGCTGTCTATTTTTAAAGTTCTTGCTCATCCATTCAACTTGGTCAGCATAAACATTTGGCGTATCCATTTCTACTGTTGCAGGTAAATTAATAATAACTTTCCTTTTGGAACTTGTTTCCCATGTGTCACATACAGCCTCACACACTTCAAGTGCATAGTCAAGTTCAGTACCAGTAAAGCTTTCAGGAGAATATTCAAGAATGATTTCTCCATCAAATTGCTTGGCATATTGTTTTACTAATTGAGTCCCTTCAATAGCCATCTGCTTGATTTCTTCTTTTGTCTTATTAAATACAACATCTCTTTGAAGCGTAGATGTAGAATTATATAAATGAACAACAGCTCTTTTAAGGCCCTTCAATGATTCAAAGGTTTTAGCAATCAAATGCTCCCTTGCTTGGGTAAGAACTTGAATGGTGACATCTTCTGGAACTAAGTTTTTATCAATTAATTCTCTTAAAAAGTCATATTCAATTTGAGAAGCAGAAGGAAAGCCAATTTCAATTTCTTTAAATCCAAGAGTCAATAAAAAAGTAAACATTTCTAATTTCTTTTCTACAGACATTGGCTTAATCAATGCTTGATTGCCATCACGTAAATCAACACTACACCAAATAGGAGCATGTGTGATTTCATTATTAGGCCATGTTCTTTCTGTAAATTTTACGGTTTGAAATTTTTTATATTTCTTATAGTTTAGCATTGCAGCGACCTCCTATAGTCAATCAATTTATTAATATATAAAGGATTTACATATTAGCATAGTCGCTCAATAACACTATAGATTTTAACTATAAAGATAGTTGGTTTATCTACTTTAATAGCCCCATACAATCATCTCCTTAAATAATATTTTTAAATTAACATATATATATACTACTGTCAATAATTAATTACTAATAATTAAATTATTTTAAGTATTTATAGAATTATATTTTAATGACTGAGTTATATCATAGATTCATCTTATAAAAATAACTCGTTTGTAATGAATAAGTTGGGGATTTGGATTGTTTCTATAAGAATAATTTATAGGCTATTGACAATTATATCGATATATCGTAATATTATAATATATAAATTAAAATAAATATGTGATTTTAATATTAATGAATTATAAAATATAAGGAGGATGAGTAGTGGCTAAAAGAACTAAATCACACCAGGATTGGACATGGAGCTTAATGATAGTATTTATTATACTTTCTATTGTAGATTATAGGTTTGGTATATTAGGAATAGTTTGTATGGGAGCACCCATGTTTCATGCACTGAGGGGAGCGGGTAAAATTCATTGTTCTCATTATTGTCCCAGAGGTTCCCTTTTAGGAAAATTTTTAAAAAATATTAGTTTAGGAAATGATTTGCCTAAGTGGGCGAGGTCAAAAAAAGCAAAAAACATATTATTAATATTTATGATGACTATGTTTTTATTAAGCATGTATCGTGCTAATAGCTTAGGATTTAATATGTTAAAGACAGGATTTGCACTATTTAGGTTTATGATGGCATCGTTAATAGTAGGCATAGCTATGGGAATCATATTTAAGCCAAGAACATGGTGCCAGGTATGTCCTATGGGATATGGAACAGCACTTATTGATAAGGTTGTTAAAAAGTAGAATAAGATATTAAAATGTTAAGGAGGGTTTTGATGATGCTTAGAAACTTATTTTCAAATAAAAAATTATTAAGTCCAAAAGTAGCAAAGGACAACATAGAAAAAGATCGTTCTATTGTATTATTGGATGTAAGAGAAATGGATGAATATAAAGGTGGACACATTAAGGGGGCTTTGTTAGTTCCTTTAGGAAGTATTCAGGATAAAATGAATAAACTTAATGTATTAAAAAGTACAACGATCTATGTTTATTGTCACAGTGGAGCAAGGAGTACTAGAGCATGTGATATACTAGAGAAAATGGGCTATACACAAGTTTATAATTTGGGAGGTATTATAAGCTGGCCTTATGAAATAACAAAGTAAGAGTATTTTATTTGAACTTGCCAAAAGGAGGTAAAAAGTCATGAAAAAGGTATTGATAATAGGAGGTGTCGCAGCAGGGGCATCAACAGCAACAAGACTAAGAAGATTAGATGAACATATGCAGATCGTGATGTTTGAAAGGGGAGAGCATATTTCATTTGCAAATTGTGGTTTACCCTATTATATAGGGGATGTTATTTCAGAGAGAGAAAAACTTTTGGTGGCTACACCAAAGCTTATGGAAGATAGATTTAATATTGATGTTAGAATAAATAGCGAAATTACTAAGATAGATGTACATGAAAAAAAGGTTACAGTAGTGTCTATAGAACAGGGCGTTTATGAAGAAACGTATGATTATCTCGTGTTAGCTCCTGGAGCAAAACCGATAAGACCGAATATCCCAGGAATAAATAGTAAAAGAATTTACACCTTAAGAAATGTCAATGATACAGATCTTATTAAGTCTAAAATTCAAGATATAAAAAGTGCTGTCGTTATTGGCGGGGGCTATATTGGCGTAGAAATGGCTGAAAACTTTCGTATTAAAGGAATAGAAACGACACTTGTTGAAGCAGCTCCTCATATACTTGCTCCTTTTGATGATGATATGGTTGTTGTAGCTGAGAAAAAGCTTAAAGATAAGGGAATAAAATTAATTTTAAATAATGGTGTAAAGGCATTTAATGATCAAGGCAATCAAGTAGAGATCGTTCTTGATAGTGAAGAAAAGATTGCTACAGACAGCGTTATTTTAGCAGTAGGCGTCACACCTGATACAGGATTTCTTAAAGATTCAGGGATTGAGTTAGGTGTCAAAGGACATATATTAGTCAATAATAAGATGGAAACCAATATTAAAGGAATTTATGCAGGTGGAGATGCAGTAGAGGTTATAGATTTTGTTAATGGAACGCAAACAACAATACCACTTGCTGGACCTGCCAATAAGCACGGAAGGATTATTGCAGATAATATTAGTGGTCTTTCCAGTACCTACAAAAATACACAAGGTACAAGTGTTATAAAAATATTTGATTTAACATGTGCTGCTACTGGCAATAATGAAAAGACATTAAAAAGACTAGATATCCCCTATAAGAGCATCATCATACATCCAAATAGCTATGCAGGCTATTATCCAGGGGCACAGCAGCTAACACTAAAACTAATATTTAATGATGAAGGAAAAATATTAGGAGCACAAGCTTTAGGGTATAATGGGGTAGAAAAAAGAATTGATGTTATTGCCACAGCATTAAGATTAGGAGGAACTGTATATGATCTTATGGATCTGGAGTTATCTTATGCGCCACCTTTTAGCTCAGCGAAAGATCCTGTGAATTTTGCTGGTTACGTAGCTGAAAATGTACTAACTGGCAAAAGTGATATTGTCCATCCTAGGGAGATTGAAAACATTTTAGGGGACAATAACATTATTATTTTAGATGTTAGATCCCGAAAAGAGCATGAAAGAGGTAACATAGAAGGATCCATTAATATTGATGTCAATGACTTAAGAAATCATATAGATCAACTAGACAAAAACAAGGAGTATTGGTTACACTGTGGTGTAGGCGTTCGTTCCTATACAGCAGAAAGAATACTTAAGCAAAATGGATTTAAGTGTAAGAATATTACTGGTGGATATAAATCCATCGAAGCAATAATAAATAATAATAAATAGCAATGAACAGTAAGATATTGTGATCCATACTAGTGTTGATAAAATCTATTGAATAATATAAGAATTTATATGATACAATAGAAATAAGTCATAGGATAAAAGATATGGGGAGGTATCTCAGTGAGTGTTAATTTAAATAAAATAACATTAGATAAACAAGGATCACAGGCTAAATTAAGTTTAGAAAAAGGAAAAAGCAAAATATCTAATGTACATGTTAAATTATCTTGGACAAAAGCTGTTGACCTAGATTTACACGCATTTTATATTACAAAAAGTGGTCAAGTAGGACATGTTTATTTTGGAAACAAATTTGCTCATAGTATACAATTAGATAAAGATTCAGGAGTAGGAAACACAGCAGGAAAAAACCAAGAGAACCTTGTAGTAAAAGATTTAGGTCAAATAGATTATATTTTATTTGCAACAAATATTTTTAGATTCCTAGGTTTTTTACATTGCAATGATTCTTTCTCACAATATGATGGAAAGATTGCTATCAAGACAGATGTATCTGAAATAGAAGTGCCACTTAACGCAAATGAAAAAGGAAAGTGGGCTGCCATAGCTCTCATTGACAATAGTGGCGAAGAGCCTAGAGTTATCAATATCAATAAAATTACTGACAAAGAGCCAGAAATAAAAGTATATATAAAATCTGCAATATAAGTAGCTTTACAATAACTGCCTCGTTAGTTAGCATCTTAGATGTAACTGATGAAGGCAGTTTTTTATAATGTTAACTATTTTCAAATTGACTGAAATAAAGTTTTGCATAGACACCTTTTTTATTTATTAATTCTGTATGGGTTCCGCTTTCTATTACATTGCCCTTTTCCATAACTAAAATAAGATCGGCATCCTTGATTGTTGAAAGTCTGTGAGCGATAATGAAACTTGTTTTGCCTTGCATCATTTTTAAGAAAGCCTTTTGAACATGAAGCTCTGTAATCGTATCTATACTACTTGTTGCTTCATCTAATATTAGAATACTAGGATTGGTAAGCATGACTCTTGTAATGGCTAATAATTGTTTTTGCCCCTCTGATAAATTTCCAGAAGCTTCAGAGATAATCGTATCATAGCCTTTTGGAAGACGCTTAATAAAACTATGAGCACCTGAAGATATTGCCACATTGATGATTTCATCTTGAGATGCATCTGCTTTAGCATAAGCAATATTTTCTTTTATCGTTCCATTAAATAACCAAGTGTCTTGAAGAACCATCCCAAAATTATCTCTAAGATCTTTTCTAGATATATGATAGATATTTACGCCATCTATCGTAATAGATCCTTCCTGTATATCATAAAAACGCATAAGCAGGTTAATGAGTGTTGTTTTTCCAGCTCCAGTGCCACCTACAATGGCGACTTTTTGACCAGGTTTAATATGAAGATTTAAAGAGGAAATAAGCATTTTACTTGGATCATAAGAAAAGCATACATTATGAAAAACAACTTCACCTTTAAATTTAAGTGGCCGTGTAAGAGGTTTAACTTTTTCTTCTTCACTTTCATCTAGAATAGTAAAAATACGTACAAGGGAAGCAAAAGCTGATTGAATTTGTGGAATGACACCTGTTATTTCATTAAATGGCTTGGAAAATAAGTTTGCATAGAGTAAAAAAGTCGAAATAGTACCAACAGATAATGCATCATTGATAGCTAAATAGGCACCAACGATTCCTACTACTGTATAACCAATATTATTGACTACACGAGTGGTAGGATTAGTAAGAGAAGAATAAAATTGTGCCTTTATGCCAGCCAGATATAATTTTTCGTTGATCTTTTTAAAATGATTGATACTTTTTGGTTCATAACGAAAGGCTTGTACCACTTTTTCAGCTGAAATCATCTCTTCTGCATAACCATTAAGTTCACCTAGGATATCAGCTTGAGCCTGGAAACTTGATTTGGATTTCATGGTAATAAATTTTGCCACATAATAAGCTAGAGGTGCTGATAAAATAACAATAAATGCCATGAGAACATGAAGACGCAGCATAAAGATAATAGCACCAGCTATCATAATGATTCCTGTTAAAAAAGTAGATATGCTTTGTAAGAGCGCATCAGAGACTGTATCACAATCATTAATAAATCGACTGACAATATCACCATGAGGGGTTGTATCGTAGTATTTAAGGGGAAGCGTATTTAGCTTCCTAAATAGCTTTGCACGGAGCTTATGGGATGTATCATAAGCTATTTTATTTGTACAGATAGTCAATAAATAAAGAGAAATAGAGTAAACAATATAGGTAATTAAAATAGCAAAAAGAAGCTGAAGGATAAGTGAAAAGTTAACTGCTTGCATACCAAGCATGGCATCAATGGCTTTTCCAATAAGCCATGGACCAAACAGGTTAGCAATCACAGAAATCAGTGCAAGACATGCAGATAAAATGATCCGTTTTTTTTGATTGGCAATCACTTTCAATATTTTGTTAAGAATACCTTTTATTCTCATGAAAAATCTCCTTTATGATCAGCTTTGCTAGGTAGCAGTTGAGCAAGACAAATTTCTTGATATATACGGCAATTTTTAAGTAACGCCATGTGGGTTCCATGACCGACTAATTGACCATCATCCATGACAAAAATAGTATCACAATGCTTAATAGAAGTAACTCTTTGAGAAATAGTGATTACAGTTATATCCGACAAGTTTTCTTTCAAAGCCTTTCTTAGCTTTGCTTCTGTAGCAAAATCTAAGGCACTTGAACTGTCATCTAAGATAAGGATATGAGGATTTGCAACAAGAGCCCTGGCGATAGCAAGACGCTGCCTTTGCCCCCCTGAAAAGTTTTGCCCCCCTCTTTCAACTTTAGTTTCATAACCGTCTTTTAGCTTGCTAATAAAGTGATCAGCTTGAGCAACTAGTGCAGCATGCTTTATTTCATTGTCTGTAGCGAGGGTATTGCCTAGACGTAAATTATCTGCAATCGTTCCACTAAATAAAACACTTTTTTGTGGTACATAGGAAATTATTTTTCGCAGTATATTTATAGGATATTCTTTAATATCCTTACCATTAATCAAAATAGATCCCTTTGTTACTTCATAAAAACGCCCGATAAGATTAACAAGCGTAGTTTTGCCAGAACCTGTCGCTCCAATAATGCCAATCGTTTGGTTAGGACAAATAGTAAGATTAATATCTTCAAGAACTTGGTCAGCATGGTCGTAATAAGCAAAGGAGACATTTTTAAATTCTATAATTGGGTTATTATCATATAATAAAGGCATTTCTAAACCATTGATCTCTATATTAGAGCCCTCTAACTTAGCCCCTTCTAAATCATAAGGCTTGCCGTTATGATAAGAAATATTAGTGGGTGAAGTCATAACTTCTAAAATTCTTTGCATAGACGCATAGACTTTTGTATAGAGAATAATAAGGTTTGAAATAACAATAAGAGCAAGTAAAACTTGTGTAATATAGTTAATATAGGCCACCATTTTCCCTTGCGTAAATGCACCACTATTTATTTGAAAAGAACCCATCCACAGGATCAGTATGATGGCAAGATTCATGATAAGAGCTGTCAAAGGAGACAGAAGGGCTGATAGTTTAGCAACATGGTTATACGAGGTTACTAGGTCATCATTCGCTGTATCAAATTTCATTGATTCAAAGTCATCTTTAGAAAAGCTACGAATAACACGGATGCCAGATAAGTTTTCTCTCACTATAGTACTTATTTGATCTAGCTTTTTTTGACAGGCCCTATAAAGTGGCGATGTTTTTTTAATAATGAAGTATAAAATGCCTATAAATAATGGCATAGTGCCAATCAAAACAAGTGAAAGCTTCATGTTTAAAGAGGCAGCCATAATAATCGCCCCAATACAAATAAAGGGTGCTCTTACTACAAGCCTGATAAGCATAGCAACACCTAGCTGCAATTGATTGATATCATTGGTAAGCCGAGTAGTGAGTGTAGAAGCACCAAATTGATCAAGGGTAGCATAAGAAAAAGAAGATATATGTGTAAATAGAGCATTACGTAAATCAGTACCATAGCCCTGAGATGCTTTTGCAGCTTGATATTGACAGGTTAAGGAGCATAAAAATCCAATGAGACTCATAAAAATCATAGTAACACCCAGCTTAATAATATATGAAGCGTCCTTGTTAAGGACACCTTGATCAATAACAAGCATCATTACTGTAGGAAGCAAAAGTTCTAATATTGCCTCTAGCAGCTTGAAAAAAGGTCCAATAATACATTCTTTTTTATATGGTTTTAAGTAGTTTAAAAATAGATTCATGATATCGCCCACCTTAAGCCTATAATGTGTAATGTTTTTATTTATTTTGTATCATGTTTTCTAAGATCATTCTTATCATACATGGTTTTTTATTTCTTGTAAAATGAGGTGAGCTATGTTAAGGAAGATGAATAAATCATCAAACATTGTACATCCTACTTATAGAATATACAATAATAAAAATATATTTATAAAGGAGAAGAACAGAGTATGCCAAAGCCTAATAAATTTGATATTCCCCAACAAGGATCACAAAAGACTAGGGACAGAAGTGGTTTACAGTTTGATCCAGGAGTAAAAGATAAAAAATCTAAAAAAGACGCAAAAATCTAATAAAGATTAAAAAGACTAAGATAAGCTTTTTATATAAAGTAAAGGCTTAATACAAAAAGTAAAAAGCACACTAATGAAATTATTTAACAGTGTGCTTTTGATCTTTTAACCAAAGCTATATGCTATATTTTAGTTATTTTCAACAAAAAAATATTACTTAATATAGCCTACTAAAGTCATGTGAATACTATCGTTTGGTTTGACATGTAAAACTTCACCTAATATAATGAATTATATATATTGTTACGTTTGTAAAATATAGGGTACATAAGATAATAAACTAGATTGTAGCGATTATCTTAACGAACAGAAAGGAGGAATGAACATTTGAATATAATGACTGAAAAATTTAAAGAAGTTTTGTATTCTGTTCTCCCAATCACAGTAATAGTTTTAATACTCAATTCCACTCTAACGCCAATGCCCAAATCTTTAGTGGTAAGATTTCTTATTGGTGCGGCATTTGTCGTAATTGGTTTAACAATTTTTTTAATAGGTGTCGATAATGGCATTACGCCAATTGGAAATACCATGGGTGCAGCCATGGCCAAATCAAATAAGATTTGGATTGTAGCAATAGCTGGGTTGTTACTTGGCTTTTTTGTATCCATTGCGGAGCCTGATTTGCATATTCTTGCAAACCAAATAAATACCGTTACATCAGGGCTTATTTCAAAAGGTACTATTGTAACTATTGTATCCTTAGGCATTGCCATCATGCTTTCAATCGGACTAATAAGGATTGTTTATAACTATCCACTGTACAAGATATTAACCTTAGTATATGGTGTCATCTTGATTCTTGCACTTTTTACATCACCAGAATTTCTTGCAATATCTTTTGATGCTTCAGGAGCTACTACAGGAGCCTTAACTGTTCCATTTATTTTGGCTCTTGCCACTGGTGTATCTAAGCTCAAAAAAGATAGTAAGTCTTCTGAAAAGGATAGCTTTGGATTAGTTGCTATAGCCTCTACAGGTGCCATTCTCTCTGTTATGATCATGAGTATAGTATCACAAAGTGATAAGATTACAGGTTCATTGGAAGCCACAGAAACAATATCATCATCAATCTTTACCCCATTTATTGAAAAAACACCAACTGTAGCATTAGAAGTAGCAGTAGCACTTGTTCCAATTGTGGCAGTATTTTTAGTATTTCAAGAACTGTCTTTTAAGATGTCAAGATTTGTGGTTAGAAAAATTCTATTTGGTATGCTTTATACCTTTGTAGGATTGGTTATATTTTTGGTAGGTGTTAATGCCGGATTTATGGAGGTAGGTAGTACGGTTGGCTATAAACTTGCTTCTATAGATAGTCCAGTTTATGTTATCAGTATAGGATTTTTACTTGGCATGGTTACAATACTTGCTGAACCAGCAGTTTATGTTCTAACGCACCAAATAGAAGATGTTACAAGTGGATATGTGGGTAGGAAGGTTGTTATGGTTTCCTTAGCAATAGCTGTGGCATCAGCTGTTGCCTTATCTATAGTAAGAATAGTAATTCCAGGAGTAAAATTATGGCACTATCTCTTACCAAGCTATGTTTTAGCCATAATCATGACTTACTTTGTTCCAAAACTATTTGTAGGTATTGCATTTGATTCTGGAGGAGTTGCTTCAGGCCCAATGACAGCGACATTTATATTAGCATATGCACAAGGGGCAGCCGAAGCAATAGAAGGGGCTAATGTTTTAGTAGATGGTTTTGGTGTTATTGCAATGGTTGCAACGGCTCCATTAATAGCTTTGCAAATACTAGGTTTTATATTCCGTATAAAATCTAAAAAAGGAGGAATGAAAAATAATGGTTGATAGGCCTAAAGATACTCATATTGAACTTATTTGTATTATTGTTAACCATGGGCATGCCCAAAAGTTAATACAAACTGCTAATCAATTGGACATTTTAGGGGCAACAGTATTACTTGGAAAAGGTACAGCAAGTAACAAAATTTTAGACTTTCTAGGACTTTCAGATATTAGAAAAGAAATAGTATTGATAGCTGCGGAGCAAGAGCATGCTTATGAAGTTCTTAAAAATTTAAATGAAAAGTTCAGCTTTGAGAAGCAAAACCATGGTATAGCCTTCACAACATCTATAGGGACTATACTAGGGACAGGCAACTTAAACCCTGAAAATACAAAAAGCGAAAGAGGTATAGAGAATATTATGTATCATTCTATAACAGTTATCGTAGATAAAGGTAAAGCCGAAGAAGTTATTGATGCAGCAACCAAGGCAGGTTCAAAGGGAGGCACAATAATTAATGGTAGAGGTTCAGGAATTAATGAAATAAGTAAGGTTTTTTCTATGGAAATTGCACCAGAAAAAGAAATCGTTATTATCCTTTCAGAGATAGATATGACTGAGGCAATTGTAAGTTCAATAAGAAAAGAGTTAAATATTGATGAAGCAGGAAATGGTATTATTTATATTCAAAATGTGAATAAAACATATGGGCTCTATAAATAAAAAAGTTTAAGACTTAAATGGGTATATAAGGTTACGAAGGATAAAAACTTTTTAGGAGTGACTAACAATGAAGAATAAGCAAAATCCATTAATCACTCTTTTATATATGTATAAAGGTAATTGGAATAAACTTATTATATCTATTTTGTTTTTTATTATTAAAAATTCACCTGTATGGATTTTGCCTATTGTTACAGCGAATGTTATTGATATAGTAAGTAATCCGATGCAGCATAATATAACAGAGCTATTTATTAACTTATTTATTGCTTTTATAGCTATTATACAAAATGTGCCTACACAGATGCTCCATATTAAGTATTTAAGTGATCCTGTAAGGCATGTTGAGGCTGAGCTTAGAAGCAAATTAGTGCGTAAATTACAAATTATGTCTATTTCCTATCATAAGGAACTTCAGTCAGGGAAACTACAATCAAAAATACTAAGAGATGTAGAAGCGATTCAATTCTTATCCATGCAGCTCTATGCAACGCTTCTGCCCGTTATATTTAATATTTTAGTTGCACTTATTGTTACTGTGAGTAAAAGCAGAATGATGGCTCTAGTATTTCTTCTTACTATTCCCATTGCTGTAGCTTTTACGAGTATATTTAGAAAAAATATAAAAAGTTCAAATACAGAATTTCGCAAAGAGATCGAAGAAATGTCTGCAACTGTAGCAGAAATGGTGGAAATGCTTCCACTAACTCGAGCACATGCCCTTGAAAATGTTGAAATTAAAAAGATTGATGAGCGTTTAAATGAAGTAAGAACAAAAGGCTATAGGCTTGATATGATTAATGCATTATTTGGGGCTTATAGCTGGGTTACTTTTCAAGTTTTACAGGTATTATGTCTTGCATTTACTGGCTATCAGGCTTATAAAGGGAAAATAAGTGTTGGGGATGTTGTTCTCTATCAAGGATATTTTTCATCTATTCTTAGTCAAATATCTTATATCATCAATACATATCCTACACTGGTTAAAGGAATTGAGTCCATTTATTCAGTAGAAGAAATATTGTCAGTTAATGATGTAGAAGAACATAAAGGGAAGAAAAAATTAAAGGATATAGAAGGTAACTTTGAATTACAAAATATTACGTTTCGTTATAATGACGATCGTGAGGCTGTACTTAAAGATTTTAATCTAAGTGTAAAAAAGGGTGAATGTATTGCATTAGTTGGAGAATCAGGAGCTGGTAAAACAACACTTCTTAATCTAATTATTGGTTTTAATAAAGTGACACAGGGTAAAGTTTTTATTGATGGTATGGACCTATCCAAAATAGATTTAAGAAGCTACAGAGAACATATAGCAGTTGTACCTCAAAATACCATTCTATTTTCAGGATCTATACGTGAAAATATTACTTATGGACTTAAATCAGTAAGTGAAGAAAAATTAAATGAAATCATTAATTATGCAAACCTTAGAGAATTTATTGATAAACTTCCACTAGGCTTAGATACACAAATCGGAGAGCATGGCGGCAATTTATCAGGGGGTCAAAAACAAAGAATTGCTATAGCAAGAGCACTTATTAGAGATCCAAAGGTAATTATATTGGATGAAGCTACTTCAGCACTAGATAGTATATCAGAACAGCAAGTACACAAGGCTATGCGGAACCTGATAAGGGGGCGTACGACTTTTATTGTGGCACATAGACTTTCTACTATTAAAGATGCGGATCATATTGCAGTTATCAAAGAGGGTGTGTGTATAGAATATGGGACATATGAGGAACTTGTAACGCTTCAAGGTGAATTTTATAAGTACTTAAAGATAAAATAGGTGGTATTTCTAAGAGTGTATGGAAAAACACATAGATTTACTCAAAGGGGGAACGGTGTATGGGGTTAAAGGTTAATATTAAAGAAACGCATCTAAGCACAAAAATTACACTATCATTTTTAATCGTTATTATAGCATCTGTTAGTTGTATATGGTTTGTAGCCTATAATCAAAGCTACAGACTACTCGTAAATAGCCTAAGTGAAAAAAGTATTCAAATAGCTGAGGCTGCTGAAAAACAAATTGACACAGAAGTATTTGTTAATCTTAATACTGCTGAAGATGAACAAAATGAAGATTATCTCTCTATGAGAGAAAGTTTACAGGAGCTACGTGTGTTAACAGGAGCTAAGTATTTATATACTATGAAAAAAAATGATCAAGGCGAATACATTTATGTCATTGATGGCTCAGATGAAGAAGACTTTTCACATATTGGAGATGTGGAAGAGACTGAATTGGCCTATGATATTGTTTATGAAGGAAAACCTTATATTAGTGAAAGAATAGAACTCAATGAATGGGGAACACTTTTATGCTCTTATTATCCTCTTAAAAATAAGCAAAACGATGTGATAGGGTTTATAGGAATTGATTATGACGCGGAGCGAGAGTATTTGGCTTTTCAACAATATAAATGGAATCTTATGATTATGGTCTTATTGCTTATGATCATAGCCTCTTTAATAGGGCTCCTATTATCTAAGCGAATAGTTTTACCAATAAAGAATTTAACAAAACTTATGAAAAAGGTTGAGCAAGGCGATCTAACTGTACAAGCAGAAATAACCTCGTCTGATGAGATCGGTTATTTATCTAGAAACTTTAACCGAATGATAGAGCATATAAAGAATCTGACAGGCAAGGTCTACGAAAGTAGCAGTACGATTAATGTATCTAGTGAAGAACTTAGTTCGTCAGTTGAGAAGATCAGCGTTCAGACGCATTTCGTTAACAAACATGTTAATGAAATAGCATTGGCTATGGAAGAAACTTCTGCGAGCATACAAGAAATAGCATGTTCAAGCTCCAATATAACAGAAGAAGTTAGACAACTTCTTACACAGGCACAAAAAAGTAATCAGGTTGTAAAAGAAATAAAAGCACGTGCAGGGTCAATGCAAGAAGATGCAAAAGAATCAAATAATGTAACGCAAAAGATGTATAAAGATATTAAAGAAAAAATGTTGCAAGCTGCTAAGCAGGGAGAAGTGGTACAGCAAATAAAAGGTATGTCTGAACTCATTGCATCCATTGCAAAACAAACGAATTTACTTTCTATCAATGCAAGTATAGAGGCAGCTAGGGCTGGTGAACTAGGGAAAGGCTTTGGCGTAGTTGCGGAGCAAGTAAGAACACTAGCGAGCCAATCAGCAGACACAGTTGAAAATATTGACCAATTAGTGTTCCATATACAAGAGGCATTCAATAACTTATTTATTATATTAGAAGACATGCTTAACTTTATTGAAAGTAAGATTATCAACGATTATGAACGGTTGGAAGCTTCAGGCACAAGCTATCTTGAGGACGCAGATACAGTTGAAAACTTAGTCAAGAGTTTTGTGAGTCACTCTAAGGAAGTACTAGAGATTGTTGATAAAGTAAGTGCTTCTGTTGAAGAAGTGGCAACTACGATAGAAGAAACATCCACAAGTTTACAAGATATTTCAGGGAACGTAAATGATACAACAGAAAGTATGCAAAATATTCAAAGCATAGCACAGGGACAGACCAGTATTGCAAAAGAGTTAAATATTACAGTTGGTAAGCTTTTTAAGAAAGGTGATAGAGCATAGTATAAATTAATGTTAGATAGTGAATGCTATAAAAAACTTGTTAGGCTGTTTTACTATTCATATTGAGAAAGGGTAATATAAAATGATTAAAGAATTTAAAGAATTTGCTATTAAAGGGAACATGATAGATTTAGCAATAGGGGTTATCATAGGAGGAGCATTTGGTAAGATTGTAACCTCTTTAGTCAATGACATTATCATGCCTTTAATTGGAATGCTTTTAGGAAAGGTAGATTTTACAAATTTATTCATTGTATTAGGGAAGGTACCAGAGGGAACAGAAATATTAACGCTTGAAGCAGCTAAAGAAAGTGGCATAGCTACTTTAAATTATGGGCTTTTTATTAATAATATCATAGACTTTTTAATTGTAGCTTTTTCCATATTTCTTGTTGTAAGACAAATCAATCGTTTTGCAAAAAAGAAAGAGGTAGAACCTGAGGTAGTAACAAAACAGTGTAAATACTGCTATAGCGAGATTCATAAAGATGCTACAAGATGTCCTTTATGTACTTCCCAAGTTGAATAAAACATCATAATATGAGTAAAGCATCGAAAGTGAATATAAACGACATATAACTATATGACAACAACTCATCAACTAAATGACTTAGGAAAAAGGAGCGTAATCATGAAACAATTAGAAGGGAAACTGGCACTTATTACAGGTTCAGCAAGAGGAATAGGACAAAAAGTAGCCCTTGCTTTAGCAAAGGAAGGCTGTGATATTATTGTGCATGGGAGAACTATGCACAATACAAAGAATACTACTGAGTTACTCAAGGAATTTGGTGTTAAAGTATATACGGTTTGTGGGGAACTATCAAATCCTGAAGAAGTTGAAAGACTAATAGAAGATGTTAATAAAATAGGAGCTATTGATATTCTATACAATAATGCAGCTGTTATGGCTACATTTATGCCTATTTGGGAAATTCCTAAAGAGGAATGGGAACGTATGATGCAAATCAATTTTTATGCACCTGTACGTTTATGCACAGTATTTGCCCCTAAGATGAAAGAAAGAGGCTGGGGAAGAATTATTAACTTGACAACAGGCATGGAAAATGAGCCAAGCCTTTGTACTTACTCTATTTCAAAAGCTGCATTAGACAAGTATACTAAAGAACTGGCTTTTGAACTAAGAAAAACAGGTGTTTTAGTCAATATGCTCGATCCAGGCTGGTTAAAAACAGATCTTGGAGGACCTAATGCGGATCATGAAGTTGATACAGTAATACCAGGGGCTATTGTGCCAGCCTTAGCTACAGATGAGAACTTTACAGCACAGTTTGTAAGAGCACAAGACTATAGAGGGAAATCAATTAGCTAAATGATTCCATAAAATTGATAACAATAGGTGAAATGATAATTGCAATACCAACAGTAAAAGCTACCATTTCGTTGAAGTATACCATTTGCGGTGCATCAATAACAAACTTTTTTGGATTTTTTGGATTGTAGACGATGTTTACTTTGTCAGAAACTTTATACTTGCATATAGGACGGAAATTTTTATCAAACGAATTACAACTTACGCTATATTTAGCTGTTATAAAGTCACTTCCTGTATGAAATTCAACATAAGGATAATAAGTCGTTCTTTTTCTAAGTGATCTAGAATATGTATGGCGCTCTTTGATTTGGCATATCGTACCAGAAGTACGATTACCAGTTTTTAATAAGTGTCTTTTACCTAACATAGAACACACTGATATTACGACTATGATAAAACCAAATAATGATAATCCGAATAAGACATAATCCATTAGTTACTACCTCCATTAATTGATTGATAATATGAATTATCTGATTTGTGTTAACAACGTTATTATATATTATGATAAAGTGTTACTCAATATAAATTTATTTAAATTTAAAGCTTATGTTACTCAAAATATTTGTGCTAAGTAGGATAGTAGAGGGAGAATAAAATGAGTATTTCCATTCAAGACTTAAAGAAGTTCACTAAAGATACATACCAGATCATTGATATCCGTAATGAAATTGAGGTAGCTCATGGAGCAATTACAGGAGCCATTCATAGCTTGGCAGACAACATTACTGAAAATAAAAGCATTGATTTTACGAAGAAATTGGTTATTTGTTGTAGTAAGGGTGAATACAGTATCGAAGTGGCAGAAACCTTAAGAAACCAAGGCTTTGATGCACAAAGCTTGCAAGGCGGTTATACTGCATGGCTTTTAGATGTAATGGAAAGTAAGGATAATGAAGACTTTGCTAAGAAGGTTGAACAAAGCATCCGAAAAAAGTTCAAAAAAAATATCTGGTCTAAATTTGCCAAGGCAATTAATGAATATGAACTGATAAAAGAAGGGGATAGGGTTGCTGTTTGCATTTCAGGAGGCAAAGATTCTATGCTGATGGCAAAGCTTTTTCAGGAATTAAAGCTGCATAATAGATATCCCTTTGAAGTAAAGTTTCTTGTGATGGATCCAGGATATAGCCCTGAAAACCGCAAGGTGATTGAGGAAAACGCAAATAAACTAAATGTGCCTATTAACATTTTTGAATCAGATATCTTTGATTCTGTATTTAATGTAGAAAAATCACCCTGTTATTTATGTGCCAGAATGAGAAGAGGTTATTTATATAATTTTGCAAAGCAGCTAGGATGCAATAAAATTGCACTGGGTCATCATTATGATGATGTTATTGAGACCATACTTATGGGTATGCTTTATAGCGGGCAGCTACAAACCATGATGCCAAAGCTTCACAGTACCAATTTCGAGGGCATGGAGCTTATTCGCCCTCTTTATTTAATTAGAGAAGATGATATTAAGGCATGGCGAGATTATAATGGCTTAAATTTTATCAGGTGTGCTTGTAAACTAACAGATAGCTGCACAATCTCTAGCAGTGCAGAAAATGCATCCAAGAGGCTAGAAATTAAAGAACTGATTCAAACAATGAAAAAGGTAAATCCATATGTTGAAGGAAATATCTTTAAAAGTGTTGAGAACGCAAATTTAGATACACTCATAGCTTATAAGAGAGAGGGTAAGAAGCATCATTTCTTAGAGACTTACGACAAGAAAGAAGACAAGGAATAAAAAATATTCATATAATTGTTTTGACATTTAAAAAAGTTTAGAGTATAATCCCATCTTTGACAGTTGAGATGCAAAAAAAGCTTGTAACACCTTGTGAATAGGGAGTTGCAAGCTTTCTTTCATTGTGAAAAAAGTGCGTACTTTTTTTACTTTTTGGTGTTACTAAAAAT
>JAEYPM010000101.1 GCA_023410675.1 Bacillota bacterium | reverse complement strand
CTAAAAGCTTATCTAGAAGAAGGGAAGAAAAAAAGGGAGATTTTACACAAAGCATTTCTAACCAAAGATAAAAAACAATATATGATTTCTATACATACATTAAAGAGCACATCACAAAATGTAGGTGCAGAAAAGTTAGCAGCTAAAGCAGAAAAGATGGAATATGCACTCAAAGAAGAAGACTGGAATTATATTATGCACAATCATGAAACAGTCTGTAAACTTTATAACAACGTTCTTGAGGAGATAGAAACATTTTATGCGAAAAATGAAGTGTATAAAGTTAAGAAGAGTATTAGTAAAAAAGAGCTTATGCAGACATTAAATGATATAAAGGACAAAATATATAATCTATCTATTGTTGAAGCTGTTACTGCATTAGAACTCTTAAAAGACTGTATTTATGAGGGGACATATTATGATAAACAAGCACAAATTCTAATAGATATGCTTAAAGATTATGATGTTGAAACAGCTGATGAGTATCTGAGTATGCTATTAGAGAGTTTAACAGGGAGGTGAAATAATGCCCAAAAAAGCAATTATGGTAGTGGATGATGATTATGAAAACCAAGTTATGGCACAAAACATTCTAGGTAGTCAATTTCAAATTGCCAGTATTGAAAAAGGTACCATGGTCACTAAATTTATTCCAAGAATCAATCCAGATTTGATTTTACTTGATGTTAATATGCCTGACATGAATGGATTTGAAGTATTTGAAAAAATAAAAGAAGTCTTTGCTGAAGATCATCCTCCTGTAATATTTCTAACAGCAGATAGGCAAAAAGACACAGAAGTAGCTTGTTTTAAGGCTGGGGCAGTAGACTATATTGGAAAACCCTTTGAACCAGACATTATGATTAATCGTATTATGAGAGCTTTAGAGCTTGAAGAGCTTAGAAAAAACTTAGCCAACAGAGTAGAAGAACAAACAAAGGAAATTACGCAGCAATCCTTAAAAATGTTAAAACTTCAAGCCAAGCTTATTGACGGGATGGCAACACTGATAGAAAGCCGTGACGGAAATACTGGAGAACACGTTATTAATACGAGAAAGTATGTCAATATGATTGTCAATAAAATGTATGATAAGGTTATGTATCCTAACATTATTAATGAAGAGTATATAAAATACATTTGTGAAGTAGCCCCCCTTCACGATGTGGGAAAGATTGTAGTTTCCGATGTAATTTTAAATAAACCGGGTCGTTTTACAGTGGAAGAATTTGAAATGATGAAAAAACATGCGGCTGAAGGGGGAAAGATTATTGAAAAGCTACTTGGTGAAGACGCAGAGCCTATGCTTCTTAAGATTGCCAAAGAAGTGGCACAGTTTCATCATGAAAAATGGAATGGGAAAGGATATCCAGAGGGGCTATCTGGAAAAGAAATTCCTTTAGCTGCTAGAATTATGGCAGTGGCTGATGTGTTTGATGCACTCATATCAAAACGTGCCTATAAAGAAGCTATGCCAGTTAAAAAAGCATTTGATATTATCAAAGAAGAGGCAGGAACCCATTTTGATCCACAAATAGCCGAGGTATTTTTAGAACTTCAAGAAGACATTGAACAATCTTTATAACAGCACTCTATACCAATAATGATACATATTTATAAAACCAAGTTTTTTATATAAATTTAGGGCAGGCTTGTTATCTAGCATTACTTGTAGATAGGCATTATCTGCCCCTTGTTTTTGCCCTATTTCTAGCATATTCCTTATTAAGTGCTCACCATACCCATTATGCCTATATTTTTCGCATACAACAATATCAAATAATCCCATAAAAACATGTTCTAATACCGCAAGACCACATGTAATGATCTTATTATTTAAAGACAAAGCCATGCAAAAATGAGGGACTATTAGGTTTGAAAGCATCTTCTATATTATGCCATGCTTTAGCAGTGATCATAGGATCGTTTAAGGAAGCTGTATATACTAAATTCTCTGGATGCACAGATGGTGTAATTTTAAATGTAGGCCTTAGATTTTTGCTCTTAAATAGCTTTTCACATGTGTCTATTTTATTTTGCACATTTTCAGTAGAATGATAGATTGGGTTTACTGAATTTGCTCTATTGCTATAACCGTCTGAAAAGCGTACCACCCATCCATCATATAGTATTGTTTGTAAGGGGGGAGAGCATTCATAGATAATTCTTCTAATTGTTTGATCATATCAGAACTTCCTAATAAAAAATTGAATTGTGATAAAATTATTGAATAATAATACTATATAATGAATAACTATGCCATAAAGTTTTTCACTTATTTTAAAATAAAAAATAATTTAACAAAACCTTATGTATGATATTATTAGAGTAAGAAGGAAACAACACATTATCTGTTGTTTTTCTAGAACCAAAGGGAAGGATTATAAGGAAGAGAAGATGAAAGTATACGTAACCATTAAACAGGCGAGTAAACGAAAAGACTTCATAACCAAAGAAGAACTTCAGCTAAAAAAAGATGCCTACCAGTTAAGAGAACTTATAGCAGAAATTGTCACGCTATATGCCAAAAAGTATAACAATGCTCGGGAAGGTAATCTGCTCATCAAATATCTCTCACATGAAGAGATAGATTCGCAAATAACTGTAGGGAAGGTTGGTTTTAATAATCCCTTCAGTGATAAAAAAGCTGATATTAATAAGTCAATAGAAGTGGCATTACTAGGATTTGAGGATGGGCTTTATAGAGTCTTTGTGGGTGAAAAAGAGATTTTTTCTTTCGATGAAGAAATAAAGCTAAAAGAAGGGGATATTTTAACATTTATCAGGTTTGTCATGTTATCAGGAAGGATGTGGTAAGGCGTTATGTTTTTTGATGATCCAATAAGTAAAGAGATTCAAGATTACCGTGAGAAGATGAATAGGGAATTAGAAAAATTGTCTGAAAAGAATCAAGAACTACTAACAGAGATTCTAACTGCTTTTAGAATAATAAAGGTAGATACAAATTATAATGTGAATGGGCGATATGAGAAACTAAAAAAAATGTTATGGACAAAGGACACAAAAGATCTTACAAGTATTTTCACAGGTGATGAATTTTTGGTATTAGTAGCCCTTTTAGGAAATGAGTGGGCATCAAAGTTCAAAAAAGCTTGGGATCGATGTGCTTTGTATCCCTACGCTAGAGGGATGATGAGAAGACCTTTTAGAATGCCATCTGCACAATATGTTTATCTTGATTTTGTTATCTATAAACTTAATGAGATGGTTAGCTTAGTTATGCATCATTTTTCATTCGAAGGATACTTCACAAATTATACAGAAGATATTTTCAGACGGGATGGCGTTATCTCAGATTTAATTGCTGTAGAAATAGATGATGGAAATGATAAAATCCTAGAATCGATTGATTGTGTTATTCATGGAGAAAATAATGCATCAGTTATTACAAGAACACTTATTAAAGGCATGCTTATGAGCCATAACCATAAGATGCACCAGTGGGTAGGGGATTTACTATTAGCGGCAAAGCTTCAAGAGGGACTTAGGCAAACGATAATAGAAGTTATGGATGAAGGATCAAAGGAAGGCTTTCTTTTCCTATTAAAATTAATTTTAGATGATGATCTAATAAGATTTTCTTCGGTTGTTCGTGGCCTTGATGTATGGACAGGCCTTGGTATAGCTGCAGAAAAGCCTTTGGTGGTGAAAGAATGTATAGAAACAGGGTGTAAAGTACTTGATGATAAAAATTATGTAGAAGAGGCACTAGATAGTAAGGATGCACTGATCATTTATATGGCACTATGGGCAGTGGCATTTGATGATATAAAGCAAGTAGAAGACAAATTGAAAAGGCTTCTAACAGGTAAAGCTAAATATAAAAAACTTGTTGCCCTTTATTTTTTAACACAAACGCAAATGCCACTGATGCAGCATAGGCTAGCAAAGCCTCTCTTAGAGGATGAAGACATGGAGGTAAAATGCTGGGTTATTTATAATTTATATATAAAGGCAACAAGCATCGTTTATGATGGCGGTGAGGAACTATTTGATAAGTTAAAGGATATACTGGATGGTTTACCTAAAAAAGGGCTTACATTTAATGAGAGCATTTTCCCATGGCAGGAGGCAGTGTTAAGTGCAGATCAAGTAATACAAAAGATACTATTCGCTATCCAAGAAGACATGTCACGTGACAAAAATATAGCTGATGCACATATCGATATTATGATCGATTATATAGATAGAATGAGTGTCGATAATAGATATGATTTTATTTATTATTGTCTTGTAAGTCCCAAAACAGAAAAACAAAAACTAGCACTAATTAGACTCATGGGGGATAAGAGCCCTCATATACGCAGTAAAGTTCAAGGGCTGGTTAAAAGATTAACACTATCAGAAACTGAATATCAAATGATAGAAGAACTTTTGAAGTATAAAGCTGGAGATTTAAGAAAAAATGCAATCGCTGTGCTCTTGGATCAAAGGCCAGAGGAGCTTTTAAAAACCATTAAACGGCTAGCAGAAGATAAAGATGAAAATAAGCATTTAGCAGCCATTGATATGATATCTGTTATTGAAAATAAAGATAAGTTTAAGGATATTATCAAAGAGTGTAAAAATATAACTTTAATAATAGCTAATACTTCTCAAAAAACGAAACAGCTTTCAAAAAAAGTCATTGATACACAAATGCCTAGCTATACACTTGAAAATGGTTTTGGACTTTATGATCCTAAGAAGGAACTTAAGCTCAAAGAAATAGAGTGCTCTAAAGACTTTTCTTATCATGATATTCTATGCTCTTCTTTAGAAGATATAGAGAAAATTCTTGTTTCACTTAGTAAAATTTTTATAGAGAATAAAGACTTTGAGTATGAAACAGTAGATTTTTATGGGATAACTAAAAAAGTAGTGCTAGGAAACGAAAGATGGATTACGCCTATAAAGCATGATGAAGGTGGGCAGTTGGGCATAGATGACTATCCGCTTGCTAATCTATGGAAAGAAGAAGTTAAAAAACTAAAGCTTACAGCTAGTAAGATTCTTGAAATAATGTTTTATGACAGCTCCTTTAACCGAATAAGGGGAGCGGAGAAATGGTACCATGAGGTAATGCAACCATTTTTCAAAGTAAAGATACAAGACTATAAGGATATGGTAGGCAAGATACCATTTTTTGCTCAAGTATATAGCATGCTTAGTGTACTCCTTGAGGAATTTTCAAAAGAAGAGAAATTTTGGATTGCCCTAAATATGTCACATAGTATTTATAAAGTAATACCTAAAGATAAATTAATAGCAAATGCTCAACCCATTGTTTTTTGGCATTATGTGATGGAAAGATCTATCTATGATGATAAGAGTTTCACAAATTTTTTTACTATGGAGTATGCTTATTATAAAGCTGCAAAGTATATGTGGAGTATAAGATTGAAGATAGAAGATTTTGAAAGAGCCTTTGAGCTTGGATTAGTGGATGAAAATGAGCTCTATTTAGAGATGTGTGAGAGACTTTTAAGTGCAGAAAATCTTCGTCATATGACAGGTGATTTTAAGGGTGAAGAAGTTTTAAGATGTAAGAAGCTAAGGGAGATAGCCAATAAGGTAGCAGAGCGTATTATAACTATTGAGGCAAGACGTGGAGATATGGCCACACCAGTAAGCCGTTTAGCTGCTAATATTCAAAAATGTGAGGGCATACATATTTTTGTCTCTATAGTTGTTGCACTCGAAAAAGAAACTTATGTAAGAGGATATAATTTCGTTAATGGAGACAGTACAAAAAAGCAAATACTTAGTCACCTTCTTAAATGCTGTTATCCAAAAGAAGGTGAAGATGAAAATGTACTTAGAGAACTTCTTAAAAATGTGAAGGTTAGTGAAAAGCAGCTTGTTGATGCAGCAATGTATGCCCCTCAGTGGCTGGATATAGTAGAAAAATATTTAGGCTGGGCTGGGCTTAAAATGGCATGCTGGTATTTTCATGCCCACATCAATGATTATTTTTCGAATGAAAAGAAAGCTATGGTTTCTAAGTTTTCACCAATTGAAGCAGAAGATTTACAAAATGGGGCATTTGATATAGATTGGTTTCATGAAGCTTACACGGCACTTGGCAAAGAGCGTTTTAATCTTGTCTACGATAGTGCTAAATATATTGCAGGAGGATCACTTCATAAACGCTCACAATTATTTGCAGATGCAGTGCTTGGGAAATTAAACAGTGAAAAGGCGAAGGAGATCATCAAAGAAAAGAGAAATAAGGACTATGTACTATGTTATGGGCTGATTCCACTAAGCAATGACAAAAAGGAAGTGCTTAACAGGTTTGAGTTTTTACATCAATTTATAAAAGAAAGCAATCAGTTTGGGGCGTTAAGAAGGGCTAGTGAACAAAAGGCAGGAGCTATTGCACTTTATAACTTAGCAAGAAATGCAGGATTTTCTGATATTCATCGTTTTACATGGTATATGGAAACAGAAAAGATGCATACTATTAGGACATTTTTGCAGCCAAAAGCTATTCATGATGTCATGATCCAGCTGAACATTGATGAAAATGGAGAAGCAAAAATAAAGATTACAAAAGAAGGAAAAGAACTGAAAACAGTTCCAGCTACTCTAAAAAATGATGATTTCATTAAAGAAATGAAGGAAATCTCAAAATCATTAAAAGATCAGCGTATAAGAGCACGTAGGTCATTAGAAAAAGCAATGGAATTAGAAGAGACATTTAGTGTAGATGAATTAACAAACCTATCTTTAAATCCAGTGATAGAGCCACTTTTAAGGAATTTAGTTTTCATAAGTGGAGATAAAAGTGGCTATTTAAAAGAAGGTACTTTAGTTGACTACTTTGGCAATGAATTTAAGCTTAGCCTAGATGATACCTGTATCATAGCGCATCCTGTTCACCTCTATAAAAAAGGAATTTGGGCAGCTTATCAAAAGGATATTTTTGATAGAAGTATTGTGCAGCCCTTTAAGCAAGTATTTAGGGAGCTCTACAAGCCAAATGTGGATGAACTAGAAAACAGAAAGCTTTCCTATAGATATGCTGGGCATCAAATTCAGCCTAAAAGGAGTATGGCTCTTTTAAAGACAAGAGGTTGGGTATTAAATGATTATGAAGGATTTCAGAAGATATATTATAAAGAAAATATAATAGCAGAGCTTATTTCAAGGGCAGACTGGTTTTCTCCAGCTGATATAGAAGCTCCTACCATTGAATATGTTTTATTTGAAAATCGAAAGACAGGGGAAATCATGTCTTTTGAAGATATACCTGAGTGCATTTTTTCGGAAGTTATGCGAGATATTGATTTGGTTGTAAGCGTAGCCCATGTTGGCGGTGTAGATTTAGAAGCCAGCTTATCAACTGTAGAAATGCGTATCGTACTTATATCCGAAATGTTAAGACTTTTAAAGATTACGAATGTAAGCATCAAAGGCTCCCATGCCTTTATTAAAGGAACGCATGGAGAATATACAGTACATCTAGGTAGTGGTGTAGTTCATAAAATGGCTACGGGAGCTATCAATATTTTAGCTATTCACTCAGGGCATAGAGGGAAAATCTTTCTTCCATTCATGGATGAAGATCCGAGAACCGCTGAAATCATATCCAAGATTGTGTTTTTGGCAGAAGATAAGAAGATAAAAGATCCAATTATTTTAGATCAGATTACATGATAGGACAAAGGACATAAGAGAAAAAATAAAATTTTTAGAAGGGGGACATAGCATGAAGTAAATTGTTAAAAAGAAAATGCCCCTGCTGTTTTCTAATATGTATGCTAATCTCGGTGCTATATAAGCGTTCGGATATAAATAATTAATGGAGGAGAAGTAAAATGCTAAAAGTTATTTTGTTTATTATAGGTTGCTTATTTATCATAGCAGTTGCCTTTATATTATTTATTTTTTTCTATTCTGTTATAGGGATAGCTAATATCAAAATGTATATTTCAAACAGGCTTGTCCCATGGAATTTAAATGAGGTAGAGAAGTATGATGGTGAGTTTTTTGAAACGATTTCTCGTAAGCTAGAAGAAGCAGGATTTAAGCATGATAATGATTATAGACTTTTAGATGGCAATATGGAAAAGGTTCATGATGGCAAAAATCAAAAAGAACTCTACATAAGGCGATTTGTGCACAAAGAACTTGCGACGTCAGCTGACATTATGCATTCGATTATGCGAAGGGATGTAAAAGAGCCAGACCAAGTAACTACTGTTACAACCTATCAAAACAATTTAGGATTAGATACAGTCTTTCAAAGTGGACTTTGTATAAATTCAATGACACAAGTTGAGCCGCAGTTGTTTGAAGATCCAGATAGTATTCGTTTAATCTATACAAATTTTGAGGATATTGATCAATTAATTCAAGAACATCTTAAACTAGTGCAGGAAAAAGCAGAAACTGAAGTATTAATCGTTGATGTTGTAAATATGACAGCAGAAGATTATATTAATAAAATGTTTAAACTTTCTAATGAGACGCAGGTAGAGAGAAAGATACTAAAATATGATGCAAATAATAATTGCTATAAATTCACATTTAAAGGTGTGATGCAGGCATTCTTTAAATACATTAAGTTTGAGTGTATGGATAAGAAGAAACTAGTAAAACAAGCGAATAAATTTGTAGCAAAATCAGATGTTGTTAAAAAGAAAATGATTCCTGTTGCTCTATACTATGCAAATACCTTTTTTAGTATGGGCGTGGTATGGCAAGGTATACACATATTGAGAAGAGGCATGGGTAACCTTTCTCAACAGTTATTTTCAGGATTTATATGTATAGGTTTCCTGATATGTATGGTAATCACGTTACTCTATAAGTCTTCTGATAAAAACAAAAATCGATAACCAATGGTAATAAATATCAAAATGAGCAGGGGCCTATCACATACTAGTGTGCGGCCTGCTGCTCACCTTAGTATTAAGGGGAAGAGAAAATGTTATATTTCATCTTTTATTTTTAATAGAAGTAAAACATCATTCAATTGTTTGTCCTCATTTATATCGATGCTGAATAATCTTCCTTCCGTATATGGAGTTGCTAAAAGAATAGTATCTATTATGTACTTTGGTAAGCCAGACTCCTTAGCATAATAAGTAGCTTTTTCACCAAAGACAAACCATACTTTAAAATAGTCTTTGCTTGGTGTGAGATAGAGTAAAGTTCTACTTTTTTTCTTAAATACTAGGCACCAGCCAGCTTTATTACTGTAAAATTTCCATTCTTTTTTTATGCCTTTATGATGCTCTAAAATATAAGTATCTAATGTGTCCCATAGACTTTTTGAATCTCCCAGTACTTCGGACAGTTGCCCATCATCAGGCATAAGCTCTTTTTTATCAAATATACTAGTAGCCATAGTTTCCTCCCTTATGTAGGATTTACATTATTAATACAGTCATATACCCTATGAATCCATTTTATATTCAGTATAAACTATATAATGTGACAACTTGGTGACATATTTTATTGGTGTTGAGTAAGTTTATAGGTTGTTTTTCTATAGGTGAATCACATAGCGAACATCGGTTAGGGACTGATCTAGAATGTTAAAACAATAAGTGTCATGATTACAATAAAATCCTACCTTCTCATAAAATTTGCGGGCATGTTTATTATCCTTGAGCACCCAAAGATAAACATTACTATAGCCTTGATTTTTCATATCGGATAAAGCAAAATCCATGAGTGATTTGCCATAACCTTTTCCAATATATGTTGGAATGAAATAAATAGAAATGATTTCACCCCAATCAGAAAACTTATCCTCTCTTGATTTGCCATAGGTAATGCAGCCAATGGATAAATCATGATCATAAATAATGTGTGATGTAACCTTATTTGATCCTATCCAATCCTCAAATGCGTTTACCCAAAAGTCATTTTTTAATCCATCAAGATGTTGCTGAGGGATAAGCCCTTGGTAAGCTGATTTCCAGCTTGAGGCATGAATAGTACTTATGGTTTGTGCATCACTTACAGTGGCTTTTTTTATGTGCATAAATTCACCTCGAATGCTTATTAGATAATATGCTAAAAATTCTAATATATTTAATTTAGTAAATCAATAACTTGTAAAGGATTTTGTGTATTATTAAAGAAGCTGTGGTTAATGTTTATTCGTGCTAGGTATACAAAAAAATAGTATGATAACACCCATTATAAGAGGCCAGAAGGAGAAAAAATTATTGCCTTTTTCAAGTACGGCATGAGAAGGGTTTCTAGGGTCATAATAAACATCGACAATAGTTCCTGGCTCGTTGTACTTTTCATAAAGTCTTTGAACTTCTGCATCATTTTTTGTAGAAGCATCTCCAAAAGAAGTTTTATCACTTATGTAAGTCTTGCCATCAATAACATACTTATAGATAATCTCAGCATCAACACTATCAAAATTATCTTCTATAGTAAAAGAAATGATTTCACCTGTAGTTTTTGGCCAGTCATTACTTTTTGATGCCTGATATGCTGTATGGATGCCACAGATACAAAGAATGATGCCAAGGATAATAGGTATCCAAGGGCTAGATGTAGCCTCCTGTTTTAGTGTTTTTTCTTCAGTAGTTTGGCAGTAATTAATCACTTTATATTCGGGAGTTACTTTATATTCCTTATGTTTTTTCTTGGTAGCAATAAAAAGCTTAATCTGTGATAACCTATATTTAAAGTAGCCACTTAATGTTAAATAATAGCCATCTTTCTTGGCATTGTATTTTAATATTCCTGTATCAATTAAATGTTCAATAAGCTCCTTTGATTCTCTTTCATTCATTGCTATTAAACTATCTTTTAGTATATTTTTATCTATAGTTCTGCCTTCGCTAAAATGCAGGAGTTTTTTTTCATGTTCATGGAGTATTTGCTCAGGAGCCATAAAAGGATAGCTAAATCTAAATACGTTTTTACGTGTATCTAAATAATCATGACTTGAGGATGTTATGATATGGGTTTGATCATCAAAATAGGATTCAATAGAAAAAGTGAGTCTATTTAAGGTTGTATAAAAGCGATAGCGACTATCTTCATCGCTGTCAGTCTGTGTAATAGCTGTCTGACTTATGATGGCTAACATACCCTTTTCAAGATTGACAAAATGTTCAAGATAACCATCTTTTTCATCTTCTATTCCAAACTGGTATTTTGCTATTTCTTTAAATCCAAGGGATAAGAGTAAATTTTTAGTGGCATTAAAAAAACTTTGATCAATAAATGAAATATCCTCTTTATAGGTTTCGGTTAGTTTAGACGTAATGTAGTTCTTAAGATTTTTTGTTAGTAGATTATATAAATCCTGAATAATAGTTGAAGTAACTACCAGTATGATAAAGAATATAGAAGTCTGCATAAAGATGATTCGCCTCCTTTTGAAGAACATGGTTTTTAGGTGGATCTACTCACAGTATACTACATATTACTGTTAATAATATTATCTTCGAATTATATTTAATTAAACTATTTTTAACGTTATTTTAACATTATTTTTAATATTTTTGGTTAATCATACTATTATTGCATGCTTCACTATAAGAGTATTGTATAGGGTACATGAGTTTTTATGGGCATAATTACCAATAAAAAGCTATATTTTTTGACTTTATTAATATAATAAGGTAAACTTATGTTAAGTAAATGTCGATATATGTATAGAGTGTGCGTTTTAGATTACACCCTGTGTATTCATGGGGAGAAACAACATTTTTATCAGACTGACACAATGACTAGAACTATGACATAAGGGGTTGAGGTTATGAGACTAAAAATGAAAGTAAGTAATAAAAAAAAGGGAGATAATAAAGTCAAAGAGAGAGTCGAAAAATTATATAAGCGTAAAAAAACAAGTGTGAAAAGGAAAATTATTTTTACAGTCTTATCTATTATTGCTGTCTTAGGATTTATTCATTCATCTACTATACACATGAGTTATACAATAGATGCTCAGTATAACCAAGTGCTTACTCAGATTGCTATGTCAGGAGAGGTAGTAACGAGAATTAGCAAGATTGATGCTGCCATATCAGACCATATATTAAGAAGGGATAATGGGGCAGATCTTTCCCAAAATGAAGATCTTAATGAAGCAGACAAGATTATTGAAGAACTTATGAGTGCGACTACGGATAAAGCACAGCTTACAGCATTAGATGGTGTGCAAAGACTTTTAGTAACCTATAGGAAAAATATTAATAAAATATCTGAAGCCATGAAAAAACCTGATATTTCAGTGGCCATTCAAGGAAAAGATTATGCGAGACAGATGAAGGGTTTCATAACAGAAAATATGCAACAATATATATTTTTGCAGATAAATAGTGTATCTTACTTAAAAGAAGAGATTCATGACCAATTTAGAGATTCAGTTATTCTTACTATGATTACAATGATTGCTGTACTTATAGTGAGTAGCATCGTTCTATTAAAGATTGTACAGGATATTTCTAGACCACTTAATGAGGTGCGTAATATTGCTGATAGAGTTGCTAAAGGAGACTTAACAGTAGATCGTCTTGAGGTGCGAACGAGAGATGAAATAAAAGATCTGGCCAATGCATTTAATACAATGATAGAAAATGTAAGAAGCAGTATTAAAAATATACAAGCGACCAGTACAAAAGTGCATGTAGCTGCAACGAATCTTTCAAGTATTACAAAAGAAAACAGCAAAGTCAGTGAGCGAATATCGAGTTCAGTAAATAATATGGCAGAAGGTATTCATGTTCAAAGTGAACAAGCAAATAAAATTAGAGACCATATTCAAGATATTTATATGATTACATCTCAGGTGGATCAAAATGATAAAAAGGTCTTGGAAAATTCCAATAAGTCAGTAGAACTTGCAAATACTGGAGCTAGCTATAGTAAAGAGTTTATGAAAAAAATGCAACAAATTAATGAACAAATAAGAATATCTTCTCAAACAACAGACACACTAAATCAAAGAGCGAAAGAAGTGCATAATATTTTAACAGCTATGGGAAATATAGCAACAGAAACCCATTTGCTTTCTTTAAATGCTTCTATTGAAGCAGCAAGAGCAGGAGAGGAAGGCAGAGGCTTCGCCATTGTAGCGGAGGAGATTAGAAAGCTTGCAGCAAATTCATCTCAGTTTTCACAGCAACTCCACAGTATTATTGAGTTATTTGAAGATTCACTAGGAGATATTAATAGTCAAATGCTTGAAAATGTGAAGCATATTGAAGAAGGTAGTCAGCTTGCTATTCAAACACAAGAGTTTTTTGATACAATCAAGAGTGCAAATTATGTTGTAAATAAAGATATTGAAAATAATGTAAAAGAATTAGAAGAGCTCACACTAAAGATAAAGGGCGTAAGCGAAGGAATGGATAAAAACAGTGAAGTGGTTAGGGAAAATGAGTCAACAAGCTGTGCGATATCCGCAGCTATTGAAGAGCAATTAGCGAGCATGGAGGAGCTAGATGCAGAAGCAATGCAGCTGCATGAGCTGGCAACGAATATGGACAATTCAATCAGTGTATTTAGTATTTAACAGAATAATTATCAGAAGAAAATATTATAACTTTTAATTGATCACTTATCAAAAGGAGCATTTATATATGATTAATTTTGCATACTATAATCCAGCACGCATTCTATTTGGAAAAGACAGTGAGTCTGAAGTAGGAAATCTAATCAAAAAGTATGAGGGCAAAAAAGTAATATTGCACTACGGCAGTGGTTCTGTAAAAAAAACAGGGCTATATGATAAGATCATTCAGATATTAGATAAAGAAGGTATTGACTACGTAGAACTTGGTGGGGTTGTACCAAATCCAAGGCTGTCTTTAGTTAGAGAAGGGATTAAACTGTGTAAAAGTCAAGAAGTAGACTTTATTTTAGCAGTAGGTGGAGGCAGTGTCATTGACTCAGCTAAAGCTATTGCAGCAGGTGTTTTTGCAGAGCATGATGTTTGGGATTTTTATACTGAAAAATCTAAAGTACCAAAAAGAGCCTTGCCAATAGGGGTTATACTTACGATACCAGCAGCTGGCTCTGAAACATCAAGCGGTACTGTGATTACTAATGATGAAAATCAGCTTAAACGGTCTATGGGATCTGAAGTATTGATTCCTAAATTTGCTATATTAAATCCAGAGCTTACTTATTCTTTACCCCCTTACCAGACTGCATGCGGAGCATCAGACATCGTCGCACATCTTATGGAAAGATATTTTACTCATGTGAAACATGTAGATTATACAGATCGTTTGATTGAAGCATCTATACGCTGTATACTGAACTTTGCACCTAAGGTACTCGTCGAACCAGACAACTATGATGCAAGAGCTGAAATTATGTGGGTAGGAACAATTGCACATAACAACTTACTAAGCACAGGGCGTATTGGAGATTGGGCAAGTCATGATATTGAACATGAACTAAGTGGTGCTTATGATATTGCTCATGGAGCTGGGCTTTCTATTATTTTCCCTGCATGGATGAAGTATGTCTATAAAGAAAATCCAGACCGATTTGTTCAATTTGCAGTAAGAGTATTTGATGTAGACCTACCTTTTGAAAACAAGGAAGCTATTATATTAGAAGGCATTAGTTGTTTAGAAAGATTTTATAAACTTATGAACCTGCCAACAAGGCTAAGTGATGCCAATATTGGTGAAGAAAGATTAAGAGAAATGACAGACAAAGCTATGATTGGGAGAGATGCTTTTGGTAATTTTAAAAATTTAACATCTGAAGATATCTACAATATTTATAAGCTAGCATTATAGAATGTGCAAGGTATAACTGAAAGTATAAAAGGTGAATTCTATAGATAGTCAAACTAAAAGTTTAATATCAATATAAAAATAAAAAGAGATAAGAACAAGGGATAAGAATTTATAGTGTAAATTCTTATCCCTTGTTTCTTATTATCTATAAATAATGGATGATACTCTGTAATGCTTCTTGATAATGCTCACTTGTGATGCCAAAATCCATCTGTTTGTAAGTCCAGCAAGAGCGTCCTATACCATATTTTTCGAAAAGAACATGCATATCATGATACCATTTGACAGTACTGTTTAAGGGGGCATTATCAATGACACCATACTCCCCACAATACAAAGCAACATTTCTTTTTTTAGCAAGCTCGTAAGCTTCAGAAAAAAGAGCATCTAGGTAGGTTATATCTAACTGTTTTAGGTCTTTATGCTTTGAAAACATGCCAAGCATTTCTTTTGGAACTTTTGAATTTTCATAGAGGTCATACGTAGAAATTGGGTATTCTATAAGAAGGTCTTGCGGCATGTTTTCTACCCAGTAGGCCCCTTGATGTGTAAATAAAAAGGGCTCATAACAATGAAAATTATAGATAATGTTTTCATCATATGGAGGATCTAAAAGACTTAGTGTACCAATGCTGTTATAACATACGCCGCCAATGAGTATTTTGATGGTAGGGCAAAGGCATCGGATCACAACCACTGTTTGATGGGCGATATCATTCCATGCCTTGGCTTGTTCTGTAGAAACAATTTCGTTAAGCAGTTCAAAAGCAATATTTTTCTCATACTTACCAAATCGCACAGCAAACTCCATCCACAGTTTCATAAAAAACTCCTGCAAAGTTTTATCTTCAAAAAACTTATTTGCATGCTCTTGATCATAAAAAGCGTACCCTATAGTTGTGTGTAAATCTAAAATTATATTTAGACCATGCTTTTGACACCACTTAATACATTTTTCAATATAGATAAACCCATTTTCTATATAACTACCATCCTCGTTTTGGACAAGATGATGATCTATAGGAAGACGAATATGATCAAGCCCCCATGAAGCAATTTGCATAATATCCTCTTCACAAATAAACGAATCATAGTGCTGCGTAGTATGAGGACATTGGGATAGCCAGCCTCCTAGGTTGATGCCCCTGCGATACCCATCTAGTGTTTTCATTTTTTTTGCTCCTTCTCTATGTATTAATCAGTTAACATCATTATAGTTGGCTTAATTTTTGCTGTCTACTATTATATATTTTGATAGGATTCACATTTTAACCATTAATGAATACCTTGTGCATGCAAATATTTAATTATAAATAGGGTCTGTCTAGCCTTTTATCAAAAGCATTATTTTGTTTTAGGAATTTATGCCAACCTAAATTATTAAGTCCAATGTCGCAACAAAATTGAAAAAAATTTACTTGAAACTTGGACAATTTATAGGGTTTTGCCAGCTCTTTGGCAATCTGGGGATCAAAAGCATGGGTTTCTTCAAAAATTCTTCCTAAATCATTGACTCTTTTTAAGACCTTCTTAAACATCTTAGGAAACATATAGATAGCAGCAGCCTCTCCTTTAGATATTGTGCCTAAATAATTATAGTTAAGCTGTTTTGCCAAAGAAGAAAAATAACGTGCCACATACTTTTCCTGCTCAGTTTCAATAAAACCTGCTTGTATGATAAACCCAAGTGATTGACCTACAGTAGTGGAGGGACTTAATTGCTCAATAAATCTCATAAGTATCCCTGGCATGGCATGAATATACAGAGGCATGACAATAAGAATTGTGTCAAACTTTTGCGTGTAGTGTGCCAGTTCTTTTAAATCACTGTTGGCTATTTCTTTGATTTCAAAGGGCTCTTTCATATGACGTACGAATTCTTCGCATATTATTTTGGTGTTACTGTTTTTGGAATTGCCTTTTGGAGATCCGTTTATGAGGATTGTTTTCATTTTTCATATCTCCCATCTGGCACATATTCATCAATTGGTTTTATACAAATAACCTTTGAGTAAAATTGATAAAATACACGGTCTATGTAATCTTCATATATTTCACGTTCTTGATCTGTTTCAAATTGTCCATCATAATAGAACGCAACATCTGGATATTTTTCATATCTTTTTACATGCATGGACTCCCCTGTCTTATATGTAGTATAAGGAAGGTAAAGCGGTATCATTCGATCGAAGAGACTTTTAAGGTTACTGGTGACAAAACCCCTTGATACTTTAGCAAAATAAATGGCTCTATCGGCAGTTATATACTCATGATAAAATTCATCAAGATCCTTGAAGGCACAGCGTCCTGGAGTTTTCCACCAACAGGACCAACATCCCACACACTGGGTAGCTTCTTTTTTTGAAAGATCATAGGTGTAGGTATGTTCAATAAAAAATTTAGGAATCTCTGTAATTACAATGGTTTTCATATATATTTCTCCCTTGATTATCAATTTGAGATCAGTATAAATCAGGGGGTTGCACCCAAGTCAACAGGTAAATGGAATAAAAATTTCCATATAGGATTTTGTTTTATTGGTCATGTAAGTAATAAGACGTATTCGGGCGAAGGCTTCACCCAAAAGTCTTAACCCGTGCTCATTTGCATATTCATGTGACAATTTGTGCATGATCATCATAGTGTCGGGAGCTTCGCTAGTTTTTGGCTGTATTTCCTCTATTACTGTATAGAGGCACTGCGGAAAGTGTATCAATATATCCTTATCATTTTTTTTCTCGGCAACTTCAACAATGATCATTTTAGTACTGATAATTTCCTTTTTATCAAAGGAAATATAACGCATAATCTGAGAGAGCATATCATTATCAGATTGCATGATATCGATCACATGCTCGTACTCTTCAACGGCAATAAAGTCTGATAATTCTCCGTTAATTTTATACAAAGGCAAAGGTTTTATGCTGAAGGTATTTAAATGAGTGGATAAATTGCTGCTAAATTCCTGAGTTTCTTTAATCCTTTGTATCATACGCTGGGATTCATAGATTATTTTCTCAAGCTCATTTACCTTTCCTTCAAACACCGTATGTAAATCATGAATATCACTATTTTGCAATAAATCATGGATCTCATTGATTGTCATTCCACGTTTTTTATAGAAATCTATGATCATTATTTTAAAAATATCAAAAATATCATAGCCCCTATAGTTATTTTCATTATTCTTCATGGGACTTAATAACTTCTTTTCTTCATAAAAACGAAGTGTGTCTCTAGATACGCCTAAATATTTTAGTAGCTCACCGGTACGATATTTCTTAAACACTAAAATACACCTCCTCTACATTATCTAATCTCATTGTCTAATATAGGCAAATTCACGTATATTACTTGTTCAATGCCTTTGCATAAGGCAGTAAGCATAAATTTTTAGGAAAATACAGAAAGTGAGTTTGGACATTGAAGTTTGATGCGTTTGGATTTATAATCATGTACATAAGTGCATATTATCAAGAATAGTTAGAAAAGTCTAGACTTGCATCAAAACTTTATTTTTAGTTTTATATGTTTTAAATATAAAATTTATAGTGTAGGTGCATTTACAGTGTATAACTTAATGCTTATAATGTGCCTTCTAAGAAGGTTCTGTTTTATCATTAGGGGGATAGCAAATGAGTGAAAAATTACTAAGCGTAAAGAATCTTACAAAAGTATTTAGCAACAAAACAGTAGTAAATGATCTTTCTTTTCATATTAATGAGAAGGAAATTTTAGGTATTCTTGGGCCAAATGGAGCAGGAAAGTCAACCACCTTTAATATCATATCAGGATTATTAAAGCCTGATAAAGGAGAGATTTGCTTAACTGATAATGATATGAATGTTAGCAAAAAGCAGTATAAGTCTAACATGGGGGTTGTTCCGCAAGAAATTAGTCTTTATGAAAGCATGACAATACAGGAAAATCTTTTGTTTTTAGGTAAGCTTTATGGAGTAAGGGGAAAGAAGCTTAAAGAAAGAGTTGAAAGTTTAATTGAAGATGTTCAGTTAACAGAAAAGAAGCATACTGAAGTAGGGAAACTATCAGGAGGAATGAAAAGAAGGGTGAACATTGCAGCAGCACTCGTTCATTTACCAAAGTTAGTTATCATGGACGAACCTACTGTTGGAATTGATCCCCAAAGTCGTAGTGTTGTATGGGATATTATAAGAAGTTTAAGGGAGAAGGGGATAAGTGTCATTATTACTTCTCATTATGTGGATGAAATAGAAAGACTTTCTGACAGAGTTTTAATCATTGACCTTGGGAAGGTAATTGCTGAAGGAACAGTAGAAAGTCTAGTACAAAGTCATTGTAACTCCAAAATATATACAGTTGAATTTTACGATATGAGTGATGCTCTTTTAAAAGAGATTGAAATGATTCAAGACGTTAACAGTATTGATATTAAGGACAATGTACTTAAGATTATTACAACTAAGGATTTGAATATTATTGAGAATATCATTAAAGCTGCCAATAAGCATAAGTTAGACATAAAAAATATTGACTTTAAGAAACCGGGGCTTGAAGATGTATTTTTTCATTTTACGGGGAAGGGATTGAGAGAATGATGAACTTTATAGATATACTAGGAAAGGAATTTTTAAGCCTAAGAAAGAATATAGGAGTGATTATTATACTTTTTGTTGTTCCAATATTTATTATTATCCTTATGGGATTTGCTTTTAAAGATACAGAAGCAAAGTATAATGTGGGCTTTGTCAATTATGATGGGGATACTCAGATTAGTAAAGGTATTCTAAGCTCTTTAGAAAAAGTTAGTGCGTTAGAAATAAAAGTGTATCAAGATGAAAAACAAGCACAAGAGGAGTTAAAGAAAGAAAAAATTGGGGGATATTTACTGATACCTAAAGGATTTGATGAAGACCATGAAATAGGAGAAGCAACAGTAAAGCTTGTTTTAGATAATACGAAGACCATAAGTTCTTCTGTTATTGAAGGCATTACTTCAAGCTTCATTGAAAAGTTTAATACTAAAGTGA
>JAEYPM010000070.1 GCA_023410675.1 Bacillota bacterium | reverse complement strand
AACGTATGAATTACTCCATACGCTGGTTACTGACTAAGTGGCTTCCCTACCTTTACCACTACAGGACTTTCACCTGTTAGCATTTGCCAGCTTCGCTGGACGCACACATCAATACAACCGTCTCAACATGTACCGTATGCGGAAACATATCGACGCACATAAGTTTTTTAACCTTATATCCTGCCTCTTCAAAAATAGGTAAATCTCGTACTAATGATGTTGGCTTACAGGAAATATAAACAAGTTCTTTTGCTTTAAAATCAATAATCTTTTGAATTGCCTTAGGATGAATCCCTTCTCTAGGTGGATCTAAAACAATGATATCTGGTTTATCCGTTAGCTTATCTACCTCTGTTAGAACATCTCCCGTTATAAATGTGCAGTTAGAAAGTCCATTCAAAGCAGCATTTTCTCGTGCCTTAACAACAGCTTCTTCTACGATTTCTATACCATATACTTTTTTAGCTTTTGTTGCCATGATTTGTGTAATCGTACCCGTTCCACAGTATAAATCAAATACTGTTTTATTATCTATTTCTTCTATCAAATCTAGAGCCTTTTTATAAAGCATATCTGCTCCCAAGGTATTCGTTTGAAAGAAAGAAAATGGAGAAATCTTAAACGTTAGACCAAGTATTTTTTCAGTGATAAAGTCCTCACCAAAAATTAGTTTAATAGTGTCTGGTTTAATAGCATCTGCAAGTGTATCTGTATACGTATGCAATACTCCTTTTATGTTTCCCTCTAAAGCTAAGTTTTGCATCCTTTGAACAAGTGCTGAAAAATCATGTTGCATCTGCGTGGAGGTTACAATATTCACAAGAATGTCTCCAGTTGTTTTTGATTGACGAATCACTAAATAACGCATATATCCTTCATGAGAAAGCTTCTTATAATAAGGCAGTTGGTTTTCAATACAATAGTCTAATACACATCTTAATAAGAGGCTAAAATCCTGAGATGCAATCATACATCCTTCTACTGTAAGGACATCAAATGTCGTATTTTTTCTGTGCATCCCAAGTGTCATAGGGCCACCTTTGTATGCATCGCCAAAACTAAACTCCATTTTATTTCTATAATCCAAAAGGTTAGGACTAGACACAATACCTAAATCTTCAAAATCACTTACCTGTGCTTCTTTTATTAGGTCAATAACTTGGCTATGTTTTAGATTGAGCTGCATATCATATGGAATATGTCGCATAGCACATCCACCACATTGCTTAAAATGAGTGCAATCAGATGCAATGAAATAACTTGGATTTTCTAATTCATCAATGAGCTGTGCTTGCCATATCCCTTTTTTCTTTTTTAAAAGTCTTGCACTGACCAACTGATTTTTGTAAGCACCTTTGACATACACTGGAATATTTTCTTCTAGATGCATGACACCTACATTTGGAAATAAGACCTTTTCAATTTTTCCTTCTACAATATCACTTTTCTTCGGCATACAATCTCCTTTATCTCTTTTATAAAGAAATAGCTTAAATATTTAACTATTAATATGCTGTTATCTTTTCTACATCTACTTTTGGTAAAAGTTTCACAACTTGTTCTTCTGTACAATTCGTAATACCTTGAGACATAACACAAGTAGAGCCACATGCAATAGCAAGCTTCATAGAAGCTACTGGCGTCATATTTTCTAGCTTACTCTTTACAAGTGTTGCAACCATGGCATCGCCAGCACCTACTGGATGCCTTAGTTTAACGCCTACATCAATACTATTTGCATAATAAGTTGTATTTTTATCTATAAAAATAGCCCCTTTATCTCCTAAAGATATTAGTATCCTATCAATATCACTTTGCTTTACTTGTCCAACAATGTAGCCAAAATCAGCTTTTGTGATTTTCCCCCAATATTCTTCTGGGACATAATCTCTATACGTCACCTTGATCGCATCTGGTTTTGCAGGTAAAGTCTTCTTTAACACCTCACCATAGCTATCTACGATCACATAGGCCCCCTTTTCTTTAGCAATAGTTGTTAACTCATAGTATATATCATCCTTTATTCCAGGAAGCATTCCTCCTGATAGAACAATAATATCATCTTCCTTACACATAATCGTAAAAGATTGGATAAACCTTTCAAGAAGTTCCTCCGGAACAAAAGGGCCTTTTTCACTGATTGAGGTACATTCTCCACTTTCTCTATCAATGAGTTTTGTGTTCACCCTTGTATCATGTAATAGTTTAAAAAATTTAGTTTCAATGCCTAGTTTCATTAGTCTAGTACGGAAAGTCTCTGCCCATACGCCTCCAACAAAGCCAGTAACAATACTTTTTATTTCAAAGTTGTTTAATACCTTAGCTACATTAATCCCTCGACCACCAACTTCATAATGCATCTCATCAATGATATTAACGCGTCCAATTTTAAAATCATTGACATAAATAGTTTTGTCCATTGCTGGATTAAGAGCCACGCAAATAATTTTCATTATCTATTCCTCCACTTCTTTCTTACATTCGCAAAAAAGAAACGAATATTTTTTTTTAGTATTTGAATATAACCATTTCTTATTCTTACATATAACTAGTCTCTTTGCAAGAAAGATTTTAGGTTATAAAATTTATTGAAAACTAACATAGTAATAAAGTATAATAGAGTATAGAGTATACAGTTCAAATATTAGACTATACTATATGAATTCTAAGTACCTAACTAATACATAACTAAAGCACAATAATTTGGATAGGGGTGATGCAATTGGCATTGATTAATAATAATCAAAATAAATCAGAAATCCTTAAGACCATTAAAAACCATAAAGACTCTCTTTTATCAGACATTAACTTATCTTTAAGAGTTACCTATGATAAGAATACATATATTACGAAAATTGTAGACTGGCAAGAAGATATTATCACTTTTTTCGCCCCTATGGATAAAACAGATTGGGTTATCCTACCTCATGGAACAAATCTTGATCTGTGCTTTATATCAAAAAAAGCTTTATATATGAGTACCATACAAATATTAGGTAAATACATGGCAAAACAAAATCTCTATTATAATGCTATTATTTCTTCACCCCTCATTAAAAAGCAGCAAAGACAGTACTTTAGATTAGATGTACTGATGAATGTAAACTATAAGCTTCTTCCTTTAAATGTATCTTCAGTTGATCTAGATACACTAAAGTTTCACCGTGGAACAACTGTGAACATAAGTGTCGGTGGGTTATGTTTAGTTAGTGATGAAAAAATGAATCGAGAAGATAGGATATATATGGAATTTAAATTTTTGGATAATGACTTTAAGTTGATGGGCGAGTTATTAAATGTCGGTGAGAAAAATAATGTTGGTACATACAATCATCGCGTTCAATTTTTAGATCTTAGCAGACGTGATGAAAATCTTTTATCTACACTCATCTTTAAAAAACAAAGACTTCTAATGACACAAAACAATTTGCCCCAAATTAGATAAAGCATCTTGAACTTTACTCAAGATGCTTTATCTAATTTTAACTTACACACTTTGTTACCATATGTAGTGAAATAAATACAGTCTTCCTCAAATGCTTCATTTCCAAATGCTATGATGTGATTGCGAACATCTTTGTTCATGTATAGAAGCTGCATAGTTTCATCTTTATTAATCCTTAGGATATATGCCATTCCATCTATAGAAACATACATATCACCACTATCATTGAAAATCATATTTAGTGGTGCACCATAAGCACCAGAATCTTTTACTACTTCACGAATAATTTCTTTTCCCTGTCCCACAGTACCATCTGCATTTATTTCATATTTTATAAGTGACTTTGTATAAAAATCCGTTAAATAAAGATATTTATTATCAGGACTAAACGCAATAGAGAAAAATGAATTATAATCCTCTGAGCTAAGATATTCTGTTTTTACTAGATCCTTTGAATATCTATATACTTTTCCTCCACTCACAACATATATATTTCCCTCTTTATCTATTTCCAGACCACTTGCCCCCAAAAATCCCTGAAATTCTTCCTCAACTAAAGTTATTAGATTACCCTTTTTATCAATTTTTATTATACGATCTTGAGCTGCAGCAATAATATTATGATCCTTATCATATTTCATATCCCATATTAGCGGACTGATAAAGTGAAAATTGTATCGTTTATTTACTTGGCTAAAATCACAAAATAAACTCATTGTACCATCTGATGCTACTCTATTTAGTCCTATGGGACTCGCAACTAGCATCGTTCCTTCTTTCTCAAAAAGTATACCCGCACATACATTTGCCTCTACTTGGCAAAAATCTTCATAATCATTCTTACTCTTCACTTGAACAACCTCTTTCTTTTCAATTGTTTTGAACTCTTCCAATTTCTCCTCTTCTAAGCTAGGTAAATGAGTTGTCTCTATTTCTCTTTTGCTATTTTCAGTATACGTACTATTGTTATCTACTTTATTTATGCTCATACAAGATGAAAATAGACTAAAAGAAAGGTAACATAGAAACAATTTTAATAGTTTATAAGCCATGGTCTTCTCCTCCTTCATCGTCTCTTATTACTTATTCTAAATCACAATCAGCGAAAGAACTTAGCATTTCTTGCTATTAATTTTTAAACCTTTTTTTATAGCATGAGTTAAGCTCTTGTCAAAGTTTATTTGATATATTATTCTAGGTTTATAGACTATATATTTTCTAAGGGGTTCTAAAAAATGAGTCTGTTTGATGATTTGGAGAAATCGATTAATTATATAGAAGAAAATATAAAAGAAAAAATTACACTTGATGATATAGCTAAGCACTTGTTTTCATCTAAATATCATTTTCACAGAATTTTTAAAGTCATAACCAATCAAAAGTTGATGGAATATGTAAGAATGCGTAAATTATCCTTAAGTCTTAATGATTTAATGTATACAGACCTAACAATAGAAGATATCGCTTTAGACTTTGGATTTGAACATGTACAGTCCTATAATCGTTCTTTTAAAAAAACTTTTGGCATAAGCCCTTCTCAGTTTCGATTAGAAAAAAGGCAACTGCCTATAGTGGATAAATTAGACCTTAAATCAATTATGGGCTTAGAAAGTGGCATTATTGTATCTCCTTATTTTGTTATAAAACCTGAATTTTATATTGTTGGCATAAAGCATCAGCTCTTGGTTAGTGAAAATTATCAAAAAAACCTTGCTAATCAATTGGCAAAAGATTTTTTTTATAATTATAGAAAAAAAATTATTGGTTCTATTAATCCAGACTTGCTGATCAGTTTCTCCACCTATACAGATATTACATCGAATGAAAGCATATATATGCCTGCTTTACAGGTATCTCATTTAAATGATATTCCCAAAGGCATGTGTGGGGAAAAAATAAAAGCACATAAGTATGGTATTTTTAAATATATAGGTTCTCACTCAGCTGATGCCATTACATTTAAAATCTTAGGTAACATTTATACGCATATATACACATGGCTCCTTCATTCACAATATGTTCAGGATGGCTCATTTCATTTTGAAATGATAGATATCAAATTATCTAAAGACAATTATTGCGAAGCAGATATCTACATTCCTATCAAGGCAAAAGAATAATTATAGAATGAGATAAAGCATCTTGATTCTACTCAAGATGCTTTATCTCATTCTATAATTATTCAATTTCTTTATCTATTCATTCCAGTTATGGTAAATTTCCTGGACATCATCATCTTCCTCTAGAAGATCAAGCATTTTATTCATAGCCTTAATATCTGCTTCGTTTGTAAGTTCTGTATAAGTCTGTGGGATCATAGCTATTTCAGCGGACGCCATTTCAATTCCTGCTTTTTCAAGTGCCTGGTATACATCACTAAAGGCTTCTGGAGAAGTAATCACTGTGTATCCTTCTTCTTCTACTTCAAAATCATCTGCCCCTGCTTCAACAGACAGCATCATGAGGTCATCTTCTTCCATATCTACAGCTTCTTTTTCAATAACAATCTGACCTTTTTTATCAAACATAAAAGACACACAACCAGTGGTTCCCATATTGCCATTTCCTTTTGAAAATGCTGCACGTACATTTGCTGCTGTACGATTCTTATTATCTGTTAGGGTTTCGACAATAACGGCTACACCATTTGGACCATAACCCTCATAAGTAATATATTCATAGATAACAGAGGCATCTTCACCTGCTGCTTTTTTGATACTGCGTGTGATCGTTTCATTTGGCATGTTGTTTGATTTAGCCTTTGCAATAATATCACTAAGCTTTCTATTAACTGCAGGGTCTGCACCTCCTGCTTTTACTGCAACAGCTATTTCTCTACCTAGTTTAGTAAAAATCTTTCCTTTTTGTGCATCGTTTTTTGCTTTTTTATGCTTAATATTCGCAAACTTAGAATGTCCTGACATTCAAAATCCTCCTTAATAGATTTATAATCAATTAGTTCTCTCAATAAATAAAATTGCATTATTTATTGTACCATAACAAGAAGTTCTATAGCAACTAGAGCACGGTGAAATCTATATAGTCATATGCTAATCTTCTTAGAGTTATTTCAGCATTGGTATGATCTACAATCCATTTTTCAAAATGATCTTGATTGCCATCTAATACTTCAACTAAGGCTACAACTACTTCTTGATAATTAATTTCTCTAATCGTATAGTCATTTTCATTTAAATCATATTGTACTTTTCCTAGAAGTGTATAAGGCATAGTTAGTTCAAAAAGCTGCACTTTTCTTTTTTCAACAATACCACTTGTCTTTAGTGCTTCTTTTGCTGCCTTACCATATGCTCTTACAAGCCCCCCTGTACCTAAAAGGGTTCCCCCAAAATATCGTGTTACACAAATTAGAGTATTTTTAACATCTGCACCTTTCAAAACATCTAAAATGGGTTTCCCAGCCGTTCCTTTAGGCTCACCATCATCACTAAATCTTTGCGTTTCATTGTTTAAGCCAATTTGATAAGCAAAGCAGTGATGAGAAGCATCAAAATATTTTTTTCTAATATGAACTAATTCATTTTCTACTTCTTCTTGAGAAGTTACTAAAACTACATTCGCAATAAATTTTGACTTTTTTTCTATAATCTCTGTTTCCGCATTTTGTTTTATTGTCTTATATTGGCTCATTTTGAATCCACCTAATATTTTTTATTCCATACTATCATATCTCATCTTAAGTTCGCAACAAAAAAGCAGCCCAAGTTAATGGAGCTGCTTTTCTGTGATAAAATCATCTAAAACCTCTGGTAAATTTGTCATTGTAACAATATGTTTACAAAACAAATCTACTGCTTCTTTTGCTACAGAATAATCCTCAGTAAAATATTCCATATCGCAAAAGATTTTCCCTTGATCTATTTGCTCAATTTCTATGCCATAACAATCTTTTCCCTTTAAAATATAATAGTTTATTCTATCCAATCTCTCTATCTGTGCACTGCCAATATACTGTTTTTCAACAATCAACGTATGCCCCTCCTAGAATAAAACATTTGTTTCTCTACAAAAATATTATATAGCAAAAAGAAAAAAATAAACAGAAAAACAAATCGCAATAATGTATAGTTTTCAGACTATTATTACATTTTATGAGATGATATATTCCATTAAATCCCAATTCAATATCCCTATTTACACTATCATGTTAATTCTTGTAATAAATTGCGATATTTAATAATCAGATTTCCTTTTTTCGACATTTTATTCTTTCTAATGGCATAATTAGTGTCCGTTTCTCTCCATTGAATAAGGCTCAATTTTATAAAAATCCTTTTTAGACATATATCCTTTGATAAGAACGCCTTCATTCTCATATTGTTGCTCTATTCTTTCACCTTTTTCATGGCAATAAGCTACTAGTTCTGACTTATCATAAGGTATACGTACTGTAAATGCTAACATGTTATCATAGATAATATCTTCTATAGTTTGCAGTAAAGCATCCGTATTAATTTTGTTTTTTGCAGAAGTAGATACTTCATAGGTCGCCCTTTGATCTTTTGGGTAAATATCATTGACCTTATCGATTTTATTATAAACAGCTATAATAGGAATCCCTGATATCTCTAACTTTTCTAAAGTATCATAAACCACCTGTTGATGTGTCATGAGATGAGGGGAGCTCACGTCCATGACATGGAGTATAATATCTGCATATTTTGCTTCTTCTAAAGTAGAATAAAAGGCTTTAATCAAATGATGGGGCAATTTTCTGATAAATCCAACAGTATCTGTAAGCATAATCTCTGTTCCACTTGGCAATTGGGCTGCCCTAGTTGTTGGATCTACGGTTGCAAAAAGTTGATCTTTTACATAAACATCACTACCAGTTAAGACATTGAGCAAGGTCGATTTACCTGCATTTGTGTACCCCACTATAGCCACTACCGGAATGCTATTTTTATCTCTTCTTGATCGAATAAGATTTCTATGCTTTTGTATTTCTTCTAGTTCTTGTCTTAGCTGCTCTATTCTTGTTCGAATATGCCTTTTATCAAGCTCTAATTTTTTTTCACCTGCACCTTTGCTTCCAATTCCTCCTCCTTGTCTTGAAAGCATTTCTCCATATCCAGTTAATCTAGAATACTGGTATCTTAACTGTGCCATTTCTACTTGAATGTTTCCCTCTTTAGAACGTGAATGTTTTGCAAAGATATCTAAGATGATCATTGTACGATCCATTACTTTCGTGTCTAAAAGGTTTGATAAGTTTTTCATCTGCATCGGTGTAAGTTCATCATCACAAACAATCCCTGTAGCTTCATAATGCTGTATAATCTGCCTCAGTTCTTCTATTTTTCCACTACCTATATAGTGGGTTGCACTAATATGATCTAATTTTTGAATAATCTTATCTAACACATATCCTCCAGCTGTTTCCACAAGCTCCTCTAACTCATCGATACTTTCTATAGCTTCTTTTTCATTATGTGTCTTTTTAATTGCTGCAACTAATAATACTCTTTCTTCTTGCTGCTTCGTACTGTTCATAAAACACCCTTTCATTGTAGATCATTTTATATTTTCATTAGAAAAAATATTTTAAATTATATATTTTTTTCCTTTTGAACGAAAATATCAATATCTTTTTTTGTAATATGTTTGTTGTCTTATACAAGATCTGTAGCAAATGCAGAAGTCAAACATAACTGTGCAAACTATTCTTGCTCATATTTTCTATTAATTCCTATTGCAAAAGCTCCTAAAAAAACTCCACTTGCTGAGGCATTATTACGCTCCATATTATAGAAGTAAAAGAATATATAAAACATTTTTTGTTTTTTGAAATCATAAGACTATCTCTAGTTTTAAGGTATATTTCAATATAGTAGATTCCTAGCGAAAGATAGTGCTGCATATTCTCAATAATCTTTTCATAAGAAGATATATCTAATCTTAACATTTTAGCTGTTCTTCTGTAAACATAAGAGCATAGGGGATTTCTTCACTTGATATTATATCAAAAACATAATATTAAGTCATTTTATTTTATGCTATTATTAGTTTATGTTAATAATAATTTAGGGAGCTACATCCAATATTGACTCTTCTGGTACATTGACATAGCTTGAAGGAATCTTCCCTGCAATTACTTTATCAATTAATACAACCTTTCGACTAACTATAATTTGATCGGAATATAGTGGAACAACAAATTGAATGACAGCGTCTATATTAAGCCAGACTGTATGATGAACCTGATTAATTCCTACTGAACGTATTTCATTATCATAATTGACTTTTACTGTTCCAACAGGAATAATATCAATACTTATTTTAGGCCCTATATTGGAAAGTGCACGGTTGTTACCTATGCTACCTATAGGTATTTTGTAAGGTTCCATATCAACATTTTCAAGTTCCTGTATACTACATTCTGTAATACTAGAAGATAAATTGTTAATGGTGATTGAATTAATATCCCATGATATAAGTTCTCCTTTTTCATCATAATCATAGGCAACCAAATCCTTTATAGTCAGTTGATTCAGTGCAATTGCTTTAGTAATTCCTTTATTAATAGCATGGGTAGCAGCAGAAGTAGCTCTCATTTTTGCCATAGCAATGGCAGAAGGAATAACCTTTCTATCAAGTTGAATATAAAAAACACTGGTTATAACAATCATAATAAGCATAATGATTATTTTAATCCACTTTAATTTATTTTTTTTATATCTGTAGGTATAGGGTATTTTACCCATATCCAACACTCCTTATTAGGCTTTGTACAAATATATTCGTATTATGCTTGTACTAATGCAAGGTTTTATTTGCACTAATATATTTATTTGGTATAATAATGAAATGAGGAGGATGAAATATATGAACTATTCACAAGATAGTAATAATCGTCGAAATAAAAAGCTCAACTCTGTAAATAAAAAGCGTATAAACAAAGGCAAATTAATGTTTTTTAGAATATTTTTTATAACTATTATTATTGCGTTATTTGCCCTTGTTGGTGCTGGACTTGGTGTTTTTATGGGAATTATAAAAGGGACTCCTGATATTACACAACTCAGTCTAAAACCAACTACTAACTATACTTCTTTTATTTACGATTCTAATGGCAATCAGATAGATACTTTATCTGGCGGAGAAAATAGAGTTTATGTTACTTTAGATAGAATCCCAAAGTATTTACAAAAGGCTTTTATTGCCCTTGAAGATGAGCGCTTTTATGAACATAATGGTATAGATCTAAAAGGTATCTTAAGAGCAGTCTTTGTTAATATTAAAAATCGTTCTTTAAGTGAAGGTGCAAGTACCATTACGCAACAGCTAATTAAGAATAACGTTCTTACATCCGAGAAAAAATTTACTAGAAAAATTCAAGAACAATATTTAGCCCTTCAATTTGAAAAAATTTATGATGATAAGGATTTGATTTTGGAATATTACCTTAACACGATTTCTCTTGGCCATGGAACTAATGGTGTTCAAGCTGCCGCAAATAGATATTTTAATAAAGATGTCTCTCAGCTAACGCTAGCAGAAAGTGTTGTTATCGCTTGTATTACTCAAAATCCAAGCTACTATAGCCCTATTAGTAATGTAGAGCACAATAAAGAAAAATGCAAAGTAGCTCTTGATAAGATGGTTGAGCAAGGCTATATTACAGAGGCAGAAAAGCAAACGGCTCTTGCAGAAGATCCTTATGCAAAAATACAAAAAACCCATCAGCAATTTATTGAAAAATCAAAGCATAGCTATTTCGTAGATGCAGTAGTGGAAGAAGTTATCGCTAAGCTTCAAACACAAAAAGCTATGACTTCTACTCAGGCTAATAACTTAATTTATGGTGGAGGCCTTAAGATTTATACGACGCAAGATGTTGAGATGCAAGCAATTGTGGACAAATATATTAATGACGAGTCGCTGTATCCAAAAGCTTCATACGAACTAAAAATTAATTATAGTATAACAGTAAATAAAGCAAATGGTGAAGTTGTTAATTTAGGAACTGAAGGTATAGTCAGTGGCGAAGATAGTATAGAAGCCTTCAAGCAAGCCAAACATGAAGCTTGGGGCATTACTTCTAGTGATATTATAGAAAATGAGGTTATCACTAAAATACCTGAACCTCAAGTAGCATTTGTCATTTCAGACCAGCATAATGGCTACGTAAAAGCTATGTCTGGCGGTCGCGGAGATAAATATGGAAATAGAACCTTTAATAGAGCTACCCAAGCTACAAGGCAACCTGGCTCTACTTTTAAAATACTTGCTGCCTATGCTCCCGCTCTTGACACAGGCAAACTGTCTCCTGGTTCTATGCTTATAGATGAGCCTTATACAGTAAAAATTGCTGGCAGTGCACCTTATACACCAAGAAACTGGAATGGTAAGTTCTTAGGACCAACATCGGTCAGAGAGGCTATTTATAACTCCATGAATGTCCTTGCAGTAAAGACAGGTCAACTTGTTGGTAGTGATACATCCTTTGATTATTTGCGAAATTTTGGATTTACGACTATTACTGCCGCTGACAAAGTAGCATCTCTACCTTTAGGTGGATTAACAACTGGTGTTACACCTTTGGAACTTAATGTCGCTTATGCAGCAATTGCAAACAATGGAACATATGTAGAGCCTATACTATTTACAAAAGTTGTTGATAAAGATGGTAATATACTTCTTGATAATACAGATCCAAGTCAAATAGATACACATACGGTTATCAAAGAATCTACTGCACTTTTACTAACAAATATGATGGAAGATGTTATTATTCGTGGTACAGGTGGAAGGCTTAAAAGCACCTTTAACAAAATGCCTGTTGCCGGTAAAACTGGAACTACTACAGATGATAAGGATTTGCTCTTTTCAGGATATACCCCTTATTATACTGCTACTATCTGGACTGGTCATGATACACCTAAAAAGCTTCGTTATAATAGTGCAAGCTACCATCTAGATATTTGGGGTAAAATTATGCAAGAAGTGCATGAAGGATTAGAGTATAAGAAGTTTCCAAAGATTAATGTATCAGAAAGTGGTATGGCTGAAGTAAAAATATGTACGTTATCAGGGCTTCTTGCTTCAGAGCTTTGTGAACAAGATCCAAACCATGTTGTAAAATCTGAGTTCTTTAGTAAAACTGATACACCTAAGGATCCTTGTAATATGCATATTAAAGTGCGTATCTGTAAAGAATCAAATAAAATAGCTACTGAATTTTGTCCTGCAGATCAGATTACAGAAAAAACCATCACTAAGAAAAAGGGTGAGACAGATACACCAGGCTTACCAACACAACCTTGTGATATTCATGGTTCTGATAATCTATTTTGGCCTAGTGACCCTACTGATAATTGGCCTGACCCATGGACAGATAATCCAGATAGCAATTGGCCACCTTCTGGTCCAGATAATCCTGTGCAGCCTATGCCTACTGAGCCAAGTAATAACACCACTGAAGGAACTACTACACAAGATGACATTGGTGATTTCTTTGTTCCTCAAAACTAGAGGATATTTTGAAAAACTCATTTTTATTTATGAAGAAAGGATGCGATGCATCCTTTCTTTTTTCACCCTTTTTGCATTTTCTAACAATAAAATAGCCTCCTATGCTCTTTTACGTCAAGCATAGAAAGCTTATTATTACATACTTTGTTTTGCAGTTTTGTTTGATGAATCTTATTCAAATATTATGTCGCTAAATGGATCTAATTCATCTACTGGCCATGAAGTAGGCATTTCTGAATCATTATCAGATGGATACAACTCACTACCAGAGGGCTCTGTATTCTGATTGATTACAGGGACTTCTTTCTTTTTTGTTCCAACCTTTACTACACTAGCCCTTGGTTTATAATAACTATCATTAACCAGTTCTTTTTTTACGAGTACATCACCATCATAGTATAATTTATAGAGCTTGACTTTTTTACCATATAGAGCTTTTACTTCTTCAACCTTTTGTCCCTCAAAAAGAGTTGGGTCATCTACATACTTTGTAGGAGGAGGCTGTATAGATTCAGTTGTCACTGAATCAAATTTTATCGTGTGTTTTGGTTTTAGGTCACTATGTCCATAAAGATTAACATAAAGTTTATTATTTTCACAATAGCTCTCTATAAATAGAGGATATTGCGTATTGTTCTTAAATTGAAAATCAATGGCATTTGTTGCATATGTAGCATCTCTTCCTAAAGGAACATAAGCAACTGACAAAGAATGATTTCTCCTCATGGTAATATCTAGATCTGTCATGAGTAGTGCGTTATATAAGGTTGAAGCAACCTGGCAAATCCCTCCGCCTATACCTTCTTCTAATAATCCATTTACAATCACCTTTGAGGCTCTATATCCTCCCTCATAAGTAATTGGTTCAATAAATTTAGAAAAGGCAAAGGTTTCACCTGGCAAGAGTGTTGTATTAATCTTTTCAGATCCCACTTTTAAATTAATATTTCTATTTGGATCTGCATTATTATAAGTTGTATAAAAACTAGAAACTAAGTTTTGAATATCCTTAAATGACTCAGCGGTATAAGTAGGTTCCATTATTTTTATGGCAGCCTCAACTTTCCCTGACTTGTTATTTTCTAAAAATGTAACAATATTTTCTAAGGTAGCCACTTGATCAAGCTCTTGACCATTAACTTCTTCTGTTACCACGAACTGTTTATTAACTCTTTTTATAGTTGCATTTTGTGGTTCTTTATAAAACTTCTTTGCATTATTTTCTAATATTTTATGAATACTTTCTTGATTATAACCACAAGAAAGTGTATAGGACTTCATTTCAGGGTATGGATTAGTAGCATATTGATATCTTTGCAAGATATTCCCACTATGCCCTACTTGATAGGCTTCGTCTAAAACTTCATCTATATTATACATAATTCCAAGTTTTGAATAAGGTATTTCTACTGAAACATCATCATAAACTAAAGCTAGCTTTTTTGCCTTTAAATCATCTTCTATATGTTTTTCTAGCATTTCATAGGCTTCTTCCCTTGTAAGCCCTGATATAGGCAAGCCATCTACAGATAATCCTAAGGCAAATACCTTATCGAACACCTTTACTTCCTTATATATGTAAGTTGATACACCAATGCCAATACCTAATATAGCAATCCCTAATACTGTCAAAACAATAAGCAATGTTCTTTTTGTGTTCATAGTGTCCTCCATTTTATGTTTACAAAACTATTCTATGAGTATTATTACAGTAACTATTAATACCAATACATAAAAATTTTCTCACAGATCCAGCATATATTATAGATACTGTCCCAATATTCCAGCCAACATACTTAACGCAATTAATAAGCTTATAGTCCCCACTATAGCTTTCTTGTGTTTATAAGTAAATTGATACATATTGAATTTCTCTTTGTTTCGTTTGCCTTTTTGCTTACTCATATTATTTTCCTCCTATGTTTACTAATTTTGATTGTGTACGTATGATTTCCTTTAAAAAGGGTGATATATCTGTTCTTTTTTTATATCTCTGTTTTGGAATATACAAATATAAATTTGTCTTTGCACGTGTCATGGCAACATAGAGTAACCTTCGTTCCTCTTCTCTATCTGCTTCCTTGATACTTTTATGATAAGGTACAACCCCATCTACTAAATTTAAAATAAATACTGTATTAAACTCCAAACCTTTTGCACTATGCATTGTTGTTAGCAAGACCCCTTCCTTTTCTGTCTTTAATTTTCTTTGGTATCTTTTTATATTCTGTGCAATATTATATAAATAATCTTCCCATGTATAAACATCCAAATAACTAGAGCAAGATTCTTCTAATTCATCTAACACTTCCATTAGCGTGTCACATGGTATTTTCCTGTAACTACAATAATCAAATACATATCGATCATATTCAACCTTTTTTCTTATATAAGCAACAGCTTTCCCAAGTGGCATTTTTTGAATGCATTGTAAATGAAAAATAAATTCTTGAATATGATCTTTTTGCCACTGACTTAGTTCATCTATTTTTAATAAATTATATAAAATAGGGCCATTTAATTTTTTGGCGACATACAAAGCTGTTTTACTAATAAATCTGCTTGGTCTATTAATAAGTTGGTAAACAAGCTCATCTTGTGATAGATCTTTACTTAATTTAAGGTAGGCCAGAATATCTTTTGCTATCCATTGATCATATAATGTCATACATTCGTCTCTTATGGCAAATGCAATATTTGATGAAACAAACTCTTCCATTACTGGACGAACCTCAATATTAGAACGATAGATAACTGCAATATTTCTTAATAGCTCACCTTCTTTGTTAAGTTCTAGAACCTTTTCTCTAATCTTCTGTGCCTGTTGCTTTGCATCCTTACAATAAATAATATGAGGATTTTGCCCTCTTTTATTATATGCATGAACTATTTTAGGATATCTAAATTTATTATGAGCAATCAGGGCATTGCTAGCGTTTACAATGTTTTCAGTTGATCTATAATTAGTGTCTAAAATAACTTTTCTAGTATTTTTAAAATGATTATTAAAATTTAGTAAAAACTCCGGTTTTGCCCCACGAAATTTATAAATGCTTTGATCATCATCTCCAACAATAAAAATATTTTGATGTTCATTTGCTAAAAGTTTTATGATCTCAAATTGTGCCAGATTAATATCTTGAAATTCATCTATTAGAATATACTTATATTTTCCCCTAAAATAGGATAAAAATTTAGGATTTTGAGTAAGTTCTTCATAACAGGTGACCACCATATCATCAAAGTCAAAGCGCATTGTCATTGCCTTATAATTTTCATAGCTTTCATACAAGTCCATAAAGTGCTCTTTTGAAATCCCATCTGGGTTATAATGCTTAAGATGTATGAGCTGATTACGCATAAGGGACATATGTTTCATAAACTCATTGACAAAGTCATCATAATCTTCACCGTCTAACTTAATATATAAGTTTTCAATAATTTTTCTTTTTTCACTCTCATCTATTAGATTATTTATGGTATACTTATCTTGATATACGGCTCTAAGCATTTTATAAAAGACTGAATGGAAAGTCCCAAAATGTACAGAGAAAATAGAATATTCATTGATAAACCTCATTTTCATTTCATCAGCAGCAGCTCTGGTAAAAGTAATTACTAATATTTCATGTGGCATGCACTTAAGAAAGCGAATCATATAATTGATTCGATGAACAATGACATGAGTTTTTCCTGAACCAGGACCTGCTAAAACCATAGTAGGGCCAAGAGGCATGGTAACTGCTTCTTTTTGCCTGTTATTTAACATTTGCTTCAAGTCAATCAACATCTTTCATTATTATTGTAAAAAACTAATTCTATTATAGCATATATCATAGGACGATAAAATTAAATTACGATGTCATAATTGTCTTAAGTTAACTTGTTGTGCTAGTTAAATTTACAAATTGAAAAAGCTCTAACAATATGGTATTGTCCCATTAGAAACACAAATTCTCACGAGAATAGGGGGACAACACTGTGTTAGAGCTTACTAGATA
>JAEYPM010000033.1 GCA_023410675.1 Bacillota bacterium | reverse complement strand
GAGCTTGCAATAAATACACTTACAGAGGCTCTAAAAAAAGAAAAGCCAGGAAAAGGAATGATTTTACATTCAGACCAAGGTGTGCAATATACCTCTTGGGAGTTTGTAATTTTCTGTAGGGATAACGAAATTACTCAAAGTATGAGTAAAGCTGGGTATCCTTACGATAATGCACCCATGGAACGATTTTATAATACTTTCAAAAACTGTTTTTATTATAGATATGCCTTTGAAAGCATTGAGCAATTAGATGAAATGACCAAGCAATATATTAATTGGTATAACTATGTAAGACCTCACTCAGTTAATAAGTATAGGACACCGATGTAAGTTCGATATGAAGCATAAATTCCGAACAAAGTGTTACCAAAAAGGTTGACCAGTACAATTATGTAGCTCTAGAATCTGTTGCTTGAATTCTGAGGCATAGGATTTTTTTTTTGGTCATTATTGAACACTCCTTTGTTATAGTATAGAATGTTCAACTTTTCGTATCCATACTTATATACTAACATCAGATCTCTGTATGCTGACGCACCTCGCTGGGTTGTTATAGCAGGGCGTTGTAGCGTTCGGTTTTGCAGATAGAAATATTTTGTTACTTTATAAAGGCTACAGAAAGTGATAAAGTTAATAATATAGAATTTTTGAAAAGTGATGTTAACATTTAGGCAGGTTCTTTTGTATAAAATGTGGGGATAAAATGAAAAAGACAGAAGAATTATACGAAGTATGTAATTCTTGTGGTTTTATTATGAATAAAACAGCATACTTTCAAATAATTGAGTTATCTCTACATAAAGTAAGAAATTGTTTTTAAGATGAATGTGGATATTTCCGCATTGTAGAACAAAATACTCACGCAAGGGCTACTGGCTTAAAATGAAGTACTCATATCTATGGAGCACAAGCAGAACGGGAAGCCAGTACCACACCTGTTCACAGAGTCCAAGTGCAACTACTGCTCGCAGGCGTCGTGAGTTGGGGACGTTAGCTAAAATCAGATATAAGACTATCACAGAATATAAGCAACGATTGGATATTACTTTATTAAAGTTATTAGGGGGAAAAGATGTTAAGTATGGATTTTTTGCAGTTAAATAACTGGATACTACTTAGTGATAATAGAAAAGAAGAAATACTTAAATCATTTGAGGGTTATAGAGGACATAATTTTGTGTTGAAAAATATAGAAACATTTTCAACAAATAAAATGAACTTTACAACAGGCATATTTGAATTTCGAGGTAATGAGTATATATTTATACCAGGCAGTAAAGTCAAGTTAGGATGGAGTGAAATAGAAGAGCAGGATAAGTATATTATAGCCGCTATTAAGAAAGAGCTTGATATTGCTTGTTATTCCAAAGAAATAGAGGTATTTAAATATTTAAAAGAAGTTTTCTCGCCTTTAAGAGAGTGTGAAATAGCACCAATGCTAGTTGAGAGAAACGTTCAAAAAGTAGTTAATGAGAATGGAGAATTAGTTAACTACTATAAGGTTATTGAGGATATGGGTAAGCAAGGATTTTCTGTTTTAACAGAAGATGAATGGGAATACTTGTGTGGGGGAGGAACAAGAAGAATTTTTAGCACTCACATTGATGAGAAACTATTAGAAGATATATGTAATAATAAGAAGTACTTTTACCATAATAACTTTGAAAAGTTAAACCAGTTTGGATTATATATTGCATATGATCCCTATATGTATGAAATTGTTGATGCCCCTTGCTATGTAAAAGGAGGAGATGGAGGAGGAGCATCTCATGGAGGATATTATATTTTAGGAATCTTACCAATTTCTCCATATTACAGAGATGAAGAAATGATTGAAACTACAAGAATTGATGGACTTTTTGAGTGGGATGTTTTTGTAAGAAAAGTTTTGAGAATTTAATAAAATATTTCTAAGTCATGGAGTGTCTGGCATCGGCTAATAATGCACTCAAGTTCGTTTTGACTGCTTTGGAGTATGTCTTCGAAGAAGCAAAGCACATTTCTTGCCCGCACAATGTGGGGACGTTATATGAAATTTTCACTTGTCATTAGCACTTGTCATTAGTAAAAAAAGATAGTATCTATTAAGACAAGGAGGGCTGTATGGAAAATTCGATAAAAAGTTAGGAGAACTGGAATGGGTGATGGAAATAGTTTCAATAGAAAAAAAATAAGAGGTGCACGGCGTAATTATAATAGGTTTATTGATAGATTAGTATATTATACATCTGAATTTCCAAATTTGCTTGACGCATCCTATTGGCATTTTCATATGCCTTGTTCTAACTTGCTTCTTAATAGTCCTAAGTCACCATCATATGTAAAAACTGGTTGTGTAAATACCATTATTAATAGAACGAAACATCTTATGAGTATTAAACCTCAGCAAATGGAAGATACAAAAGTTGTAGCAGTAATAGATATACATAATTTATGGGATTCTCAAATTGTTATTTTTAATGATGAAAAATACTACAATGACTTTTTTAATAGAAATGATGAGTATCAAAAATGGATTTTACTAAAAAAAGAAAGTGTAAAAACATTCATAAGTAAATGGAATATAGCAGCTGATATTAATGTTCAAGGATACGAAGAGATAATTATTGATGAAGATTTTAAACACAAGAGAGAAATTTGGTGTGTTGGTGAGTTGAAGTTACAGTAATGTTAAAATAACATTGTTAATAGACTTAAAATATGTTTATCAGATAAAGTAGGTGAAAAGCATATTTGAATTGGAGGCTATGTATGATGAGAAATTCAGAGGTGTTTGATTGTTTCCCTTATGACTATACAGCTATTGAAAAATATAAGCTTAAAGGGTATAAATGAGGTCTCTAAAAAATTTAATAGTGTAAGGTAAAAATAGTTTATAGAACATTTTTAAGAAAAGAGGTAAAAATATGTTAACGCATATTGGAACACAGCCAATTAAAACACAAAGATTGCTTTTAAGAAGGTTTGAGTATACAGATGATGAGAATATGTTAAGATACTGGGTGAATGACGCTGCTATTCAATCAATGTACTCAGAGCCAGTTTATTCTACAAAACAAGAAGTTAAAGGATTACTTGATCAATACATACAGGGGTACGAAAAAGATGATTATTATAGATGGGCTATTGTATTTAGAGATACAAATGAATGCATAGGGCAGATTGCTTTTTTTTTAGTGGATAGTAAAAATCACTTTGGAGAAATTGAGTATTGTATTGGGAGTAGTTTTCAACAAAAAGGACTCGCGACTGAAGCTACTAAAGCTATTATAGAATATGGTTTTGAAAAAATAAATTTGCACAAGGTACAAGTTTGTCATAAATCTATAAATATTCCTTCAAAAAAAGTTATTGAAAAGTGTGGATTTGTATATGAGGGAACACTAAGAGATTTCTTCTACATGGATGATCGATATGTAGATCGATTATATTACTCAATATTAAGAGATGAATATAAAGAAAAATGATAAAATACTAGAGAGGCAATCTTATTGTTTACTAGAATAAAATTGATTAATAAGGATAGTGAGCAATAGAATAAAAGCTGTACACATCTCTTCTTTGGATGTAAGCATCATCTTTAAAGAAAATCTTTGGAGGTCCAGCTCAGAGATGCCAGCAATGTAGGGGCGTGCTGTGGAATACACTGAAAAGGCAAGTACATCGGTTTAGCTACGTCGTGAATGTAGGGGCGTAATGTGACATGTGAGCGTTAGATATAATAATATTTTCGGAGGATTTATGAATTATAAAAGTGCAATAGAGGTCTTGAAAAAAGTTTATAACTATGAAATAGATATTTGTGATAATTCATATGTAGATGCTAGTAAATCACTTTGTTTTTATGCAGGTATTGATGCTATTAAGAATTTATTTGAATTATTTGATGACAATTGCTATGAGATAGGTTTAATGGATGACCTCACTGAAACTATTTTTTATATTGTTGATAGATATGGGAAAGAAGGATTGCTTGAAGTGTCTCGATGTTTAAAATATACTCCAGAATGCGGGAAGTATTTTGGAATCGACCATATGATTCATAAGGTACTTGATACAGACTCATTATATACATTATGGATACAGTTGATTGGAGAACTGAATGCATCTGATAAGAAATTTATTTTACAAGAGTTGAAAAGAATGAATGTAAAAAGTAAGGGTATACGCAAAGAAAGGATTAGCGTTATCATGGAAGCATTGGTTTGAAAAAAGAATTAGCTAAATATCAACATAGGTCAAGAGATAGTATTTGATGGATACTTAGAATGGATATTTAACCATTTGCTGGTACTTATAGAAATGAGTGGACTCGAAGGAGGGTCAAGTTGGTGTTAGTTGGCATTTTATACTGTATAGAAGACTTATAGGCAGAGTAATCTTATAAATTATCAAGCATAAGTAATGCACAAAAAGTTGATAAAAAAAGGGGAGAATAAAAATGGTACACGTTGTTTATTGTGATGATAAAGAAAAAGTATTAGAAAAAATTTTGGCAGGCAAAAAAACTATGATTATTCGAGCAGCCGCAGGAAGAAAAATACCTCATAGTAGGGTTTTTAAAGGTGAAAAGTTATATTTTATGACAAAAGGCACAGCACAAATAACTGCTATGGCTGAAGTGAAAAATGTACAAAACTATGTAAAATTATCAGAAGAAGAAATAGATAATGTATTGGCACAGAATCAAGACAAGCTAAATTTATCTGAAAAACAAAGAGTTAGATGGCACAAGAAATGTATGTGCTTGGTTGAATTTAATAATGTAAAAGAGATTACATCATTGGAATTTGATCATCAAGGGAATATGGATGATTGGCTGATTATTGAAAAAATAGAGGATGTTGTTGTGGGGACAAGTATTCCTTACAACTATGAAAAATCTAGATTCTAATATGTGATAATTATTAAAATAATCAATAGAGAATAGGGCCTTTTGCTATTTTTATTGTAAAAAACATCTAGACTCTTGATAGGTATAGTAATTAAATAAAAGGAGTAGTGTCAAACTTTACACTACATTAACACTAGAGAGGGAGATATTATGTTAGTTACCCATTTGTATTTTAATGGACAATGTAAAGAAGCAATAGAACTATATATAAAAGCATTTAATGCGACAGTAAAAACAATTATTTATAATACAGAGCAAAGTAATCTAGTTGTACATGCTGAGATTTTGATTCATAATCAGCTCATTATGTTAAATGATTTTGGAGATAATGATGGTTATTCAAAGTCAGCAGGATATCAATTAGCTGTAAGTTTTGATCGTGAAGATGATTTGAAGAGAACTTATTCTATTTTAAAGCAAGAGAGTATTACAATCTCACCTATGAATGCAACTGATTATAGTGCCTGTGTAGTCAGATTTGTTGATAAATTTGATGTCAGATGGGCATTTTGGGTATAAAGCATTAATTTAGGCACAGACATCCGTATTAGCTAGGTATTGAGGGGTGTGCAACTTTACATAATAGCAGATTCGTGCAAGGGCTCATAAGATAAAAGTATGAAGAAGTTCTCTAAGTATGAACATGTAGAAGCACTCGCCATATTCCATCACTGAGGCAAAGGTGATCTAAGGAGAAAGGCCCTACGGGGCCGAATCAGGAACATCATAAATCAAGGACGTTACGCTATAGAAATATATTATATTAAGCAAAATAAAGGAGTATTTATTTATGGATATAGTTAATGTTATTGAAGTTTATAACAAGGTTGCAGAAAAATATGCAGCAACTTTTTATAATGAACTAGATAATAAACCACTTGATAGATATCTGTTAAATGAGCTTGGAAATATATTAAGGAAAGGCAGCAAGATATGTGATATTGGCTGTGGTCCTGGACATGTTTCAAGATATGTTAAAGATATGTTAAAGATATGGGATGGGATGTTTGTGGAATAGATTTATCAGAAGGCATGATTAATATAGCAAAACATAAGAATCCTGACATTGAATTCATTAAAGGTGATATGTTGGATTTGGAACTTAAAGAGGAAAGTCTAGGTGGAGCCATATTATATTATTCAATAGTTCATTTTACACTTGAAGAAGTTGAGAAGGTATTCAAAAAATTATGGGAAATATTAGAAGACAATTGGGTTGTTTTCATGGCATTTCATGTGGGAGACAAAGTTTTGCATATGGATTCACTTTTTGACGAAAAAGTAGAGATAGATTATATGTTTTTTGATACAGATAAAATTGTTAATATTTTAAATAAGAATAAATATAGAGTAATTGAGGCAATAACAAGATATCCATATGAGAATCATGAGTATGCCAGCAAAAAAGGTTATATTATATGTCAGAAGATCAAGGATTAAATACTAAACATAGGTTATTGCAAGTATTGTGTATATTCCCACCGTCTAACAATGTATTCAAGTTCTTAGTGCTTTTTACCTCTTTAGAAAAAGCTTCAAAATCAAGCTACGTGTTCCTCTATAGGCCTTTTTTGAATAACTCAAACATATGTTGTTTCCTCATATTTAAAAATTATTAATTATAAGGAACAATATGAATATTTGAACGTCAAATATATTATTAAAGATAAAACAATATATTAGGAGTTATGTTGAAAGGGGTATCAATATGAGCAAAAAGTTTAAAATGATAATCGTTGGCTTAATAGTAGGGACTTTGGTCTTTTCAGGATGCGGTAATAAAAACAGTTCAGCAGATGTGAGAATGACAAATGAAATAGCACAACCCAAAGATGTAATGTATGATGTAACATCAAAAGAGAGTAAAGGAATGAGTGAAGAAGTTGCATCAGAAAATGAGGTAATGCAAAAAATTGAAACAAAGGACTTTAATACAGAAGAATACGCTGCAATTACTGAAAATGTGTTTTTAAATGCAATAAGTTCACCTGTATCTACATTTTCTATAGATGTAGACACAGCATCTTATAGTAATGTAAGAAGATTTATTAATAGTGGCAGTTTGCCAGACCCAGGGGCTGTAAGAATAGAGGAGTTAGTTAACTACTTTAACTATAACTATGAACAGCCTAGTGGTGATAAACCCTTTATGACAAATATGCAAATGGGGACATGTCCATGGAACGAGGAACATTACATAGCCATGGTGGGCCTTAAAGGAAAAGAAATAGAGAAAGAACGTTTGCCAAAAAGTAATCTCGTTTTCTTATTGGATGTATCTGGTTCTATGGATGAACCTGATAAGCTTCCTTTATTAAAGAAGGCCTTTAAACTGCTTGTTAATCAACTCACAGAAAATGACAGAGTATCAATAGTTGTTTATGCAGGAGCATCAGGGGCAGTACTTGAGGGAGTTAGAGGAGATCAAAAAGGAAAGATTTTAGATGCATTAGACGAGCTAAATGCTGGGGGATCAACAGCAGGAGCTGAGGGAATAGAACTAGCATATAATCTTGCTGAGGAAAATTATATAGAAGGCGGCAATAATCGAATTATCCTTGCAACAGACGGAGACTTTAACGTAGGACCATCTTCTGAAAGTGAACTTCAAGATCTTATTGAGGAAAAGAGAGAAAAAGGTGTATTCCTTAGTGTCATAGGATTTGGAACAGGTAATATTAAGGACAATAAAATGGAGACACTTGCTGATAAAGGTAATGGTAATTATTCTTATATTGATTCAGAAAAAGAAGCAGAGAAGGTGTTTGTCAAAGAAATGAGTGGCACCTTAGTAACTATAGCAAAGGACGTTAAAATTCAAGTAGAATTCAATCCAAAATTTGTTAAGGAATACAGGCTGATTGGTTATGAAAACCGAAAACTAAATAATGAAGATTTTGAAGATGACACAAAGGATGCAGGAGAGATAGGGGCAGGCCATACGGTAACAGCTCTTTATGAAATAGTCCCTGCGGATGGAGAAGAAAGTCAAAGCGACTTAAGATACTCAAGGACAGAAACAAAGAACAATAATGATGAAGTTATGTTTACAAAGATAAGATATAAAGAACCTAATGCAGATAAAAGTCAACTTCTAGAATTTGCTATGAAAAGAGGTAGTGAAGGAAATAATAACAAAGATTTTCAGTTTGCTACTGCAGTAGCTGAGTTTGGACTTTTGCTGGTCGACTCAGAGTATAAAGGAAATGCAAGCTATGATTCAGTTATTAATAGGGCAAAGAAGGCACTTGGAAAAGATGAAGAAGGGTATAGAAAAGAATTTGTTAGACTAGTTAAAGAAGCAAAAAGCTTGGAAGATTAAGTGCGTATGAAAAAGCCCAAAGACCTGCTCATAAATGTGAGCAGGTCCTTGGGCTTTCTATAGATTTTACGTAAGTGCTTCAAAAAATGACGTCTAGCTATACCACTATCATTATGGTAAGCTAACGGTATCATTTTTTGAAGCACTTTTTATGTTTGTGATTCAACCTGCATACCTCTGGCAATTCTTTTGACCATGGCAGGTGCTTGTCCAGTAGTTCTGGATGACTATTAAAATCTGTATCTGGCATTTCTTCAAAGATGTATTTTAGATATTCGTATACATCTAGATCGTTTGCTTTTGCAGATTCTACTAATGTATAAAGAACTGCATTAGCAGTTGCTCCTTTTGGAGTGTCAGCAAAAAGCCAGGCTCTTCTTGCCGTAGCATAAGGTTTGATATTTGCTTCGCAAAGATTATTAGAGATTGGCAGACGCCCATCTATTAAAAATGTTTCCAGATACTTTTTCTGGTTTGTGGCATAAGTCAGAGCTTTTGTCAGTCATGTCTGCTCTTGGCAGCACCAACCCTAAACGATACCAGTCCTTTTCCTGACGATTAAAAGGAATTTCCATTGCAAACTTCTGATACATAACCTGTGCTACAAGGGAAGGGGTTGCTATGGAGTGGGATAGAATAGATGCTGGAACTGTAGCTTTTTGAAAAAGGTCTTTAGGATTCTCAATTCCTTCTTTTCCACATCCTTTGTAAAGAGATTTAACATCGTCTTTGCAGCTGGCTGATGAATTCCGCTGCAATCTTTGCAGTTTCCGTATTAGATATGGAAAATTTCAAGTCATTCCATGATATCTGCAATGCTTCCTCAGCTTTTTCTGTAAGATCGGGGGATGGTTTTAATTCTACAAATACTCGTGTATTATTTGTATCATGTTCATCTTGTTCAGCGAATTTAATACGTTTTTTCCAGTAGTAATAGGCATGTTTGGTAAGATTATTTTTCTCACACAGTCTCTGACATTCAAACCACTAGATTTTCTGTCATCCATTCTCTTTTTCCAAAGTTCTAGAGATGCTTGATCCATAAGGTACCTCCTTGAAATTCATTATTTAGGAAAGTATACCTTATTCATATCCTCTTTTCACTACGCTATATTTTGAAGCACTTACCTGGCTAAGATCAACTTAACGATAAATAGAATATAAAGGTAAGCGTAAAATAATTACTCACCTTTGAATATAAAGATTTTTATGAAATAATACCTTCATAACCTAAAAAATATGGAGGTGTTTTTCATGTCTGATGAATCAAAAGAAAAAAAGTGGCGAGAGATC